>JBOHBN010000314.1:0-11340 GCA_050698355.1 Streptosporangiales bacterium | reverse complement strand
ACTACATGGACGAGGCCGAGCAGCTTTGCGACCGGCTCGTCGTGATGGACAAGGGTCTCATCGCCGCGGAGGGTTCACCGCATCAGCTGATCGCGCGCTATTCCACCCGCGAGGTCGTCGAGCTGCGGTTCGACCTGCCCGACCACGCGGAGATCGCGCCGAAGGTCGAGAGCCTCGTCGACCGCATGGAGGTGCTCCCCGACCGGCTGCTGCTCTACAGCGACGACGGCGACGACACGCTCGCCGCCTGCCACGAGCGCGACCTGCGCCCGCTCAGCGCGCTCGTACGCCGCAGCACGCTCGAGGACGTGTTCCTCCGCCTCACCGGCCGGACGTTGGTGGACTGACGATGAGCGCTAGCGACGTACCGGTCAACGGGGCAAGCGCCCGACCGCGCGGGCGCACGCTCGCGGGCCGCGCGTTCGAGTGCTACCTGTACGGGTACCGGCGCACCTGGCGGGGAAGCATCTTCTCCACGTTCCTCGTGCCACTGGTGTATCTCGGCGCCATGGGATTCGGCGTCGGCGCACTGGTCGACCGGCCGGGATCCACCGCCGCGCTCGGCGGCCTTTCCTACCTGGAGTTCCTCGCCCCCGGCCTGCTCGCTGCCTCGGTGGTGCTCATCGTCGTCGGCGAGTGCACCTGGCCGGTCGTATCACAGGTCAAATGGGAGAAGAGCTTCTACGCCATGCTCGCCACGCCGCTCGACGCCACCGACGTCGTCCTCGGCAACCTCGCGTGGGTCGGCGTGCGCGCGGCGATGACCGCGGTCGCGTACTTCGTCGCGATGGCGGTGTTCGGCGTGATCCACACCCCGTGGGCGGCGCTGGCGATCCCGGTCGCGGTCCTCAGCGGGCTGTCGATCGCGACGCCGGTGTACGCGTTCGCGATCAGCCGGGAGGACGAGAAGTCCTTCTCGCTGTTGTTCCGGTTCGGCAACGTGCCGCTGTTCCTGTTCTCCGGCACGTTCTTCCCGATCAGCCAGCTGCCCGACCCGGTCCAGCCGATCGCGTACCTGTCGCCGCTGTGGCACAGCATCGATCTGTGCCGTGCCCTGGTCGCGGGCCAGCCTGTCGCCGGGATGGCCGCGCTCCACATCGCGTACCTCGCCGCGTGGACCATCGCGGGCTTCCTGCTGGCGCGGCGGCTGTTCATCCGAAGGCTGGTGGTCTAGCCGTGCTCACGTCAGCGGTCGTCGCCCGGACGATGACGTCCACCGGCAAGGCCCGGCGGATGTTCGAGCGCAACGTCGTCGCCTACCGCAGCGGCTGGCTCGTGTTCGCCTCCGGCTTTTTCGAGCCGGTGTTCTACCTGTTCTCGCTCGGCATCGGGCTCGGCGCGCTCGTCGGCACCATCGACGTCGGCGGGCGTGCGGTGCCGTACCCGGCGTTCGTCGCGCCGGCCATGCTCGCGGCCGCCGCGATGAACGGTGCGCTCACCGAGACCACGTTCAACATGTTCGGCCGGATGAAGTACGCCAAGCTCTACGACGCGATCCTGGCCACGCCGATGCGACCGATCGACGTCGCGCTCGGGGAGATCGGCTGGGCGCTGGCCCGCGGCGGCTGCTACTCCGGTGCGTTCCTCGCGCTGATGGCCGGCCTGGGGTACGTCGGTTCGTGGTATGGCCTGCTTGCCCTGCCGGCGACCCTGCTGATCGGCTTCGCGTTCGGCGCCGCCGGCATGGCGCTCGCCACGTACATGCGCAGCTGGCAGGACTTCGACTACCTCGGCTTCGTGATCATGGCGCTGTTCATGCTGTCGGCGACGTTCTTCCCGATCGAGGTCTACCCGAGCTGGATCCAGCCGGTGGTGCGGTGGACGCCGCTGACCCAGGCCGTCGAGCTCGTCCGCGAGCTCACGACCGGCTCGCTCTCCGGGGAAACCGCGGTGCACCTGGCCTACCTGCTCGTGCTCGCCGTGCTCGGCTCCGCCGGCGCGGCGCTGCGCCTGGACCGGTTGCTGCGTACCTGAGGAAGCCGGTCAGCGCAGGTCGAGGACGAGCACACCGCGCGCGTGGCCCTTCTCCCCGGTGGCGTGCGCGGTGGCGGCGCTCTCGAGTGGAAGCGCCTCGTCGACGTTGACCCGCACCTTTCCGTCGTCGATCAGCCCACCGATGCGGGCCAGAGCGACGCTGTCCGGGGCGACCTAGGTGTACGCGACCCGCACGCCCCCGGGCCGCAGCCGCTTGTCGCTGACCCTCCTCCTCACCGACCAGCGTGCCCAGCGGCACCCCGAGCACGGTCGCGATCGCGATCCCACCGAACACCGCCGCCATCGCGCGCCCCCGGCGTTCGGGCGGGACGAGACCGGCGGACACCATCGAGGCCACGCCGATGAACAGACCGTGGATCGACCCGGTGATGATCCGGGCCGCGACGAGCATCCCGAAGCCCACCGCGAACACGGCGAGCAGGTTGCCGCCCACGTAGCAGGCGAGCGACACCCGGAGCATGGTGCGTCGGCCGACCCGGATGGTCGCGGCGGTGACCAGCGGCCCGCCGAGGGAGATGCCGAGGGCATACGCCGTGACCAGCTGGCCTGCCGTACTGATCGACACGCCGAGGTCGGCGGCGACGCGGTCGAGGACGCCGACGATGACAAGGTCAGCCGTACCGACGACGAACGCGCCGGGGCCGACGGTGATCAGTCCGAGCAGGCTACTGAACGGTCGCAGCGAGGATCGTGGGGCAGCATCCGTGCCCCTCACCCTGCGCGGGGTGCCAACGGCGCTCAACGGGAGTTCGGCGCGCGGGTGTTAAGCGGGGCTCAACGATGGACTGCCGGCGTTCCGGCCGGCGTCTTCGGTCACGGCGTCGATGAACGCGCGGATGGTCGCGGTCTCCGCGGCCAACGGTGACGCGCGGGTCAGCCGTGCGGCGCGACGAGGGTGCGGAACGCGTTGGCGACGACGCGCGGCTCCTCCAGCTGGGCGAGGTGGCCGACCCCGCCGAGCACCAGCACGCGCGAGCCGCGGAACGCGCGGGCCGCCCGCGCGGCATGCCGGGCGTCGACCATAGGGTCGGCGGCGCCGTAAACGATGAGCGTCGGTGCGCGCACCTGGCCGGCGGCCGGCCACAGACCGCCCGGGCCGCGGCGCAGGTAGTCGGCGACGATCCCGCGCAAGGCCCCCATGTAGGCGTCGCGCAGGTGCGGGCAGTCGGCCGCCACCGCGATCTCGGCGGCGGTGTCGGCCACGCGCTGCGGGTGTATGCGCGCCGGATTGCCCGCCAGCCCGTTCAGCACCAGACGCGCCTGCTCGTCGGGCGTGCGCCGGCCGGCCTGGCGCAGCACCATCGACCCGACGCCGGGGACCAGGGGGGCGAGCAGACCGGCGAGGGCCGGGCGCGGGCGCAGATCCGGCAGGGCCGGGGACGTCAAGGTGAGCGTCCTGACCAGCTGCGGACGCTCGGCGGCCACTCGTACCGCGACCGCACCTCCGACGGAGTTGCCGAACAGGTGCACAGGCACACCGGTGTGCTCGATCAGGGCGACGACGGCCTCGGCCTGGGCCGTCACGGAGTACGCCGCACGAGATGGTGGCGGCGAGGACCCGAATCCCGGCAGGTCCGGCGCGTACCCGTCGATGCGGTCACGCAGCACGTTCATCAGGTCGGTCCAGGTCGACGAGCCGCCGCCGAGCCCGTGGACGAACACGCCGGGTTCCGCGTCCGACGACTCCGCCGGCGCGTGCCGGACGTACATCGGCACGTCACCGGCCTGCATGTACGTGCCCGGCCAGACCGGTGGCACCGATTCCCGCACGATCGCTTCCATCGGTGCTCTCCATCCCAGCGACGTTCCTGCCGTCCACAGTAATTCGCACCTGCGGGCGTGTGGGGATTGGCCGTCGCCGATGCGTGAAGGTGCCCAC
Source organism: Streptosporangiales bacterium (assembly GCA_050698355.1). Taxonomy (GTDB): domain Bacteria; phylum Actinomycetota; class Actinomycetes; order Streptosporangiales; family WHST01; genus JBOHBN01. The sequence continues at coordinate 7,466 of JBOHBN010000314.1, read as the reverse complement.
GACAGGGTGATAGCACCGTCAAGGTGCCCTTCACGAGGTCGGAGGTGGCTAGAGGCTGTCGTCCTTCGGGACCTCGAGGTCGCTCTTCGCCAGCTCCTCGACGTTGACGTCCTTGAACGTGACGACGCGGACGTTCTTCACGAATCGGGTGGAACGGTACATGTCCCACACCCAGGCGTCTTCCATGGTGACCTCGAAGTACACCTCGCCCGTGCCGGACGTACGGGTCTGCACGTCGACGTCGTTGGTGAGGTAGAAGCGACGTTCGGTCTCCACGACGTGCCGGAACAGGCCGAGCACGTCGCGGTACTCCTTGTAGAGCTGCAGCTCCATCTCGGTCTCGTACTTCTCGAGATCCTCGGCGCTCATATGCTCCCCACCTCCTCGACCAGCTCCGTCGCCACCTGGTCATTGTGGCGCATCGCCACCAGCACGTTGCCGAACCGCCGCCGGTGCTCCGAGCACGGACCGTGCCGCCGCAGCGTGGCGCTGTGTCCGGGGGTGACATAACCCTTGTGCTCGTCGAACCCGTACGCGGGGAACTTCTCGTGCAGCTGGGTCATCAGCGCGTCCCGGGTCACCTTGGCGATCACCGACGCCGCCGCGACACACGCGGCGACGGCGTCCCCCTTGGGTACGGCCAGGCCTGGTACCCCGAGACCGTCCACGCGAAAGCCGTCGGAGAGGACGTACCCGGGCCGGACGGTCAGGGTGGACAGCGCCCTGCGCATGCCGGTGATGTCCGCGACGTGCATGCCGAGCCGGTCGCAATCGGCAGCCGGGATCACCACGACGCTCCAGGCCAGCGCCCGCCGCACGACCGCCGCGTACACCCGCTCCCGGGCCGCGGCGGTCAGCATCTTGGAGTCGTTCAGCTCGGGGATCTCGCCCCGGCGGCCCGTCGGAAGCATCGCCGCGCCGACCACCAGCGGCCCGGCGCACGCCCCCCGCCCGGCTTCGTCGACACCCGCGACCGGCGCGAGACCCGATCGGGCGAGGGCGCGCTCGTAGCCGTAGAGGCCGGAGTCGCGCCTTACCCGGTACGTACGCTCGCGCGCCAGGGTCATGTCTCCATACTGCGGCGCCGCCGTAGCGCACCGCCAGCCGTGAGCAGCAGCGCACCCGCGAGCTGAACCGGCGGGGCGGAGCCTCCGCTCCCCGGCAGCGGCAGCGCGCCCTCGAGCGCCCGCTGGTGGTACGTGTCCGGCTGCGACAGGGTCGACCAGCGGTCGACGGGCCAGACGATCACGAAGGCGCGGCCGATGACCTTGTCCTCGGGGATGGTGCCGAGGTGCCCGTCACCGAGGTGCGCGCGCGAGTCCGCGGAGAGCGACCTGTGGTCTCCCATCACCCACAACCGGCCCTTCGGCACGGTGATCGCCTCCCGGCCGGCGAACCTCTTGGCGCACGGAGCATCGCCCGGGTAGAGGTACGAACGCTCCTTCAGCCGCGTGCCGTTGACGAACATCCGGAAACCCTGATCGGTCCTGCGACACGCGATCTTGTCGCCGGGCACGCCGACGACCCGCTTGATGAAGTCCTCCTCGCCCACCGGCGTGCCGCCGAAGAACTCGACGACCCACCGCCGGACCTCCTGGACCGTCCCGAGGTCCTTGTCGCTTTTCATCTTCGGCGTCCACGAGCCCGCACCGTTGAACACGATGACGTCGCCGCGCTCGATGCCACGGAAGTGGTAGACGAGCTTGTTGACGAGGACCTTGTCCCCGATCATGAGCGTCTGCTCCATCGACCCGGACGGGATCCGGTACGCGCCGAAGACGAAACCGCGCAGCAGCGCGGTGAGCACGATCACGAGGACGACGAGGATGACCAGTTCGCGGAAGAACGACGCGACCTTGCCCCTGGCCGGCTCGGTACGCTCCGGTTCCTTCTCGGCCGGGTCCGGTTGCTCGTCGCGCTTCCCGCGAGAACGCCGCGGGGACCGGTGCTTGCCTGCTGGCTCGTGACGCCTGGTCGAGGTGTCCTTGTCGTCGTTCATCGACCCCGCGTGCGCCCCTTCCGGCTCAGGATGCGGACGAGACCTCGCGGCGCTCCTTGATCTTGGCGGCCTTGCCCCGACGCTCGCGCAGGTAGTAGAGCTTCGCACGCCGCACGTCACCACGGGCGGCGACCTCGATGTGGTCGATGCTCGGGGTGTGCACCGGGAAGGTGCGTTCCACGCCGACGCCGTAGCTCACCTTGCGTACGGTGAACGTCTCGCGCAGGCCCGACCCCTGGCGGCGGATCACGGCACCCTGGAAGACCTGGATGCGGCTCTTGTTGCCCTCGACGACACGCACGTGCACTTTCACGGTGTCGCCAGCGCGAAAGTCGGGGATGTCCGCGCGCATCGAGGCGGCGTCGATTTCGTCCAGGCGGTGCATGATGAAGTCCTTCACAGGGCACGCGGTGAGGTGAGCTCGCAGCCGCCGGGGCGGCACACGAGCCGTTCCAGTTTGCCACACCCGCGGTGGACGGGCGAAATCAGGGGCGGTGCTGCTCGCCGGGGGCCAGGGCCTGCCGGTCGCGTTCGTCCAGCTCAGCCGCCGCAAGCAGGTCCGGCCGGCGCTCTGCCGTACGGAGCAGCGCGGCATCGCGCCGCCACCGCGCGATGCGCGCGTGATCGCCGCTCCGCAGCACGTCGGGGACCTGCCGCCCGCGCCACACCACCGGCTTGGTGTACGCGGGGTACTCCAGCAGGCCGTCGGCGTGCGACTCCTCGGTGAGCGACGCGGGGTTGCCGAGCACGCCCGGCAGCAACCGCGCGAGCGCCTCGACCAGCACGAGCACGGCGACCTCGCCGCCGGCGAGCACGTAGTCGCCGATGGAGACCTCCTCCACCGGCATCCGCCCGGCGTACTCGTCGACCACCCGCGCGTCGATGCCCTCGTACCTGCCGCAGGCGAAAACCAGCCACGGCTCGGCCGCGTACCGCTCGGCGTCGGCCTGGGTGACGAGCCGCCCGCCGGGCGTCGGGACGATCAGACGGGCCGGGGCGGCCCGGTCGTCACGGGCCGTGACCGCGTCCAGCGCCTCGCCCCACGGTTCCGGCCGCATCACCATGCCAGCGCCGCCGCCGTACGGGGTGTCGTCGACGGACCGGTGCACGTCGTGGGTCCAGCCGCGCAGGTCGTGGACGCGGACGTCGAGCCGCCCGGTCTCCTGCGCCTTGCCGATCAGGGAGAGCCCGAGCGGAGCCAGGTAGTCGGGGAAGATCGTGATCACGTCGATGCGCACGGCCGGCTCACCCCTCCCCCTCCAAGAGTCCTGGCGGCGCGTCGATCACGACCCGCCCGGCGGCGGTGTCGACGCTCGGGACGAGCACGCGAACGAACGGTACGAGCGCCTCCCCGCCGTCGGGACGCTCGATCACGAGCACGTCCTGAGCCGGGTGGAGGACGTCGACCAGCGTGCCGATCGGGGCACCGCTCGGGTCGACTGCGGCGAGCCCAATCAGCTCGGTGTCGTGGAACTCGTCCGGGTCGCCGCTTCGCGGCAGCCGATCGGAGTCGACGTACAGCAGCACGCCGCGCAGGGCCTCCGCCGCCGTCCGGTCGGCGGTCTCGGCGAACCGGACGATCCACCGTCCGCCGTGCGGGCTCGCCCGGGCGACGGTCAGCGGTCCGGCGTCCTCGGTGTCGAGCACCTGACCGCAGGCGAACCGCCGCTCGGGCTCGTCGGTGCGCGGGGCGACGAGCAGGTCGCCGCGCACGCCATGGGGGCGTACGACGCGTCCGGCCACGATCTTCACGGTGCCGGCAGCGGGATCAGTGACCGGCGCCGTTACGCCGCTTCTCCCGCGACGCGCCGTGGGCATCGAAGTCGACCCGCTGGTGACTGCCGTGCGCGAGCGCGTCGACGACCGTGCGGACGTTCTGCGCCGTGCGGCCGCCACGACCGATGACCCGGCCGAGGTCGTCGGGGTGGACCCGGACGTCGAGCACCTTGCCGCGGCGGAGGCTGCGGGTACGGACCCGTACCTCGTCGGGGTGACCCACGATGCCGCGGACCAGGTGTTCGACAGCTTCGGCGAGCATGCTCATGCACCCCCATCGCTTCGCTCAACGGCTACATGAGCATAGGCGCTGTGCATATTATTCGCTCGCTGACGCTCGCTCATGACTCGCTGGAGGTGGTGTCTTCTGCCGGCGTGGACTCGTCCGCCGCGGGCTTGGACTGCTCCGCCGCGGCCGCCTTGGACTCGCGCGACAGCGCGCCGCTCGCGGCCGCGGACTGCTGGGAGGCCGCGGCGAACGCCGCCTGCCGGTCCGGCCGCGGTGCCGGCTGCTGGAGGGTGCCCTCGGCGCCCGGCTCGCCCTTGAAGAGCTGCCAGTCGCCGGTGACCTTGAGGATGCTCAGCACCGGCTCGCTCGGCTGCGCACCGACGGACAGCCAGTGCTGCACCCGCTCGGAGTTGACCTGGATGAACGAAGGGTTCTGCTTCGGGTGGTAGTGACCGATCTCCTCGATCGGGCGTCCGTCGCGCTTGGTGCGCGCGTCCGCGACCACGATGCGGTAGTGAGGGCTACGGATCTTGCCCATCCGCTTGAGCCTGATCTTGACTGCCACGGGTGTGGTGACTCCTCGTCGTACGTGACTCTGGGTGGCGGGGCGCCGGTAGGGAACGGCACCCACTTCGGGCACGAACGGGGTGAGAGGGCCCTCGGACGTGAAGTGTGCGGTCCGGTGCGTCGCCGCACCGTCCGGTCGTCCATTCTGCCAGACAGCCTACCCAGCCCGTGCGCCACGGTCACCGGACCCGTCTCCCCCCGGGTCCGCATGGGCACCTTGTCGCCCCCATAGCGGCGACATGAGCACTTTGCGGCCCCTCAGTGGCCGCGCTCCACCCAGTTGTCGTAGTCCTTCTCCTCCGCGCCGATCGTCGTCTCGTCGCCGTGGCCGGGCAGCACGCGGGTGCGGCGCGGCAGGGTGAGCAGGCTCTCCGCGATGGAGTTGAGGATCGTCGGGAAGTCCGAGAACGAGCGGCCGGTCGCGCCCGGTCCGCCCTGGAACAGGGTGTCGCCGCTGAACAGCACGCCGAGGTCCTCGGCGTACAGGCAGATCGACCCGGGCGAGTGCCCGGGTGTGTGCAGCACGCTCAGCGTGATGTCGGCGACCTCGAACTGGCCGCCGTCCTCGATGTCGATGTCCGGGACCTCGTCCTCGACCGCCATCGCCCACAGCGGCTTGTCGCCGCGGTGCATCGCCACCGGCGCCTCGTCGCGCTCGGCTACCTCGATCGCCGCGTTCACGTGGTCGTTGTGGCCGTGCGTGCAGACCACGGCGAGGATGTCGCGCTCACCGGCCTGCTCCAGGATCGCCTGGGCGTCGTGCGCGGCGTCGATCACGATGACCTCGTCGTCGTCGCCGACGAGGTACACGTTGTTCTCGACGTCGTGGTCCTCGCCGTCCAGCGAGAACACGCCAGAGGTCACGACCTTCTCGATCCGGGCATCAGTCATTAAGACCCCGCTTCGGAACGCAGTCGAAGCCAACCCGACCACTCTCGCGACGCGGCCGCACTCGCGGTGCGATCCCCAACACGTTACCCCTCATTCCCAAAGGTCGGTTCCGAAGCAAAGTCTTAGAACATCACGACGGAGCGGAGCACCTCGCCGCGGCGCATGCGGTCGAACGCGTCCTCCACACCGTCGAGCGGGATCGTCTCGGTGACGAACTTGTCGAGCGGGAGCCGCCCCTGCTGGAACAGGTCGATGAGCATCGGGAAATCGCGGGACGGCAGGCAGTCGCCGTACCACGACGACTTCGTCGCTCCGCCGCGCGCGAACACGTCGATCAGCGGCAGCTCGAGCCTCATGTCCGGCTCGGGCACGCCGACGAGGACGACCGTGCCCGCGAGGTCGCGAGCGTAGAACGCCTGGGTGAACGTGTCCGGGCGCCCGACCGCCTCGATCGCCACGTCGACCCCGTTGCCGTCGGTGAGCGACTGGATCTCCGCGACCGGGTCGGCCTCCCTGGAGTTGACGGTGTGCGTCGCGCCGAACTGCCGCGCCCAGTCGAGCTTCCTGTCGTCGACGTCGACGGCGATGATCCGGCGCGCGCCCGCGAGCCGGGCGCCGGCGATCGCCGCGTCACCGACACCGCCGCAGCCGAACACGGCGACCGAGTCGCCGCGCCCGACGTTGCCGGTGTTGATCGCCGCGCCGAGTCCCGCCATCACCCCGCAGCCGAGCAGCCCGGCGACCTGCGGCGGCGCCGACGGGTCGACCTTGGTGCACTGCCCCGCCGCGACGAGCGTGCGTTCGGCGAACGCGCCGATGCCGAGTGCGGGCGCCAGCTCGGTGCCGTCGTCGAGCGTCATCGGCTGTGTGGCGTTGAACGTGTCGAAGCAGTACCACGGGCGGCCGCGCCGGCACGCCCGGCACACCCCGCACACGGCGCGCCAGTTGAGCACGACGAAGTCGCCGGGGCTGACGCTCGTGACGTCCGGGCCGACCGACTCGACCACGCCGGCCGCCTCGTGCCCCAGCAGGAACGGGAACTTGTCCTCGATCGCGCCCTCGCGGTAGTGCATGTCGGTGTGGCAGACCCCGCAGGCCTGCACCGTCACCCGCGCCTCACCCGGGCCGGGGTCGGGCACCACGATCGTGCGAACCTCCACCGGCTCGCCCTTGCCCGCGGCCACCACGCCGCGTACCCGTTCGGCCATGCGCACCCCTTCGTACGACGATCCCCCAGGAATCCGGTCGCGCCAGGCTAGCGGGAGATGGTCGATTCCGTGGTCAGGGGTCGTGGACCGTGAAACGCGGTCGCGGGCTGGCCGCAGGCGACGTTTGCCCGACGGCGGCTGCCCTTGAACCAGCCGAACAACAAGGCGAGCAGCTACAAGGAATCAATTACCTGAGGCCCGCATGGCAAGGTAGGTGCCATGTCGACAACCACCGCCACCCCCCGCGTCGACCGGCGCATCGTGGAGCTCGTCGCTTCGGACGGCACGCCACTTGGCTCCCTCGACGTGGTGGACGCGCATCGCGCTCCGGGCCGGTTGCACCGCGCGTTCTCGGTGTTCTGGGCCGACGAGGCGGGACGCCTGCTGCTGCAGCGCCGGGCCGAGCACAAGTGGCGGTTCCCTGGGCTGTGGTCAAACACCTGTTGCAGCCATCCGGCGCCCGGCCACGACGTACGCGACAGCGCGGCCGAGCGGCTCGCCGACGAGCTGGGTCTACACGGCGCGCGGCTGGAGGAGCGCGGTGTCTTCACCTACCAGGCCGCGGACGCCGCGTCGGGCTACGTGGAGCACGAGTACGACCACGTGCTGTTCGGACGGGGCGGCGCACCGCCGGACGTCGACCCCGCCGAGGTCAGCGACTGGCGCTGGGTCGAGCCGGAGGCGCTGCGCGCGGAGCTGGCCCGCGACCCCGCGGGCTTCACCCCGTGGTTCGACCAGGCCCTGACCGTCCTCGACGGCCGCTGAAAACGTGTCAGTAGCTCAGCTCGCTATAGCG
>JBOHBN010000313.1:0-9743 GCA_050698355.1 Streptosporangiales bacterium | reverse complement strand
ACCGTCGACCCGACCGGGCCAGCATCGGCGTGCCCCGCTGAAGCCCGGTGTACGCGATCGGGGTTGCCTCATCGGTCATGGTTATCCTCCCGTACCCACCGTAGACGGCGCACGTCCGCTCACGTCGGCGCAAGCCCGTCCCGGGGAATCCCCAACTGATCCGGGTCAAAGCTGATACACGGTAAGGCTGAACCCAATCGCTTGGGCGAGGTGGCATTAAGAATACCAGACTGTATGGTAACCGGGGATCCCCTTCCCTACACTCCGTCGTGATGCGCAGGCCTCGATAAAGCGCCGCATCTCGCGTCGTGGGGCTGGAACACCTATGGAGACTGTCTGCCCAGTGGGAGCGTCCTCCTGGCCGTAGATGCACTTGGCGTAGACGCGCATGAGCACGTGCATGCTGTGGCCGGCCCACTCGGCGAGCTGGGTCGCGGGTACGCCCGCGTTGAGCCAAAGCGACAGGCACGCGTGTCTGAGGTCGTACGGGCGCCGCGCGCCGCGCGAGCGGACTGTCCGCCTGTGCCTTCGTCAAGGCAGCCCCGCGTGCCTTACGCCAGACCTTCGCGTAGGTGACCGGCGAGACCACGTTCGCATACGGCTTGGCGGCCGGTGTCCCGTACGGACGCGCACGGACCACGAAGAGCTTGCCATCCGACCCGGTTCCGAACTCATGTAGGTGTCGGCGCAAGATGCGGACCAGGTCTGGACAGGCTGGAACATGGCGGGTGTCACGCCGCGGCCGGTGCTTGAGGCCGCGGTCCTCGCGTGCGTCGTCGCCGTCTGCCCATGCTCGGCCGACATGCTGGGTCGATCCCGTCAGTAGCAACTCGCCCCAGCCCTCGTCGGGGAGCTTGCAGTCGGACTCGCGGAGGTGCAGCACCTCGGCCGGCCTGAGCCCGGCGTAGTAGATCGTGGCATAGAAGGCTTCGAGCGCCGGCGCGATGCTGCGTGCAGCGGTCAGTAGCGAGCGAGCCTGGCTCGGGTTGACGACAACTCGCCGGTCGACAGTCTCGGCACTCTTCGGCGTAACCCACTGCACCCTGTCGATTGGGTTCGCGTCGAGGTGGCCAAGCTCGACGGCGTAGCGGAGGGCGCCGTAGAAGACGGCGCGCTTGCGGGCGATCGTCGTCGGTGCTGCTGCCTTACCGTTGAGCGTCACGGCGAGCGCGTCGAGGGCGCGGCGGATAACAGCTGTGTCTGCAAGCTCGGACACCTTCAAGGTATTCACCGATGCCCATCGGGCTGCACTTGGCACTGCGTCGTCGGAGTGCCGAGCGGTCGTGTTGAACGACCACGTTCGCAGCGCGTGTCGCAGCTCGTCCGGGTCCGGTTTGCCACGGTCGGTGGCGAGGAGCGCGGGTGTCACGTTCGCTAGTGCCTCGGCGATGCTTTTGCGGTGTCGGGCGGACGCGTGCGGCCACTTCATGTCGACGAACGCGCACGCATGCTCGTACCAGGACCGCGAGTTCTGCGCGCGGGCCATCGGCTCGGGCAGCCCGGTCTGTTCATCGAATGGAACGCCTTCTCGGGCGGCGGTGAGGAGCTTGGCTCGGAAGCTCTCGGCAAGCTTTCGTGTCGCGAACGTCTCAGGGAACGGCTTGCCCGCGACGGCCCAGCGAACCGTGTAGGTAATAGCTCTCTTGCCCTTGTAGCGCCGGATGCCCCAGATGCGTACGTCGTAACTGCTCACGCGGCGTCCTCCAGGTTGGCGAGCCAGGTCTCGTACTCAGTGCGGCGGATGCGGATGTCGCCGTTGGGGAGCTTGATGCAGCGGGGTGCCTTCTTGGCCGCGCGCCAGTCGTAAAAGGTGGAGCGGGCGATGCCTAACTCGGCGCAGAACTCGACGACAGTCAGATGACTGCGACTCGCGGGCTTGGCGCCGGGTCGATTCCGGGTAACCATGGTGGTGCCTTCCTTCGGGTTGGTAGGGGCCCCGGCGCGGTTGCTTGCCGGCGCGGCGTCGGGGCCCGTCTTCTTGTGCGGTGTCGTGGTCATGCGGTCCTTCCTCGGGTGTTGCGGCAGTTGGTGCAGGTGGGTCCGTCGGCATCGGGCCCGTAACGGCGGGTGGGTCCGCCGCAGCGCGCGCACGGCCCGATGTCGGTTGGTCTGGTTTGCCGGGTTGCTCCTGTCGCGCCAGTGGCGCCAGTCGTGCCTGTCGCGCCAGCTTTAGAGGGCGTGGCATGACTGGCGTCAGGCGAGCTGGGGAGCCGCCAGACGGTGTGCGAAGGGAAGCCCTCGCGGCGGGTGATGACGCGGGCGCGCGACCGTGCACGTTGCAGCGTGCGCGCAGCGATGCCGGCCTGCTCGGCGGCGTGGAACACCTCCGACGCCGGCGCCTGCCCGTCGTGGTCGGTGAGGTAGCCGGTGAGCCATTCGGTGGTCTGGTCGGGTTCGGCGGGTGGGCGGAGGAGATCGGTGGCGGTGTAGCCGACGGGCCCGTGCCAGACGATGCGAGCGCAGCCGTGCCGCTCGTCATGGACAAGCCGGTACGCCAGCGCGGTGGGCATCGCGGCGATGTTGGCCTTGGTGGGTGCGAGGACGGCGCGGGTGTCGTCGTGCGGGTCGTGGGCGATGGCGTAGCCGAGGCGGGCGGCGCCGATGATGCCGATGGAGCCGCCGCGGTAGACCGCGTTGGATGAGTCGCCCTTGGTGAGGTGGCGGACGAGGATCACTGCGGCGCCGGTGTCGTCGGCGACGCGCATAAGCGGGGCGAGGGCGCGGCGGATGTCTTGGTCGCGGTGCGCGTTCACTCTGTCGTCGAGGTACGCCATCAGCGGGTCGATGACAAGGAGTGCGGCGTCGAGTTTGACCAGCGCGTCGCGTATGACCTGGGTGTCGGTGGGCAGTAACGCACGCCGTCAAGGGCACTTGTGCAGCCGGTCAACGCACACCTTGCCTTGGCGTACGATCTCGCTCGCCGTACCACGGGCAAGCAGCGACAGCGTCTTTCTGCCGCGGTCAGCGAGGTCGCTGGCCTAGCCGCGTGGCTGCATGCCGATCTTGTCGAGCCAGCGCAGGTGCGGCGCTTCTATCGCACCTCCATCAATGCGGCTCAGCAGTCTGGTCATGGCCTGCTTGCCATCTACATGCAGGGCAGCTACGGCCAGTACGCCACGGATGTTGGTGACGCGACCAACGGGCTTCGGCTCTTGCGGGATGCTGAGGCGCGTCTCCCGCGCTCCGCGCCGCCAACAGCGCGGGCATGGCTGGCGGCCCTGGCTGGCGTCGCACTCGGGCACCTTGGCGATAGAACGGCGTTGAAGTCGCTGGACGCGGCCGAACGGCATGCTGAGGCCGCGTTGGACAAGGATCCCGTGTGGCCATGGGTGTTCATATTCGACCTCCCGAAGATCGCTAGTTACCGCGCCATCGCAGCAGCGCGACTCGGCGCACCGAAGATCGCGGAGCGCGCCTTCGACGACGCCAACGGCCTGACCCGCAGCCCTAAGCAGGCAGCGGTCGCGGCCGTCGAACGAGCCCGCGGTCTTGTCGCAGCCGGTCACGTCGACACCGCGTGCGAGATCGCGACCCAGGCGTATGCGATAGGTCGCAGCTACGAGTCCGAGCGCGTCTGCCAGGCCGTTCGCGACTTCCGGTTCGGTCTGCCGAACGTGCCTCGCCAACTCACCGAGTCGCTCGACCAGCAGCTCCACAGCGCGTACACGACAGGGACGGCACCATGAGGATTGCGATCACCGGGCACCGCGGACTGCCCGCAGCGACCGAGCGGCTGGTCGACCGGGCCATCCGCGACCAACTCGCCGAGATCGACCGGAGCGACCTGGTTGGCGTCAGCTGCCTCGCCGACGGAGCCGACCAGCTGTTCGCCCGCGCGGTCCTCGACGCCGGCGGCACGCTGGAGGTCGTCGTCCCAGCCAAGCAGTACCGCGACGGGCTACCGGCCGACGCTCACGCAAGCTACGACGAGCTGATCGCGAACGCCGCGACCGTACGCCGGCTAGGCCGGATCGAATCGACATCTGAGGCGCATATGGAGGCGAGCAAGACGATGCTCGACAGCGCCGGTCGCCTCTTCGCCGTGTGGGACGGGCAGGCCGCCCGCGGCTACGGCGGCACCGCTGACATCGTCCAAGTGGCCCGCGACCGAGGATTACCGATCACGCGCATATGGCCGACCGGAGCACGCCGCGACGAACCAGCGCAAGCGCTGTAACCTGCAGCAATGGCCGACGAACTCCCCAGGGACTGGTGGACGACGCAGGATGTTGCCCGCTACCTCGAGGTAGCGGCCTCGACAGTGCGGTCCTACGCCGCTCGCGGACAGATGCCTCCTGCTGACCGGCGCATCGGTCGTGAGCCCGTCTGGCGGCCGGCCACGATTCGTCGGTGGGTCAAGGCACGTCCACGGACAAATGCGCGTGAGGGCTCGGCCGGATAGACGGTTGCGGTCGCGGGTGTTGCTCGGAGACGCTGATCCCACGCTGACCGGCCGTACCAGCTGGATCCCTTACCAACCCTGTCGCGCCGGTGGTCCTAACACTGGCGTGACAGGCGCGACTGGCGTCACTGGCGCGACAGGATGAAGCAGGCAATCTGGACAGGAGTGCCACGTAAGCGACAGATGGTCGATATGGCGGCAGGCTGGAACATCATTGGATCCCACCTCCTCGATGTTCCAGCCTCGCGGCTGAGGCTCGGCCGGACCTGTCGCGTGGAGCATATTGGCCCAATTCGTGCCAGGCTCTGTCGAATACGTGTCGCGGTTGCCGCCTGCGCTGGACTTCACGCAGGTCAGCGGATGGCTGCTGGCGGTGTAGTAGACCGCTACTGCAGGTATCAGTCGAACGACGAGTTGGCCGGAAGCGTTCGCGTTTATCTGTCGGGCCGACATCGTCGAGTCGACACTGGGATGAGCGTACGGATACCCCCCCAGGTCACTGAGAATCTTTGCGTACCATCTATGTGAGACTCCGCTGGTCAGGGCTTTCTCACGCCTGCCCGGCTTCGCCGGGTGTTCAGTGAAGGTTGGTCCGGCGATGATCGGTTACCGTCGTGCTTCGGCTTCAGTTTCGATGTCGTAGTCGTCGATTCCGGGTCGATCCATGCTCATCGTGTCTCGTGAGTTCATGCGCATGCCGTTGGCTCGGGAGCCTTGTTGGATCAATGCGGTGCGGGCGCGTCGTAGCCGTTCGTAGTGGATCAGTGCTTGGGGGATATCGGTGGTGTTGAGACCCCGGATCAGGGTGGTCAGTGCCATCGCGTCCTCGATGGACTGGTTGGCTCCTTGGCCCATGTGCGGCAGCATGGCGTGTGCGGCGTCGCCCAGCAGGGTGAGCCGGCCGCGCGTCCAGTGGGTCAGGGGATCGCGGTCGTAGAGTCCCCCCGGAATGTCGTCTCGATCTGGGCGATCAGCCCACTCAGCCGGGGGTCCCAGCCGGAGAACTCGGCGGCCAACGCCGCGGGAGACCCTGGAGCTGACCATGATTCGCGCATCTGCTCGTCCGCGGGCACGAATCCCACGTAGTTGCGCAGTTCGCCTGCGCGTACGGGGAACGTGAGGAAGCGCTTGCCCTCGCCGTTCCACAGGACGCACGCGTGGCGCGGCCAGTCGGGCAACCGGTCCGCGGGCAGTACCCCGCGGTAGGCGGTCCTGCCGGAGAACACCGGGGGCCGCGGCTTCACGACATGATGTTGCAGTACGGAGTGGATGCCGTCGGCGCCGACGATCATGTCGGCCTCGACGCTGACGCCGTTGTCGAACGCGACCCGCGCCGATCGCTGATCCTGGCTGAATGTGACGCATCGATGCCCGGTGTGAAGCACCTCGTCGGGCAGGGCCGCGGCCAGCGTCTCGACGAGGTCGGGGCGGTACATGCCCATGGCGGAACCCTCGACCCCGAAGCTCGGTCCTGCCATGGCGGAGCCGGCGGGCCTCGACCGCGGCGACCGTGCCCGCGAGCCGTGTCACCTCCTCGGCGACACCCAGTCGTCGCATGACCCGCATGCCAGCGGGCGCGAGCGCCACCCCCGCGCCGACCTCGCCGAGGACGGGGGCCTGCTCGTACACGGCGACCTCGGCCCCGGCGAACCGCAGCGCCAGGGCCGCCGTGAGACCACCGATCCCGCCGCCGACGATCACCACACGTACGGAACTCACGCATACCTTCTTTGTGTCTGTCGGGAGGGCTATTCCTCGGTGATGGAGAGGGCACGGGACGGGCACAGGTCGACCGCTTCCCGGGCGTGCGCGGCGGTCTCGCCGTCGGGGTGGTCGGTCAACAGCGTCACCATGCCGTCGTCGTCCTGATCGAATACGGCGGGTTCGGTCAGGACGCATTGTCCGGAACCGATGCAGACGCCGGTGTCTGCCTTGATCAGCAACGTGTGCTCCTTACCAGGTGACGGGAAGTTCGTACGCCCCGTACAGGCCGCCGTCGGTCTTGAACGGGAGCTCGTTGACCGGCGCGGCCAGTCGCAGGCCGTGGATGCGGCGGAACAGCGTGTCGAACACGATCCGCAGCTCCATCCGGGCCAGGTTCTGACCCAGGCACTGGTGCGGGCCGAACCCGAAGGCGATGTGGTGGCGGGCGCCGCGCTCGACGTCCAGTTCCTCGGGGGTCGCGAACACCTGTGGGTCCCAGTCGGCGGACAGCCCGGAGACGACCACCCCCTCGCCTGCCTTGATCGTCACGTCGCCGATCTGCACGTCCTCGGTCGCGACGCGGGAGGTGACCGTGTCGGCGATGGAGAAGTAGCGCAGCAGTTCCTCCACGGCCATCGGCGTCTTGGCCGGGTCGGCGGTGATCCGGGCCAGTTGCTCCGGGTGGTTCAGCAGGCCGATCACGCCGAGGGAGATCATGTTCGCGGTGGTCTCGTGGCCGGCGCCCAGCAGCAGGAAGGCCATGCTCACCAGGCTTGCGTGGTCGAGGGTGCCGTCCTCGCGCTGTTTGGCGATCAGCCGGCTGAACAGGTCGTCGCCGGGTTCGGCCTCCTTGCGGGTGACCAGGTCGTCCATGTAGGCGCGCAGCTCGGCGAATGCGCGCTGCCGATCCTCCGGCGGCACGCTCCGGCGGATCGCCGTGCCGGTACGGCTCTGGAAGAAGTCGTGGTCGGTGTACGGCGCGCCGAGCAGCTCGCAGATCACCAGCGATGGGACCGGCAGTGACAGCGCCTGCACCAGGTCGACCGGGCGCTTCTCGGTGGCCAGCATGTCGTCGATGAAGCCGTCGACGATCGCCTGGATCCGCGGCTCCATGGCGTTCAGCCGCTTCATGGTGAACTCGCCGAGCACCGCGCGCCGGGTCGCGGCGTGCTCCTCGCCGTCCATGCTGATCATCGTCCGCGTCTGGCCGCCGCCGATCCGCTTCCGCAGCCCGGGGTCAGGGTCGACGATCGGGAAGCCCTCGCCGGCCCGGTTGGAGGAGAATCGCCGGTCGGCGAGGACGGCCCGGCCCTCCTCGTGCCCGGACACGACCCACGCTTCGGCGCCGCTGACCAGGCGGACCTTGTTGATCGGCGCCTGCTCGCGCAGCCGCGCGTATCCCTCGGGCGCCGCGAACGGGCAGCCGCGCGTGACCGGAAGCTCCAGGTCGGCGAGTTCGCCGGTGCTGTTCGTCATGAACACCCCTCAACGCGAATATGAACTTCTATTCGCAATAGAACCAGCCGGGCACGCGATTGTCAAAGCTCGTCGCTATACGTAGCCGCCGAACCGTCTCCGGCCATTACCTCATCCGGCCGGCCTGCCGGTAACGTCGAGCACGTGGCTTCGGAGAACGCCCCGCTTGGCTTCCGCCCGCCGCGGCAGGCGCGAAGCCGTGTGGCGTTGCAGCGGATCCTGGTGTCGGCGGAGCAGGAGCTGGTCGCCACCGGGTTCGACGACCTCAACATGGCCGCCGTCGCGGAGCGGGCCGGCCTGTCGGTGGGCGCGATCTACCGCCGGTTCGACGGCAAGGAGCAACTGCTGACCGCGGTCAAGGACCGGCTGCTCACCCGGGTGGAGGACGACATCACCGCGGCCCTCGACTCCGCCGACGGTGGCCTGCGCGAGGTCATCGACGTGTTCACCCGCGCCCTGGCCGACGGGTTCTCCGCCGGCGCCCACGTCATCCCGCATGTGGTCGGCGGTGCCCGCCCCATCGGGTCGTCCGAGCGGTCCCGGCGGGCGCTGGAGAACATCCAGCGGCTGTTCCTTGACGCGACCACCGCCCACCTGGACGAGGTCCGCCGCTCCGACCCGGCGACCGCGCTGGCCATCTCCGTTCGGACGATCACCGCCGCCTGCATCCACCGGGCGGTCATCGGCCGGAACGCCCCCGACGGGATCTCCTGGGCCCAATGGTGTGAACAGGTCGTCGACATGGCCACCCTGTACCTGACCACCCCCGACCGCGACGACCGCCCGGCATAGCGGCGGACCATCCGGCGCGTGCGTCAGCGGCGCCGCTCGTCCCTGAGGGTGGGCAGGCCGGCCGCCAGCGCGGAGAGCATTCGGATGAGTGTGGTGGGCAGCTCGGGGTGTGAGGCGGCCAGCTCGGGGTCTTCGTTGTAGACCTGGACGAGCGCGGGCGAGGGATTGGCCGCCGGGTAGAGCATGCCGGCCAGGCCGCTGGCCGCGGCTACCAGTTCGCGGCCTTCACGCTCGGTCAGGTCCGTGGCGCCGGCGACCTCGGCGCCCATTTCGGCGAGGCGGTCGTGCACAGCGTGTTTGAACGTGCGGGCGGCCGGGACGGACACGTTGCGCTCGAGGGTGGTGGAGACCTGGCTGAGCAGGTCGCAGAACAGCAGCCGGGCCACGATCGTCTCGGCCAGGGCGGCCACCGCGTCGCCCGTGTCTCCGGCGTCGCGCAGCCGAGCGGACACGGTGTCGGCCCACTGGCACCATTCCTCGGTGAGCAGTTCGAGGTAGATCTCTTCGCGGGTGCCGAAGTAGCGCACGATGTTCGACTTCGCCAGGCCGACGGCCTCGGCGACTGCGCCCAGGCTCACGTTGCGCACCCCTGAGGCGCGCGCGAGTTCGCGCGCGGTGTCAAGGATCGCCGCGCGCCGCTGCTGCTTGTGCTCGGGCCGCCTGGCCCGGAGAAATGTCGGCCGCGTCATGTCCCGGTCAGCATACTGGCGTGCCGCTTAACAGAACACCGTCCACTTGTTACGGAAACGGTGTTCTGTTAGCGTCGGAGCTCTGGACGTGGAGGAGTCACGTGACCGAGATACGGATGAACGTGAACGGCCACGTCGAGTCGCTCGACGTGGAGCCGTGGGTCAGCCTGCTCGACGCGCTGCGCGAGCGGCTCGGGGTGACCGGTGTGAAGAAGGGATGCGACCAGGGCGCCTGCGGCGCCTGCACGGTGCTCGCCAGCGGTACACGGATCAACGCGTGCCTGGCCCTGGCCGTCCAGTACGACGGTTACGAGATCACCACGATCGAGGGAGTGGCGCATCCGCTGCAGGAGGCGTTCATACGCCGCGATGGGTTGCAGTGCGGCTACTGCACGCCCGGCCAGATCTGCTCGGCGATCGGGATGCTGGCCGAGTACGAGGCCGGCATGCCCAGCGCCGTGACCGAGTCGCCTGTGCTCAGCGAGGCGGAGATCAGGGAGCGGATGAGCGGGAACTTGTGCCGCTGCGGCGCGTACAACGGGATCGTGGACGCGATCAAGGAAGTCGCCGGGGTGGACGCACGATGAGGCCGTTCGCGTACGTTAAGCCGGCCGACGCCGAGTCCGCCCTCCGGGCCGCCGCCGAGCCGAGCGCGAAGTACCTCGGCGGCGGCACCAACC
>JBOHBN010000312.1:0-10753 GCA_050698355.1 Streptosporangiales bacterium | reverse complement strand
CTGAGATACTGACAAGCTACGGGGACACGGGCGACAGTGCCGGTACGCTTACGCACATGGCCGACCTGCCCGATCGCGCGGTCGTCCGCCCCTCCGACAGGGACCGCGACGGCGTCGCCGAGACCCTCCGCGAGGCCGCGGGCGACGGTCGGCTGACGCTGGCGGAGCTGGAGGAGCGGCTCGACCTGACGTACAAGGCCAGGACGTACGGCGATCTCGCTCCGATGACCTCGGACCTGCCCTCGCCCGCGAGCGCCTCGTCCACCCCGGCGCCGGCGCCGGGAGGTGCGCGGGAGATCGACCGAGATGTCTCGGCGGTGCTTGCCAGCAACAAGCTCTCCGGGCGGTTCGTGTGCCCGCCGACCCTGCACGCGCGTGCCGTGCTCGGCGAGGTGAAGATCGACTTCACCGACGCGATCGTGCCCCGCGGCGAGGTGGTCATCCAGGCCGACTCGGTGCTCGGCAGCGTCGAGCTGACCTTCCCCGAAGGTGTCGACGTACGGATGGACGGCCCGACGATCCTGGGCGAGCGGAAGAACAAGCTGCCACCGCCGTCCTCGCCCGACGCCCCCGTGATCCGGGTACGCGGCACGGTAGTGCTCGGCCAGCTGACCGCCCAGCCGCGCAAGTGGAACCGGTTGCGCAAGCTGCTCGAAGGGGCGTGAGTGTAAACGGGTAGCGTCGTACCCGTGAGCGAGTCGGTGGCGGTCGTCTGGTCCGACGATTACCTTCGCTACACACTCGGGGGGAACCACCCGATGCACCCGGTACGCCTCGACCTGACGATGCGGCTGGCTCGGGAGCTCGACCTGCTCGTCGCGCCCGTGCGGGTGATCGAGCCGGGGTCCGCGGACGAGGCGACGCTCGGCACGGTGCACACGCACGGCTACATCGACGCGGTGCGCCGCGCGGCCGACGAGCCGCAGCCAGGACACGGGCTCGGCACGCCGGACGACCCGGTGTTCGAGGGCATGCACGAGGCCGCCGCGCTCATCGCGGGCGGCTCGGTGGAGGCCGCGCGGCAGGTGTGGTCCGGTGCCGCGCAGCACGCCGTGAACGTCGCCGGCGGCCTGCATCACGCGATGGCCGACTACGCGTCCGGGTTCTGTGTCTACAACGACGTCGCCATCGCGATCTCCTGGCTGCTCGCGAACGGTACCCGCCGCGTCGCGTACGTCGACGTCGACGTGCACCACGGTGACGGCGTGCAGGCGGCGTTCTACGACGATCCACGCGTGCTGACCATCAGCATGCACGAGTCGCCGCTGACGTTGTTTCCCGGCACCGGGTTCGCCGCGGAGACCGGCGTCGGCGACGGTGTCGGCAGCGCGGTCAACGTCGCGCTGCCACCCCGTACGGGCGACGCGGGCTGGCTGCGCGCGTTCCATGCGATCGTGCCCGGAGCGTTGCGGGCCTTCCAGCCGGAGATCCTCGTCACCCAGTGCGGCTGCGACAACCACCGCGACGATCCGCTCGCCGACCTCGGACTGACCGTCGACGGTGAGCGGGAGTCGTACCGGCTGCTGCACGGCCTCGCGCACGAGCTGTGCGGCGGCAGGTGGGTGGCGACCGGCGGCGGCGGGTACGGGCTCGTCCGCACCGTGCCGCGCGCGTGGACGCACCTCATCGCGGAGGCGGCGGGGCGCCCCGTCCAGCCGTCCACGCCGGTGCCGGACGCGTGGGCCGCATACGTGCGAGAGCGCGTACGGCTTCCGGCCGCGCTCGATCCCGGCCCGGCGCGGCGGGAACCGCCGGCCACGATGGGCGAGGGCGAGCTGTCCGTCGGTGCGCCGTGGGACGGCCAGCGCGACACGCCGCTCGACAAGGCGGTGGCTGCGAGCAGGGACGCCTGCTTCCCGCTCCTCGGCCTCGACCCGTTCGACCCGCGGGACTGAGCCGATGGGTGTCGGCGAGGAGGGCACTGGAAGCTACCCGCGGGAGTGGGAGGCCGACGTCGTCGTCGCCGACGGCGGCACCGTGCACCTGCGCCCGGTCGTCCCGGAGGACGTGGGCGCGCTCGAAGCGATGTACGCACGTACGTCGGAGAGCAGCCGGTACATGCGGTTCTTCTCGCCCCGCCCCGTGCTGTCGGAGCGTGAGCTGTACCGCTTCACGCATGTCGACTACGTCGACCGGGTAGCGCTCGTGGTCCTGCTCGGTGACGACCTGATCGCCGTGGCGAGGTACGACCGGGAGAGCGGCTCGTCCGGCACCGCCGAGGTGGCGTTCCTCGTCGAGGACGCCCACCAGGGACGGGGACTCGGCACCGTGCTGCTGGAACACGTCGCGGCGGCGGGCCGGGAACGCGGCATCACGACGTTCGTCGCGGACGTCCTCGCGGAGAATCACCGGATGGTGCGGGTGTTCCTGGACGCCGGCTACCAGGCGTCCAGGTCGTACGAGGGCAGCGTCGCGCGGCTGGAGTTCCCGATCGCGCAGACCGACACCTCGCTGGCAGTGGCGCACGAGCGGGCGCAGCGGGCGGAGGCGCGGTCGCTCGAGCGCATCCTCACGCCGCGGACCGTCGCCGTGGTCGGTGCCAGCAGTGACCCCGGCAAGGTCGGCCATGTCGTGCTGCGCAACCTGCTCACCTACCGTCCCGCCGCCGCGGTGTACCCGGTGCACCCGACCGCGCGCAGTGTCCTCGGCGTCCCCGCGTACGCGAGCGTGGAGGAGCTGCCGGTCGACGTGGACCTGGCCGTGCTGGCGGTGCCCGCCGACGCCGTGGTGGAGGTCGCCAGGCAGTGCGGCCGCAAGCAGGTGCGGGGACTGGTCGTGGTCTCGAGCGGTTTCGGCGAGCGGGACGAGGCCGGTGGGAACGCCGAGCGCGAGCTCGTACGGGTCGCGCGGCGGCACGGGATGCGCGTGGTGGGGCCGAACGCCCTTGGCCTGGTCAACACCGACCCGGCCGTACGGTTGAACGCGACACTCGCGACCGACCCGCCGGCACCGGGCAGGCTCGGGTTCTTCTGCCAGTCCGGTGCGCTCGGCACGGCGATCCTCACCGACGCGCGGAGCCGCGGCCTCGGCGTCTCCACCTTCGTCTCCGCCGGCAACCGCGCCGACGTGAGCGGCAACGACCTGCTGCAGTACTGGACGACCGACCCGCACACCGACGTCGTGCTCCTGTACCTGGAGAGCTTCGGCAACCCGCGCAGGTTCGCGCGGCTGGCGCGCAGGCTCGCGCGGGACAAGCCGGTGGTGGCGGTGAAGGGCGGGCGCTACGGGGTGAAGCCCGCGCTCGCCGGGCGCGCGGCGGACCTGACCGACCAGAGCGTGCAGGCGCTGTTCGAGGCGTCCGGCGTGATCCGCGTCGACACCCTCGCCCAGATGTTCGACGTCGCCCAGCTGCTCGCGTACCAGCCGCTGCCGGGCGGGTCGCGGGTCGGCGTGGTCGGCAACTCGTCGGCGCTCGGCGTCCTCGTCACGGATGCCTGCGTGGCCGCGGGCCTGGAGCCGGCCAGCATGGTCGACATCGGGCCCGAGGGCAGCCCGGAGCGGTTCGCCGACGCGCTGCGCGACGCGGTGGCGAGCGAGGACGTGGACGCGGTCGTGGCCGTGTTCGTGCCGCCGCTGGCGACCGCCAACGCGCGGTACGCCCGGGCGATCGCGGCGGCGGCGAAGGACTCGGACAAGCCGGTGGTGTCGACGTTCCTCGGCGCCGAGGGCGTCCCGCGCGCGATGCGGCAGCTCGGCGACAACGGCGAGGTGCAGCGCGGCTCGGTGCCGTCGTACCCCTCACCCGAGCGTGCGGTGCTCGCGCTCTCCCGCGCCTGGCAGTACGCACGGTGGCTCGGCAGGCCGGCCGGGCGGCTGCCGGAGCTGGATGACATCGACCCCGAAGCCGCGCGGCGGGTGGTAGCGACCGCGCTTGAGGAGGTGCCCGAGGGTCGCTCGCTCGGCGACGCTGAGCTGCGCGAGCTGCTGGCGGCGTACGCGATCGGGCCGCTCGCCGACCGGGACGCGGCCGGCGGCGGGCCCGCGGACGCGGTGGCCTGTGAGGTCGGCGTTGTCGATGACCCGTCGTTCGGCGCTCTGGTGAGCTTCGGCATCGCCGGGGTCGCGACGGAGCTGCTCGGCGACCGCGCGTACCGGGCGTTGCCGCTCACCGACAGGCAGGCGGCGGAGCTGGTACGCGCGCCGCGGGCCTACCCGCTGCTCGCCGGGCACCGCGGCGCGGAGCCGGTGGACACGGGCGCTCTGGAGGACCTGCTGCTGCGCGTGGCCCGGCTCGCCGACGACGTTCCCGAGCTCCTCGAGCTGCGGCTCGCTCCCGTACTTGCCGCTCCGACCGGGCTCGCGGTCGCGGCGGCGAGCGCGCGGGTCGGCCCGGCGACGGCGCGCGTCGCGCCCGGCCCGCGCAGGCTCGCGCCAGCGTCCTGACGCAAGATCCGAGTTTTCCGGGCAGAATGTGCCCGATCGGGCACTTGTCGGCCACAAAAAGCGGATCTTGAACGGACCTTGTCAGCTCGCCTGGGCCTCGGCGTTGGCCTTGACCACCTTCTCCGACACGTGGCTGGGCATGGGCTCGTGGCTGATGTACTTGCGGGTGAACGTTCCCGTGCCCTGCGACATCGAGCGCAGGTCGATCGCGTACCTGGTGATCTCGATCTGCGGGATCCCGGCGCGCACGAGCGTACGGCCGCTGCCGACCGGCTCGGTGCCGACGACGCGGCCTCTGCGGGTGGACAGGTCGCTCATGACCGCGCCGACGTAGTCGTCGGCGACGAGGACCGACACCTCGTCGACGGGCTCGAGCAGCAGCACCTGGGTGGCGCTGGCAGCCTCCCTGAGCGCGAGCCCGCCCGCGGTCTGGAACGCCATGTCCGACGAGTCGACCGAGTGCGCCTTGCCGTCCACCAGGGTGACCCGCAGGTCGATGACCGGGAAGCCGGCGGCGACGCCCTTCTCCATCTGCGCCCGGACGCCCTTCTCGACCGACGGGATGAACTGCCGGGGTACGGCCCCGCCGAACACCTTGTCGACGAACTCGAACCCGCTGCCGGACGGCAGCGGCTCGACCTCGATGTCGCAGATGCCGTACTGCCCGTGGCCGCCGCTCTGCTTGACGTGCTTGCCGCGACCCTGCGCGGGGCCGGCGAACGTCTCCCGCAGCGGGACGCGCAGGTCGACCTGCTCGACGGCGACGCCGTAGCGCGACGCCAACCGGTCGAACACGACAGCGGAGTGCGCCTCGCCCATGCACCAGAGCACCAGCTGCCGCGTCTCGGCGTTCTGCTCCACGCGCAGCGAGGGATCCTCGGCCTCGATCCGGCCGAGCGCCTGCGACAGCTTGTCCTCGTCGGCCTTCGACTTCGCCTCGATCGCCACGGGCAGCAGCGGTTCGGGCAGCTCCCACGGCCGCATCAGCAGGGGCTGGCTCTTGTCCGACAGCGTGTCGCACGTCTCGGCGGTGGCGAGCTTGGCGACGGCGCAGATGTCGCCGGCGATGACCTCGTTGACCCCTGTGACGGCCTTGCCGAACGGGATGGAGAGCGACCCGATGCGCTCGTCGGAGTCGTGGTCCTCGTGCCCGTGGTCCTCCCGGCCGTGGCCGGAGACGTGCAGGGTGGCGTCCGGGCGCAGCGTGCCGGAGAAGACGCGTACCAGGCTGATCCGGCCGACGTACGGGTCGGCCGTGGTCTTGACGACCTCCGCGACCGTCGGCCCGGCGGGGTCGCAGGAGAGCGGCGCGACAGGCTCTTCGCTGGGGGTCGTGACCGGGGGGACCTCGTGCTCGAGTGGGGACGGGAAGCCCTGCCCGATGATCTCGAGCAGCTCGGTCATGCCGAGGCCGGCGAGCGGGGCAGCGGCGAGCACCGGGTAGAACGAGCCGCGGGCCACGGCGGTCTCGAGGTCGTCGATGATGACCTTGGTGTCGATGTCCTCGCCGGACAGGTAGCGGTCCATCAGGCTCTCGTCCTCGCTCTCGGCGATGATCGCCTCGAGCAGCGAGTTGCGTTGCTCCTCGGTCTGGCTGAGATGCGCCTCCTCGGCATCCCGGCCGGTACGGGTGCCCGACGAGTAGTCGAAGACCTGGCCGGAGATCAGGCCGATCAGGCCCTCCACCCGGGCGCCGTCGTCGCTGTGCAGCGGCAGGTACAGCGGCAGCACGTTGTCGCCGAACGCCTCCTGGCACTCCTCCAGGGAGTCTGTGAAGCTCGCGCGTTCCTTGTCCAGCTTGGTGATCACGACCGCGCGGGGCATGCCGAGGCCTGCGCACTCGTCCCAGAGCATGCGGGTCGTGCCGTCGATGCCGTCGTTCGCCGCCACGACGAACAGGGCCGCGTCGGCGGCGCGCAGCCCGGCCCGCAGGTCACCGACGAAGTCGGCGTACCCGGGGGTGTCGAGCAGGTTAATCTTGATGCCGGCGGACTCGACCGGGATCACCGACAGGCCGACGGAACGGCCCTGCTTGTGCTCGACCTCGTCGAAGTCGGAGACGGTCGTGCCCTCCTCGACCGACCCGGGACGCGCGAGCGCATCCGTCTCGACCAGGAGGGCCTCGGTGAGCGTCGTCTTGCCCGCGCCGGAGTGGCCGACCAGAGCGACGTTTCGGATCGACCCCGGCTGGTCGGCCGCCTGTACCCTGCCGGCGGCTCCGGCTCCTCCACCATGCTTTTCCGCCATTGGAATCAGCCTCCTACTGGGTTCGTCACCACCCGCGACCTTTTCGCTCCACCTTTCACCCAGCGGGGAGATGGCACAAGGGGCAATCTGCGAGGGTGCCGGGGCTCGGCCATACCAATGCGGTCGGAGAAGTAGCTGGGGAGAGCACAGCCTTCAGACCTGCCAAGACAGCTACTTCCGGCTGCACTTGGTGTCGATCAACTCAGTACGATCGGCACACACCAGTACAGAAGACGAGATGGTAGGGACATGCTGTCTTTCCTGCGCCCGGGCCTGGGCAAGATCCTGCGGCCGGTGGCCCGCGCGCTCGTCGCCGTCGGGGTCACGGCGGACGTCGTGACCGTGATCGGCATGCTCGGTGCGAGTACCGCCGCCCTCGCGTTCTTCCCACGCGGTGAGCTGTTCTGGGGCCCGCTCGTGGTCACCGCGTTCACCCTGTTCGACATGCTCGACGGTGCCGTGGCGAGGGAACGCGCCAGCTCCAGCAGGTGGGGCGCGTTCCTGGACTCCTGCCTGGACCGGGTCACCGACGTCGCCGTCTTCGGCGGGTTGCTCTGGTGGTTCGTTACGGACGGCGACTCCCCACGGCTGGCCGCGCTGTGCCTGTTCTGTCTCGGCACGGCGTTGCTGATCTCCTACATCAAGGCGCGCGCGGAAGGGCTCGGCATGACCTGCGACGTCGGCATCGCCGAGCGCGCCGTGCGGCTGATCGTCATCCTGCTCGGTGCGTTCCTCACCGGGCTCGGGGTGCCGTACGCGGTGAACGTCGCGCTGTGGCTGCTCGCGGTGGCCACCGCGGTCACCGTGGGGCAGCGGTTCGTCGCGGTGTACCGGCAGGCTGTGCGGGAGCCCGCCTGATGGCCGACGTCCGCGGCCGGCTCACCGACGCGGCGTACGCGCTCGGGTGGTCGGTGGTACGGGGCATGCCCGAGGCGGCTGCGTACGCGGCGTTCGACCGGCTGGCCGACGAGGTGTGGCGCCGCCGCGGGCGCGGCGCGCGCCAGCTGGAGGCCAACCTGGCCAGGGTCGTCGGGCCCGAGATCGAGCCCGCGGAGCTGCGCGAGCTCGGCCGGCAGGCGATGCGGTCGTACTTCAGGTACTGGGTGGAGGCGTTCCGGCTGCCCGCGCTCGGGCGCGCGGGCGTGCTGCGGCATGCCGATGCGGAGTGCTGGCACCGGGTGCGCGACGCCGTCACGCGGAGGGGCGCGGTCGCCGCGCTGCCGCACATGGGCAACTGGGACATGGCCGGCGCCTGGGCGGCGTTCCACGACATGCCGGTGACCACCGTCGCCGAGCGGCTCGAGCCGGAGTCGCTGTTCGACCGGTTCGTCGCGTACCGGGCGAGCATCGGTATCGAGGTATGCGCCACCGGTGACGCCGGCCTGATGGAGGTGCTGGAGAAGCGCGCGGGTTCGCACCGGCTCGTCGCGCTTGTCGCCGACCGCGATCTCGGCGGCAACGGGGTGGACGTGTCGTTCTTCGGGGCGACCGCGCGGATGCCGGCGGGCCCGGCCATCGTCGCCTTGCGTGCAGAGGTGCCACTGTTCCCGATCAGCCTGTGGTACGACGGCATCGCCCGGATGCGCGTGCACGACCCCGTCCCCGTACCGGAGCACGGCAGCGAGCGCGCCAAGGCGGAGGCGATGACCGCGGCCGTCGCGGCCAGCTTCGAGCAAGCCATCGCGCGGCACCCGCGTGACTGGCACATGCTGCAGCGGGTGTGGCTCGAGGACCTGCGGCCGGGTGGGGCGTACGGCTGATGCGGGTGGGGCTGGTCTGCCCGTACACCTGGGACGTCCCGGGCGGCGTGCAGGTACACGTACGCGACCTGGCGGAGGCGCTGCGCGGGCTCGGCCACCAGGTGTCGGTGATCGCGCCGGCCGATGACGAGGCCGGCCTGCCGGCACACGTCGTGGCGGCCGGCCGGGCGGTGCCGGTGCCGTACAACGGCTCGGTAGCCAGGCTGGCGTTCGGGCCGGTATCCGCGAGCCGGGTACGCCGGTGGCTGCGGGTGGGCAAGTTCGACGTCCTGCACGTGCACGAGCCCGCGGCGCCGAGCCTGTCGCTGCTCGCGTGCTGGGCGGCAGAGGGACCGATCGTCGCGACGTTCCACGCGGCGAACCCGCGGTCCCGGGCCCTGACAGCCGCGTACCCGGTACTCCAGACGGCCCTGGAACGGATCAGCGCCCGCATCGCCGTCTCGGAGGCCGCCCGTACGACGCTCGTCGACCACGTGGGCGGCAACGCGGTGGTGATCCCGAACGGCGTCAACGCCTGCCACCCGCCGGTCGGCGAGCCGCTCGCGGGCTGGCCGGGTGCCGGCGGCGCGTTGGGATTCCTGGGCCGGATGGACGAGCCGCGCAAGGGCCTGCCGGTGCTCGTCCGGGCTTTCGGCATGCTCGCCGCGCAGCGGACCGGCCTGCGGCTGCTCATCGCCGGACCCGGCGACCCGTCCGCCGTGTACGGCCTGCTACCGAGCGAGGTGCATGGCCGGGTCACGGTGCTCGGCAGTGTGAGCGAGGCGGACAAGGCTCGGATGCTTCGCTCGGTGGACGTGTTCGTCGCTCCCAACACTGGCAGCGAGAGCTTCGGGATGGTGCTCGCCGAGGCCATGGCCGCCGGCGCGGCCGTCGTTGCGAGCGATCTCGACGCGTTCCGCACCGTGGTCGGCACCACCGCGGGCGCGCTGTTCCGCACCGGTGATTCCGCCGACCTCGCGGCGGTCGCCGCGGCGTTACTGGACGACCCCGAACGCCTCCGACGGCTGTCGGCGGCCGCGCGGCTGGCGGTGCGGCAGTACGACTGGGGGCGGGTCGCCAGGGACGTGGCGCAGGTATACGAGACGGTCGCCCAGGGTGCCCGCGCGGTACAGGCACGGGGCGGCGAGCGACGGTGACACTGCTGGCACTGGTGCTGCTCGCGGTGGTGCTCGTCGCGATCGCGGTTTGGGCGAGCTGGACCGCCGGGCGGCTGGACCGGCTGCACCACCTGGTCGAGACCGCGGAGGCGAGCCTGGACGCGCAGCTCGTACGGCGCTCCGCGGTCGCGCTGGAGGTCGCCTCGTCGGGGTTACTCGACCCGGCGGCGAGCGTGCTGCTCGCGGAGGCGGCGCACGAGGCGCGTGCCGCGACCGACGTTGACCGGGGACCGGCCGAGAGCGCGCTGTCCGTCGCGTTGCGCGCGGTGCTCGGCCAGCCGGGGTTACGAGAGCAGGTGGCGCGGGCGGGTGACGCCGCGCTGGCGCTGCTCGACGAGCTGGTCGCGAGCGCGCAGCGCGCCGCGTTCGCCCGTACGTTCCACAACGACGCGGTAGCGGCAGCGGTCCGGATCCGGCACAAGCGGCCGGTGCGGTGGCTGCGCCTGGCCGGGACCGCGCGCGAGCCGCGGATCTTCGAGTTCGACGACCAGCCACCGGCAACGGCCGCGTGACCGCTTCACGGGAGCCGGTCAAGTACCAAGGAGATCATTAGTTCCCCGACAGTCGAGCCTCGTGACCTGCAGCAATGGCGTCTCGACTGTCCAAGTTGGTAATGATCTCCTTGGTAGCATCGGGGCGGCGCCGGAGGAGGGGAGCAAGCCGATGCACGCGGGCAAGGTCGCGGCGTACTGGTACGCGACCGCGATCGTGCTCGTGCTGAGCGCGCTCCTGCGGCTGGTCAGCCGCCCGATGGCCGCTCCGGTGTGGCTGCCGGCGGCGGAGCTGGCCGCAGGTGTAGGCATCGGCGCGCTCGCCTGGTGGGTCGGGCGCGGCGCGAAGCCGTCCCGTCTCGCCGTCCTCGTGGCCGGACCCGTGATCGTCGCCGCCGCAGCGGCGCTGTACCTCACCCACGTCGGTTACGAGTTCGCCGCTCTTCCCGCCGCACTCGGCACCATCGTCGCGGCCTCCTCGGCGGCTGCGTTCGTCCGTGTGCGCGAGCCGGTCGGAGCGGCCGCCGGATGGGCGGACGTGTACGGCGCCGGTTACCAGCCGCGGTACGCGGCGGCGCAGGCGCCGCCCGAGTACGTGCCGCAGTACCGCCCGCACCACGCACCCACGCTCACCGATCCGAGTTACCCACCACCCGGCGGGCAGCGGGCCGGCCCCGCGGCACCGGCGCCGCGCGCCCCGTACGCGGCCCCGGGG
>JBOHBN010000311.1:0-7418 GCA_050698355.1 Streptosporangiales bacterium | reverse complement strand
CGCTGCTGCACGTAGGTGGAGTACGAGGCCTTGCCGTACTCGCCGTCGTTGACAATATCCACCCCACAGTCGACCTGACGACGCACCACCTCGACCGTGGCGTCGTGCACGAGGCTGCGCATGCGCGTGGGGTCTTGCTGCTCGCCCTCCAGCGACTTCAACATCGCTTCTTCGAGCTCGGCCGGACGAGGCAAACTGCCGGTGTGTGTGGTCAGGATGCGATCTGTGCTGCGCTGCATGACTCCTCCAGGCGAAATCGTTGGGCAGCTCGGCCTCCAAACCGGGGACCGGACGAATGCCGGATACGTTAGCCACCCCGCCGGTGGGCTGGGAAGGTTTGGTCATCACAGACCCGCGCTCACGGCTCGGGGTGCAGCTTTGAACCTGCGTCGCCGTGTTGTTGCTCTTCTACTGGCGGTCGGCGAGGTGCCGGTACAGCGTCGAGCGGCTGACGCCGATAGTGCGGGCAGCGATCTCGACCATCGTGTGCTGCCCGTCGCCGAGCATGGTCCGAGCGACCTCGATCTTGGCCGGGGTGACCACGGTGGGTCGACCACCTGTGCGGCCGCGGGCGCGGGCGGCGGTGAGGCCCTCGACGGTGCCTTCGGAGATGAGGTCGGCGGTGAACTCGTCGATCGACCCCAGCAGGTGAAACAGCAGCCGCCCGGCGGGGGTGGTGGTGTCGATGCCTTGTTTGAGCACGATCAGGTCGACGCCGCGGTCTTCGAGGTCGGCGGTGACCTCGGTCAGGTGGCGTACTGACCGGGCGAGCCGCGACAGCCGCGTGATGACGAGCTCGTCTCCGGGCCGGAGGTAGCGGCGGCATTCGTCCCACTGTGGGCGGGCGGCGAGCTTGCCCGACGCCTTATCGATGTAGATGGGCTGGCAGCCGGCGGCGGTGAGTTCGTCGAGTTGGGAGTCCTCGTGCTGGTTGCGGGTGGAGACCCGCGCGTACCCGATGCGTGCCATGCCCAGGATCGTCTCGGAAACGGCCGACAGGCGCTCGCCGACACACTGGTTTTGGACGCGGGTTTTGGACGCTTCCCGGTGGGCGTGTCGCCTCGGCGGCGTGACCTGCACGAACATGCCGTGACGGTGCTTCTTGGCCGGTGTCCGTGGTGGACGTCTCAGATCCGATCAGTAGTGGACGCCTGCTGCCGATTGTGGGGGTTGAACACGATTGACTCCGCTACAGGTCACCATTTCGGCCCGACTTGCAGCGCGTAAGCGGCCGACCGGGTGGCCTTTGGGCAGCGACCACGTCCAGCCCTCTCTGCGGGCGGCGCTTGCTACGGCTCAGAACGACGTTGAGCCGTGCTGCTGCTCTTCGTGCATCGCGGAGGCGGCAGCGCTGAACTACCGCGGGGCTGCCTCCGAACCAAGTCCGACGCAGTTTTGCCTGATTGCAGGCGGTTGAACGTGTCTCTCGACTTCACGAAGGCCTCCTTTGCTGTGTCAGGCGGTCTTGCCGTACTCTTCCAGCCCGCTGGCGAGCTGATCATAGGCTCGGTCGGCGGCGGCGCGGAGCCGGGCGGCGAGCTGCTCGCGGTTCTCTTCGGCGATCGCGCCGTGCAGCGCGGCGAGGAAGATCGACCGGTGTGTCCACCACAGCGTGCGGGCGACGATGCCGGGCACGAGCTCGTCGGCGGCGCCTGTGGTCTCGGCGATGGCGGTGGTGATGGCCGCGGCGCCCGACTCCCAGCCGACGGTCAGGCGCTCCTGCAGCGTCGGGCTATGCCGGATGATCTTGGCCGCCGTGAGGAGGTCCTCGTCCCCGGCGGCGACATGATCGTCGATCACCGTGGTGGTCAGCGCGCGGAACACATCGAGAACGGAGACGCCGGGTGGGCGCCCGGTGATGTCCGCGAGAAGCCACTTGAGGCCCTCCTCGCGCCCGGCGAACGCGAGGTCCTCCTTCTTCTGGAAGTGGTTGAAGACGGTCTTCTCCGAGACGTCGGCGGCGGCGGCGATCTCGGCGACGGTGACGGCGTCGAAGCCGTGTTCGGTGAACAGCCGGCGGGCGGTGGCGGCGATGGCTTCTCGAGCGGCGCGCTTCTTGCGTGCGCGGAGGCCCTCGCTCTGATCGCTTGACATCGGCACACCTTTTAGCGACAGTAGGTATTCAGTGACTGTAGCGACATGCCGGGGCTTACGGCAAACGCCCGGTTGTGCGGCCAGGTTGAGGCGGCAGGCAAGAGGCGAGCGAGGCCCACGAGAAGGGTGAGTGGATGGGCAGCTACGTGCTGGGTTTCGAGGAGGTCGACCAGACGCAGGTCGCGGTCGTTGGCGGGAAGGGTGCGCACCTGGGGGAGCTTTCGCGGATCGACGGTATCCAGGTGCCGGCCGGTTTCTGCGTGACGACGGACGCTTTCTGGCGGGTCTTGGCGGAGGCGCCGTCGATCGACGATCGGCTCGACCGGCTGTCGCGCCTGGCCCCGGAGGACCGGGACGCGATCGGCGTGCTCAGCGCGGAGATCCGCGGGGCGCTCGAGGAGGTCGTTCTCCCTGACGATCTGGCGGCGCCGATCACCCAGGCAGTCGCCCGGTTCGGCGAGGGAGCCGCCTACGCGGTCCGGTCGAGCGCGACCGCGGAGGACTCGCCGACGGCCTCGTTCGCGGGTCAGCAGGATACGTACCTGAACGTCACGGGGCCGGCAGCGGTCCTCGAGCATGTCAGCCGGTGCTGGGCTTCGCTGTTCACTGAGCGGGCCGTGACCTACCGCCTGCGCAACGGCTTCGACCACCGGAATGTCGATATCGCGGTGGTCGTGCAGCAGATGGTCTTCCCGGATGCTGCCGGCGTCTTGTTCACGGCCGACCCGGTGACCTCGCACCGGAAGGTCACCAGCGTGGAGGCCGTCTTCGGCCTCGGTGAGGCGCTGGTCTCCGGTCTGGTGAACGCGGACATCTACAAGGTGCGCGCCAGCGACATCGTCGACACGACGATCGCCACCAAGCAACGTGCCATCCACGCCTCGCCGGGAGGCGGGACGCGGGAACAGGCGGTCGAGCCGGAGTCGCAGCAGCAGCAGCCGGCGCTGACCGATGCGCAGGTCGTTCAGCTCGCGCAGCTGGGCAGGCGGATCGAGGCGCACTTCGGTAGCCCCCAGGACATCGAATGGTGCCTGGCCGACGGTGGCTTCCAGATCGTCCAGAGCCGGCCGATCACCACGCTGTTCCCCATCCCGGCGAACGAGGACCGAGACAACCACGTGTACCTCTCCGTCGGTCATCAGCAGATGATGACCGACCCGATGAAGCCCCTGGGTCTGTCTGTCTGGCAGTTGACGGCGATGGGGCCGATGCACGAGGCCGGCGGGAGGCTGTTCGTCGACGTCACCGGGGCCTTGGCCTCGCCCGCGAGGCGTGCCAGCCTCCTGGAGATGGCGGGGAGGTCGGATCCGCTGATCGGGGAGGCGTTGGAAACCGTCCTCGGTCGCGACGACTTCGTCCCGTCACTGCCCGACGAAGGTTCCGGCGGGCCGCCAGCCGGTGGCGCATCCGTCTCGATCGAGACCGATCCGGTCATCGTCACTGGACTGATCGAGCGCAGCCAGGCGTCCCTCGCGGCGCTGCGGCGCGACATCGCGACGAGGTCCGGGCCGGCGCTGTTCGACTTCCTGCTTGAGGGCTTCGAGGAGCACAAACGACTCCTCAATGATCCGCTGAACCTTCCGGCGATCATGGCGGGGATGGAGGCCACATGGTGGCTGAACGAGCAGTTGCAGGCGTGGCTGGGCGAGAAGAACGCGGCCGACACGCTCACGCTGTCCGCCCCTGGCAACGTCACAGCGGAGATGGGACTGGCGCTCCTGGACGTCGCCGACGTGATCCGTCCGCATCCGGAGGTGGTCGCCTTCCTGCACAACGTCGAGGACGACGGCTTCCTGGACGAGCTGCCGAAGCTCACCGGCGGGCTCGACGCGCGGGAGGCCATTCAGGGCTACCTCGACAGGTACGGCATGCGCTGCGTCGGCGAGATCGACATCACCAGGCCGCGCTGGAGCGAGCGTCCCACCACGCTCGTGCCCGTGATCCTGGACAACGTCAAGAACTTCGAGCCAGACGCCGGCCAGTGGCGCTTCGAGCAGGGGTGGCAGGAGGCGGTGAAGAAGGAACAGGAGGTGCTGGAGGAGCTGCGGGCTCTGCCGGACGGGGAGGCGAAGGCCGAAGAGACCAAGCAGATGATCGACCGGGCTCGGACCTTCAACGGCTACCGCGAGTACCCGAAGTACGGCGTCGTCAGCCGCTACTTCGTCTACAAGCAGGCCCTGCTGGACGAGGCCGAGTGCCTGGTGCAGGCCGGCGTGCTTCGCGAGCGGGAAGACATCTACTACCTCACGTTTCAGGAGCTGCACGAGGTCGTACGCAACAGGCAGGTGGATGACCAGCTCATCCGACGGCGCGAGGAGGCGTTCAGGTCGTACCAGGCGCTTACGCCGCCCCGGGTGCTCACCTCGGACGGCGAGGCCATCGCCGGAGCGTACCGACGCGACGACGTGCCAACAGGTGCGCTGGTCGGCCTACCGGTTTCCACCGGGACAATCGAGGGCCGCGCCCGCATCATCCTGGACATGACCGAAGCCGACCTCGAACCAGACGACATCCTCGTCACCGCCTACACCGACCCCAGCTGGTCGCCCCTGTTCGTCACGATCAAAGGCCTGGTGACCGAGGTGGGTGGCCTGATGACCCATGGCGCAGTGATCGCCCGCGAATACGGCGTACCGGCCGTCGTCGGGGTCGAGCACGCCACCCAGCTGATCCAGGACGAGCAACGGATCCGCGTGAACGGAACCGACGGCTACATCGAGATCCTCCCCGCAACATGACGAACCACCCGCCGCACGCCCACCGATGGGTTTGGAGTCTGTGATGAGCTTGACCGCCGATGACCGCGTGGAGATCCACCAGGTGATCGCACTGCATGGTCACCTGTGTGACCTCACCGCGGACATCCCGACCCCACTGGCCGACTGGCTCACCCACCACGGCTGGACACTCGATCCCGAACTCCGCTGCCCACAACGAACCTGCCGCTCCACCTGACCGGCTCCGCCAGGGCCGCAGCGACGCACTATCTCGTGCGCTTAGCGTTCAATCCTGTTCCGATCTTCCTCAAACCCCGAGTAGGAGCGGGCACGGTCCCGCCGATGATCACGGTGTCAAAGCCAGTCATCGCCGGCAGGAGCCGTACCCGTGGTCCCATCATTGCCTATCCTCGCGCGTGCGGCGAGTCTTTCTACCGAGGACGCTGGCGGTCTGCTGGCGACGCTGGCGTCGGTGCCCGACCCCCCGGCGCGGTGGGGGCCGTCGCCATCCGCTGCGCTATGTGCTGGGGGTGCTGGTGGCGACGTTCGCCATTGCGGGCTTCGAGTCATTCGCCGCGGCGGCCCAGTGGGCCGCCGGCGCCGACCGGGAGCTGCTGTTGGCACTGGGTGCGGCACCGGACCCCGCTGACCGGGGTGGTCACGCCACCCAGCGAGGCGACCATCCGGCGGATGGTCGCCTCGGGTCGACGCCGAGGCATTCGAGGCGGTGGTCGCGGCCTGGACCGCGGCCCGGCTGGGTACGGCCGAGGCCGAGCGAACAGCGGTGGCCGTGGACGGCAAGACCGTGCGCGGTGCCCGCACCGCCGAGCGGGCCGCGCCGCACCTGCTCGCGGCCGCCACCCACCGCACTCCGACTTGCCGGACTCGGCAACATCGCCGCCGCGCGACGCGGCGCCACTCTCGACCCCCGAACCACCCTCCGGCTACTCACCCGAACCACGAAATCGGACAAACCGCCGCCATGACGGAGCCCTGGGGGCCTCCGGCTCTACCTCCGGATCGAAGACGACGGGCGGAGCTTGTCAGTCGAGCTACAAGACGCCTCTTCGCGAATACCGGAAAGGCGCGAGCCCAGCGCATCCGCTGGCTTCGGGCTGTTGCTCCTCGACCAGCTGTGCACTCGTTGGGACATCGCGCCCAGCGCCAACGAGAAGATCATCCCGGGGCGAACTGCGGCTGCAGTACTACTAGCGCACAACGCCCGCACCTGGCTACAGCCCCAACCGCCGGCGCGCGGCGTGCCACGCCGGCGATGGTGCGCTCGCCGCCGCCTTGCGCGCCGCATAGTCCAGCTGCTGGCGCAACCGGGCCGCGGCATGCTGCTCGGCCTCGATCGCATCGAGCAGGCCCGGCCGGTCCGCGGCGGGGTCGATCCGGCGCAAGAACCACGCCAGCAGCGCGGCGGGGTAGCGCACCTGCCCGGCGGGACGGTCCCACCGCCGCGGGTCGACCACCGCCAGGGCACGGGCCAGGTCGCGCCGGGTCCAGCCCTGGATCTCGAAGGCCCACAACGCCGGCGTCACCCGCCCCGGCGAGGTCCCGCGCAGCCACGGCACCGGACCATCCCGACTCGTCACGGCCCGGGCCAACCCGCTCGCAGCGGGCCCGGCATGGCTTGTTGGTGCTGGCGGCGCAGCCGCCTCGGTCGCGAAGCGGTTTCGGCGAGGAGTAACCCCATGATTAGCAGGAGATTTCGTGGTTTGCGGTTGGCCCCTCCTGGGGGGTGTGTCATTGTCCACAGGCGCTGGTGTTTGTGCAGGTGAGGGCCCGTGCCGGTGCTGCCTGGCCCGTCTGCGGTGGCGGTGCTGCAAAGCAACCGCGAGCCACTGCGGGAGGCAGAAGGCGGATTCGTTGGCCAACCGGCGTGGCCACACCCCGGTGCGGTAACCCTGGTCGCCGCGGTCGCCGAGTGTGCCCGGCCGGCCTTCCAGCAGCGTGCGATACACCCCCAACCGGCGGGCGGCCGCCCGCGCGCGGCACACCGTGCTGCGCGACATACCCAGCTCCCTGGCGGCCTGGTCAGCGGCCACAATCACCACCGTGCCATCCGCCTCGGCACGGTCAGCCTCATAAGCTGCCCACGCCACAAACGTCGCCTCCGACAGGCCCGCCCCCGACGGGCCACGCAGCGCCTCCGGCCGCATACGTATGGCCAGGGGCAGCGCCACCTTGACGAAGTGCTGCCGGGACCACCACTTGGGGTACCGGTAAGGAGGCTGTCATGAGCCGCAATCTGGTCCTCGCCAGGGCGAAACGTTGGGGAAATGACGGCCTGCGCTGCGCATGTGACCTGCGAAAACGCGGTGGTAGGGAATCAGTCTCGTGCATGTTCGCTGCGCCTCGCACTAGCTGTCGGACCCGCTGCCGAGGTCGATTACACGCGTCCTGGCCTGCGAAGATGTGTCGAGTTTGCGGCTGGTAGCAGCGTCCTTACAGACACCCCAACCTGGCGGATCTGGGCCCGGACGCGGCGCGTCGGAGAGCGGATCAATTCGGGGGAGCTACGCCGCGGCTGCGCAGCCGGTTCCCCGCCGGGTTCACTGACCTGCTCGGCAACCTGTACACCTACGGGACACGCCACCCAGT
>JBOHBN010000310.1:0-11967 GCA_050698355.1 Streptosporangiales bacterium | reverse complement strand
GTGCGGCGCCGTACCTCGCCGCGGACAGGAAGGCGGCGACGGCTCCGCTCGGCGGCGCGGACGGGCCGCCCGACCCGCTCGTGCTGCTCGCGGCCGCGCTGGCCGCGGCCACCGGCGCGGGCTACCTCGTGGCGTACCGCTGGCAGCGCGCCCGTACCAGGAGCTGACCGGTCCCGTACGCTAACCGCCGATGGCACGCCTCGACGACGCACCGCTCAGCAGGTTCCACGTACGGGTCTGCCTGTACACCATCGGCGGGTACTTCTGCGACGGATACATCCTCGGCTCGATCGGCCTCGCGCTCCCGTTGCTGGCGCCGCAGATGGGAATCGGCGCGTTGTGGGAGGGGCTGCTCGGCGCGTCCGCGCTGATCGGGATCTTCGCCGGCGCGCTGATCTTCGGCCCGATCACCGACGCGATCGGCCGACAGAAGATGCTCGTCGCCGACCTCGCCCTGTTCATCGTCGCGTCGGTGCTCCAGCTGTTCTCCGAGGGACCCGTACAGCTGCTGATCCTCCGGTTGATCCTGGGCATCGCGATCGGCGCCGACTACGCGATCGGACCGGCGCTGATGTCGGAGTTCGTGCCACGGCGCAGGCGCGGCCGGTTGCTGTCCAGCATGAACGCGACGTGGACGGTGGGCTTCGTCGCCTCGTACGGCATCGGCTTCGCGCTACAGGCCGCGCTCGGCCAGGACTCCTGGCGGTGGATGCTGGCGAGCAGCGCGGTTCCCGCGTTCATCACCCTGCTGCTGCGGCTCGGCACGCCGGAATCGCCGCGCTGGCTCGTCGGCAAGGGACGGGTCGACGAGGCCCGCGCCGTGGTCACGAAGTACTTCGGCCCCGAGTACGAGGTGGACGAGTCGGCAGAACGGGCGGGCCGCGCCACGTACCGCCAGCTGTTCTCCCGCAAGTACCGCGGCCGCACCTTCTTCGCGGGGATGTTCTGGTTCTGCCAGGTCTTCCCGTACTTCGGCATCGGCACGTTCCTGCCCAGCATCGTCAAGGCGTTCGGGATCGGCAACGGCACGCTCGGTGAGATCCTCTACAACGTACTGCTGCTCCTCGGCGCGGTCGTTGGCTGGCTGGTGATGGACTCCATCCGGCGCCGTTCGATGGTGATCTGGTCGTTCGTCATCGTGGGCGTCGCGCTCCTGGTGCTCGGGCTGAACCCCGACGCGCCGCTGTGGATCCTGTTGCCGCTCTTCCTCATCGTCGCGTTCGTCATCTCCGCGGCCGCAGACCTGGAGAGCGTCTACCCAGCGGAAATCTTCCCGACCGAGGTGCGCGCGTCGGGCGTCGGCATCGCCTCGGCGATCAGCCGCGCAGGCGCCGCGATCAGCACCTTCGTGCTGCCCAGCGCGCTCGGCGGTCTCGGGATCGGGCCGACGATGCTGATACTCGCCGGCGTGGTGGGCGTCGGCCTCGTCATCTCCGTGCCGCTGGCGCCCGAGACCAGCAGCATGCACCTCGCCGACGCGGGCCGTTCGTCCGTTCGGGAGCGGGCCGGCTCATGACATTCGACGTGATCGTCGTCGGGCTGGGCGGCATGGGCAGCGCTGCGGCGCAGCGGCTCGCAGGGCGCGGCCTGCGGGTGCTCGGCCTGGAGCGGTTCGGACCCGCGCACGACCTCGGCTCGAGCCACGGCAGGTCGCGGGTCACCAGGCAGGCCTACGCCGAGCACCCGTCGTACGTCCCGCTGATGCGCCGCGCGTACGAGCTGTGGCGCGAGGTCGAGCGCGAGTCCGGGCGGTCGCTGCTCACCCTGACCGGCGGCATCATGATCGGCGCGCCCGACTCCGCGGTCGTCTCCGGCGCGCGGCGGAGCGCCGAGCAGTGGGGCCTGCCGCACGAGGTGCTCGACGCTGCGGAGGTCCGGCGGCGGTTCGCGACGCTGACCCCGGCCGACGGCGAGCTCGCGGTCTACGAGCCGGCCTGTGGCTTCGTCCGGCCGGAGGAGTCGGTGCTCGCGCATGGCGAGCTGGCGTCCAGCGCGGGTGCCGAGCTGCATCACCACGAGCCGGTACGCGACTGGTCGGAGTCCGCTGAGTCGGTGCGGGTCACCACCGACCGCGCGACGTACACCGCGGACCGGGTGGTGTTCTGCGCGGGGCCGTGGTCGAGCGCGCTGCTACCGGACCTCGATGTGCCGATGGTGGTCGAGCGCCAGGTCATGCACTGGTTCGAGCCGCGCGGCGACGTGGCGCCGTTCCACCCGGACCGGCACCCGGTGTACCTGTGGGAGGTGGACGCCGACTCGCTGTTCTACGGCTTCCCCGCCCAGGACGGCGAGAGCTGCGTCAAGGTCGCCTTCTACCACCGGCCGGGCGTGACCGACCCGGACGAGGTGGACCGCCAGGTCAGCGCCGCGGAGGTCGACGAGATCGCGGACCACCTGGCCGAGCGGGTGCCGTCGCTCGCCGGCCGGCACCTGGTCTCGAAGACCTGCATGTACACCCTCACGCCCGACCACGACTTCGTGCTCGGCGTCCACCCGGAACACCCGCGTGCCGTCGTCGCGGCGGGCTTCTCCGGGCACGGGTTCAAGTTCGTGCCGCTCGTCGGTGAGGTGCTCGCCGACCTGGTGGTCGACGGGCGTACCCGCCACGACATCGCGCTGTTCGACCCCACCAGGGCCGTACGCACCGGCTGACCCGACCGCGCACCGCACCCTTGTCGCACCTGTCAGGGCGGGTTCGTCTCCGCGCCGAGCTGGACGTGGCGTACACCACAACGTAGGCGTGTCACGCGGGCCGATGTCCGGTCCGTCGTTCACGGTGCAAGCCGTACACGTGAACTCGGAAGGATGTCTCTCATGATCGACCCGTGGTGGCCGCTCGCCGCCCTCGCTTTCATCCAGGTCGGCGATGCAGCCATGTGCTGGAAGCCGGTCGCCTTCATCCGTGACTGCCTGACCAACGCCGGCTTCCCGCAGCGGTTCTGGCGCATCCTCACCCCGCTGAAGATGGCGGCGGCCGCGGGCCTGGTGATCGGGATCTGGGTGACGCCGCTGGCGTTGCTCACCAGCGCCGCGCTCGTCTGCTACTTCCTCGTCGCGATCACGATGCACATCAAGGCGAGCGACCTCGGTCGCAACCTGTTCGTCAACGCGACTGGCATGCTGCTGCTGTGTGCTGCCGCCCTGGGCTTCGTCGTCCAGTCCGCGTGAGCACCGGCTGCAGCGCGCTGCGCTCTTCATCGAACGCTTACCACGATGAGTTCCTGCTTCTCATGGTCTGCAGGCCATGAGAAGCAGGAAACGAGTTACATACCGTGATCATCTTGGACGGGCTCGGAGGGAGCCGCGCGGTGCGCGCGTGACTCCTACGCACCCATCGCGTGGTAGCCGCCGTCGACGTGCACGATCTCGCCGGTCGTCTTCGGGAAGAAGTCCGAGAGCAGTGCGACGACGGCGCGCCCGGTCGGGATGGTGTCGGTGTTGTCCCAGCCGAGGGGGGACCTGTCACCCCAGCCGGCCTCCAGCTCGTCGAAGCCGGGAATGCTCCTCGCGGCCAGCGTCTTGGTCGGGCCGGCGGACACCAGGTTGACCCGGATGCCCCGCGGACCGAGGTCGCGGGCGAGGTACCGCGCCGTCGACTCCAGGCCGGCCTTCGCCACGCCCATCCAGTCGTACGCGGGCCACGCCACGGACGCGTCGAACGTCAAACCCACCACAGCAGACCCCGGGGAGAGCAGCGGCAGGCAGGCGGCCGCGAGCGCCTTGAACGAGTACGCCGACACCTGCAGCGCGACAGCGGCGTCGGACCAGGGTGCGTCAAGGAAGCCACCGCCGAGGCAGGACGGCGGGGCGTACGCGATGGAGTGCACGACGCCGTCGAGATGATCGGTGTGCTCGCGCAGCCGGTCCGGCAGTGACGCGAGGTGGTCCTCGTCGGACACGTCGAGCTCCAGTACCGGTGGCTCGGCCGGCAGCCGCTTCGCGATCCGCCGGGTGATGGCGAGCGCGCGACCGAAGTTGGTGAGCACGACGTCGGCGCCTTGCTCCTGTGCTACGCGCGCGACGCCGAAGCCGAGTGAGGTGTCCATCGTCACCCCGGCGACCAGGATCGTCTTGCCGTCCAGTAACCCCATCCGGTCCCTCCGCGTGTCCTTCGCTCAGTGTCTTCCTCGCGACCGCATCGCGCGACCACCCGGTGTTCGAGACCGCCGCTCAAATCGCGCGATCAGCTCCTTCGCTCAGTGACCCATGCCGAGGCCGCCGTCGACCGGCACCACCGCGCCGGTGATGTACGCCGCCTCGTCGCTGGCCAGCCACCGTACGGTCGCCGCGACCTCCTCGCTCGTGGCGTACCGGCCGAGCGGCACCCGGTCCTTGATCTCCGCCTGGCGCTTCTCGGCGACATCGGCGGTCATGTCGGTCTGCACGAAGCCCGGCGCGACGACGTTGACGGTGATGCCCCGCGGCCCGAGCTCGCGAACGAGCGACCTGGCGAACCCGACGAGACCCGCCTTGGACGCCGCGTAGTTCGTCTGGCCCGGCGACCCGGTCAGCCCCGCGGCCGAGGACACGAGCAGCACGCGTCCGGCACGCGCGCGCAGCATGCCGCGCACGGCACGCTTGGTGACCCGGAACGCGCCGGTGAGGTTCGCGTCGAGGACCTCGGTGAAGTCGTCCTCGGACATGCGCAGCAGCAGCTGGTCGCGGTTGATGCCGGCATTGGCGACGAGCACCTGGACGGGTCCGAACCGCTCCTCGACCTCGGCGAAGGCCGTGTCGACCTGCGCGCTGTCGGTCACATCGCACCGCACGCCCGCCAGGCCGTCCGGCGGTTCGGCGCTGCGGTGCGTCACCACTACCTGGTCGCCCGCGTCGGCGAACGCCCGCGCGATCGCCAGGCCGATGCCGCGGTTGCCTCCGGTCACGAGGACGGTGCGGGCCACGCTCACCCCTTCTCACTGGACGGTCGCCGGAACGCTACCAGCAGCGCGCGGGCCGCTCGCCTCGCGCGACCGAGTCGGTTAGCCTCAGACCCGTGCCCGAGATCGATCCGGAGTTCCTCGCCCTGCCCCTGCGTACGGTCGCCGACGCTGCGCTGCAGCGCGCCCGCGACCTTGGCGTCTCGCACGCCCAGGTCCGCATCGAGCGCGTGCGCGGCCAGCGGATCAGCGTACGAGACGCGCGCATCGAAGGCGCCGAGACGGGTGTCGACACGGGGTTCAGCGTCCGCGTGGTACACGACGGCACGTGGGGCTTCGCCGCCGGCGTCGACCTGACCGCCGAGGCGGCCGCGCGGGTCGCGGAGCAGGCGGTACGGATCGCGGAGACGAGCCGCCCGCTCAACACCGAACCGGTCGAGCTCGCCGACGAACCCGTGCACGCGGATGCCACCTGGATCTCGGCGTACGAGGTCAACCCCTTCGAGGTCGCGGACGCGGAGAAGATCCAGCTACTCGCCGCCCGCAGCAGTGACCTGCTCGGCCACGGCGTCGTCGACCACGTCGATGCGGTCTTCCACGCCGTGCAGGAGAACAAGTTCTACGCCGACCTCGCCGGTACGGTCACCACGCAGCAGCGCGTACGGGTCGCGCCCGTCATCGAGGTCGCGACCGTCGGCAGCGAGGGGTTCGAGGACATGCGCTCGATCGCGCCACCGGCGGGCCGGGGCTGGGAGTACCTCACCGGCACCGGTTGGGACTGGGACACCGAGCTCGCCCAGCTACCCGAGCTGCTCGCCGAGCGCGCGAAGGCACCGTCGGTCGAGCCCGGCAGCTACGACCTCGTCGTCGACCCGTCCAACCTGTGGCTCACCATCCACGAGTCCACCGGCCACGGCACGGAGCTCGACCGGGCACTCGGCTACGAGGCCGCGTACGCCGGCACGACCTTCGCCACGTTCGACGGGCTCGGCAGCCTGCGGTACGGCTCTGAACTCATGCACGTCACGGGTGACCGGGTCACCGAACACGGCCTCTCCACCGTCGGGTATGACGACGAGGGCGTCGCGACCGGCACCTGGGACATCGTGCGCGACGGCGTGCTCGTCGGGTACCAGATGGACCGGCGGATGGCCGCGCTGAAGGGTTTCGACCGGTCCAACGGCTGCGCGTTCGCCGACTCCCCCGGCCATGTACCCATCCAGCGGATGGCGAACGTCTCGCTGCAGCCGACGGCCGACGGCCCGTCCACCGAGGATCTGATCGGCGGGATCGACCGCGGCATCTACGTCGTCGGCGACAAGTCCTGGTCCATCGACATGCAGCGGTACAACTTCCAGTTCACCGGCCAGCGCGTTTACGCGATCCGCGGCGGGCGCCTGGCCGGTCAGCTGCGCGACTTCGCGTACCAGTCGAAGACCACGGACTTCTGGGGGTCGATGGCCGCGGCCGGCGGCCCGCAGACGTACGTGCTCGGAGGTTCGTTCACGTGCGGCAAGGGCCAGCCCGGCCAGGTCGCGCCCGTCAGCCACGGCTGCCCGAGCGCGCTGTTCCGCGGTGTCAATGTCCTGAACACGCGGCAGGAGGGCGGCCAGTGACTCCGCAAGAGACGGTGGAGCGGGCGCTCGCGCTGTCCCGCGCCGACGGGCTCGTGGCCATCGCGGACGAGCAGAGCACGGCGAACCTGCGCTGGGCCGGCAACTCCCTCACCACCAACGGCGTCACCCGCTCACGCGCGCTGACCGTCATCGCGACCGTCGGCGGCAAGCAGGGTACGGCGGCCGGTGTGGTTTCGCGCAGCGGCGCCACCGGCGAGGACCTCGAGCCCCTCGTCCGCGCGGCCGAGGAGGCCGCCCGCGAGAGCGGCCCGTCCGACGACGCGCA
The DNA here is from genome assembly GCA_050698355.1 of Streptosporangiales bacterium. GTDB lineage: Bacteria > Actinomycetota > Actinomycetes > Streptosporangiales > WHST01 > JBOHBN01. The sequence goes on along the minus strand of JBOHBN010000310.1, from coordinate 5,188 downwards.
ACCGCTGGTACAGCCCGCTGACGCGCCCAACGGCGGAGCATGGGAAGCGCCTCCGGCGGAGACCTCGGCCGCGGTGTTCGACTCGGTCGCTCCCGCGCTCGGTGACACGTTCAGACGCGCCGAGTCGGAGCGGCGGCTGCTGTTCGGCTACGCGGAGCACGAGCAGCGCACCACCTACCTCGGCTCCACGACCGGCCTGCGGCTGCGACACGACCAGCCGACCGGCACCTTCGAGCTCAATGGCAAGTCGCCGGACTACAGCAGGTCGGCATGGGCGGGCACGAGCACGCGCGACTTCACCGACGTCGATGTGACCGCGCTCGACGCCGAGGTGCGAACCAGGCTCGGTTGGGCGGAGCGGCGTGTCGATCTGCCCGCCGGGCGCTACGAGACGCTGCTCCCGCCGTCCACGGTCGCCGACCTGCTGTTCAACGTCTACATGTACGCCGCAGCGCGCGACGCCGCCGACGGCCGTACGGCCTTCGCCAGGACGGGTGGCGGCACCAGGGTCGGCGAGCGGCTCACCGACGTCCCGCTGACGCTCTACTCCGACCCGGCCTCGCCCGGGTTGGAATGCTGCCCGTTCCTGGTGGCGCACGGCTCCAGCGCGGAGCAGTCGGTGTTCGACAACGGCCTGCCCACCGGGCGGGTCAACTGGATCGACAGCGGCACGCTTGGCGCGTTGCTCCAGACCCGCCACTCAGCGGCAATAACCGACCTTCCGACGACGCCGTTCGTGGACAACCTGGTCGCCGACGGCGGGGGCAGCAAGGGCGTGGACGAGCTCGTCGCGGGCACCGAACGCGGCCTGTTGCTCACCTGCCTGTGGTACATCCGGGTCGTCGACCCGCAGACGCTGCTGCTCACCGGGCTCACCCGCGACGGCGTCTACCTCGTCGAGAACGGTGAGGTCACCGGCGCGGTGAACAACTTCCGGTTCAACGAGAGCCCGGTCGGCCTGCTCTCCCGCATCACCGAGGTGGGTCGCACGGAGCCGGCGCTGGGCCGCGAGTTCGGCGACTACTTCTCCCGTACCGCCATGCCGGCGTTGCGGGTGCCCGACTTCAACATGAGTACCGTAAGCGACGCGTCCTGACTTCACGCCGGCGCGGGGAACGCGTACGAGAAGATGTGCCGGTCGCCGTCGAGCACGGCGTTGAAGACCTCGAGCGGACCATTGTCGGTGAGCGCGACCCGGTGGAGCTCCGCCACCGGAACGCCCTTGTCCAGCCGCAGCGACCTGACCTCTTCGGGGCTCGGCATCCGTAGCTTGATGTCTTCGCGGATACGGGTCAGCTGGTACCCGTACTCCTCGAGGACGGCGTAGCTGCCACCTGGCCCGGTGGTGCCTTCCACGAGCGGGGTGCCGCGGACGACCTCGAGCCGGTAGTAGCTGTCGTCGAGCTGGGTCGGTGTGCCCTCGAGCCAGATGCGTCGCCGCCGGAGGAACACGGGGGTGCCGGGGTCGATCTCGAACACCTCGGCGATGCGCTGCGGCGCCGGCACCTCGGCGAGCTGGACTATCTCCTCCTCCCACGGCAGCTCCGTCTCGGTCTGGCCCTGGAACCACCTGGTGTACCTGTCCGACCCCACGTGCACCGGAGACCGACGCTCGCGAACGAAGATGCCGCGACCGGGCATGCCGACGACCAGGCCCTCGGACTTGAGCAGGCTGATCGCCTGCCTGGCCGTCTGCGGCGCCGTCCCGTACCGCTCGACGAGCTGTCGCTCTGACGGCAACCTGCTCCCGGGTTGGAACTCGCCCTGGCGGATGGCGTCCCCCAGTGCATCGGCGATCTGACGCGATGGCGAGCGTGGATCGGTCCAGTCGATGCTCACGAGTGGACTGTAGCACGTCACCGTACTAACCCAGCACCTCTCTAGCGGGCCAGGGTGTTAGTGTAAACCTCACTAGTGAGGCGGGTAGGGCAGGTGTCTGTCTGTACACAGACAGGAGGATGACCGATGAACGGTGTCGGATGCGGGTGCGTGCTGGCGCTGCCGGGCTCGGCAGGGGCTTACCTGGCCGTGGTGATGGCGGGCATGCTGTCCGCCGGCCTGTTCCTCGTCGCGGTCGTCGCCATAGTCGTACGTGCCCTCGCGGCCGTGGCCGTGTTCCGCGCGCTGGTGTGGGCGGTCACGCTGTGCATTCTCGCGGGCGTGCTCCTTGCCGCACTCGCCGCGGCCCAGGTCGACAGCGCCGGCCCACCGGGCGACGAGTACGCGGTGACGCGTGCGGCCCGTGCGGGGCAACACCGGTGGGTCGCGCAGCTCACTAACCCCGACTGGCGCGGCGCCGGATCGCACGCAGCCAGACGTGCCGGATGATCCCGCTGCCAGCCCGGATCGCGAGCCAGTACGCACCGAACACCCGCCGCGCGCGTGGGTCGGTGGCCAGCACCCGCGTCTCCGTGCTCAGCACCTTGCCGGTGCACCGGAAGTTGAAGGCGATCTTGGCGTAACCCGGCCGGTCGAACGCGCGGAAGCCCGCAGGTTCGAGGCCGGCGAGGTCGACAGCGGGCACGCCGCGCGTGACGGGTTGCAGGGAGCCGACGAGCAGCTCGTCCTCCGTACGATCCAGGACCGTGAAACCCGTGCGGACGAACCAATCGAGCACCGGAGCGTCGCCCGGGAGAGCGCTGCCCGGAAAGCGTACGTTCATGAGTGCCCGGAAGAGCGGTACCTCCCGCCAGGTCACCTGCTCGGCGGCGTTCAGCACGGCGGGCGGCGGGGCGGACACCGCAATCTGGTGGCGTTCGCAGTGGTGCCAGCGCGGTAGCGCCTCGTCCAACCGCATCGCACGGCTGACCGAGCGGCTCAGGGCCGTACCGCCACAGCGACGAGCTGGGTGACCTGGGAGTCGTTGAAGTTGTCGTCGGAGACGAAGACCAGCGTCCGCTCCCCCGTTGGTAGCCGCGGTCCCCAGGTGACGCCCTCGATGTTGTCCAGGTGGTCGAGCCCGATCGTGCCGAGGTCAACGACGAGTCGCTTGCTGACCGGGCGGTAGTGACCGTCGCTCAACGACTCCCGGTGCAGGACGTTGGTCGCGCCGCGCGTGTCGATCTCGAAGACCCGGATGGTGTTGCCGACCCCGCTCGCATACGACCGTTCGACGACCAGGTAGTGGTGCCGGTCGACGGCGAGCAGTGCGCTGATCCCGTTGTCCGCCGACGCCGTCGACGGCCTCGGTGCCTTCGGGATCCTGCTGAGGGGGTAGGCGAGCTGCTTCACCGCGCGGCCCCTGCGCTTGTTCCACCACGTGATCCGGTTCGTCGCGCCGTGCTTCACGGTCGCGATCGGCCCGTCCTGGTACAGCGCGCCCTCGTCGGACGCGACCACCCACCGGTGGTCGGTGCTGAGGGTGAGCCCCTCGAACACGAGGTTGTCCCGCGGGCCGGTCGGCTCGGCACTCATCCGCTCGTCGCGCGGCAGGCGCAGTTCCCGCAGGTACGTGCCGGACAGGCTCGCCTGGCGTACCCACGGGTCGACGAGCTGGGGCTTGCCCTGCTCCGGCACGACCCGCTTGCCCTCGCTCCCCCAGTAGAGGGTGCGGCTTGTTGGGTCGAGCCGCAGCGACTCCGGATCGGCGAGTTCAGTACCGGACGACGACAGCGGAGGGAACAGCGTGCCGTCGGAGCGTCGCAGCCAGGTCGCACGAACGAACCGCACGTCGTGGATACCGGTGACGCCTACTCGCATCCGTGCGGTGTAGAAACGTGCCGGTGCCGACTCGGTGTCGTCGGCCACCAGGTAGTACGCGCCGGTCGCCCGGTCGTAGTCGATCGAGGACAGCTCACCGACGCGCGTCCCGTCCACCACGAGGCCCTTGTCGACGACTTGCGCGCCCAGCAGCCGGGCATGCCACGGACCGTGACCGGGCCCATCGCTGCTCGGTCGAGCGCTCGCCGCCGGGGCGACGGTCGAGAGCAGCGCGGCAGTGGCAGCCGCGGCCACCAGGGTTCTGCGGGTGAAGCGGTACGAACGCACAGGGACATGTAACCGGAGATGGCCGCTCCGCGCTACCGCCCTCGTTGCCGGTGACGACGGCAACGAGGGCGGGGACGAGCTGGTCGAAGCCTTCGACGCCTTCGCGCCGACGGGCGAGGTGCTGGAGTTGGCGTGCGGACCCGGCACGTGGACGGGCCAGCTTCTGCGTCACGCCGACGAGGTGACTGCTGTCGACGCCTCTGCCCAGATGCTCGCCATCGCCTCGACTCGGGTGCAAGACGACCGTGTGCGTTTCGTTCAGGCCGACCTCTTCACCTGGGAACCCGACCGACGCTACGACGTCGTCTTCTTCGGCTTCTGGCTGTCGCATGTCCCGTACGAACGGTTGGAGTCCTTCTGGTCGCTCGTAGCCCGGTGCCTGGAACCGACTGGGCGGGTCTTCTTCGCCGACGACGGCTACCGTACGCGTGACGAGCTCGTCGAGGGCCAGTCCTCGTCGGTTATCAAGCGCAAGCTCAAGGACGGCACCAGCCACCGATTGGTGAAAGTGCCCTACCGGCCGGCCGATCTCGAGCGGCGGCTCGCGCGGATGGGCTGGGACATAGCGGTAACGCCGACCGCTGGCCCTTTCTTCTGGGGCGCCGGCACCAGGCGGAGCTGACGCTAGGTGAGCGAGTCGTCGTACTCGGCGGTCAAGAGACCGCCCGCGTCCCCGGTGTTCACCACACCCGTGGGTTCGATCAGCATGGCGTGGACCTCGCCGTCCGCGATCGGGCAGTGCTCCACCCCGCGGGGAACGACGAACAACTGGCCAGCGCGTACCGACACGTCGTCCTCGCGCATCTGGACGGTGAGGTCACCGTCGATCACGAAGAACAGCTCGTCGGTGTCCGCATGGCTGTGCCAGGTGAACTCGCCTTGTAGCTTGACGACCTTGACCTCGTAGTCGTTCAGGCGTGCTACCACCTTCGGCGACCAGTGCTCGGAGAACGACGCCATCTTCGCGGCAAGGTCGATCGCTTCGTTGGGCATGCCTCGATCCTCCCACCGCACGTCCAACTCCTCGCCTCGTCAGGGCGGGTCGTGGAGGTGGTTGACTCTGGGCTTCTGCTCCGGGTCGACCCATTTGGGTGGCGTGACCTGGATGCGTCCGTCTGTGAGTTCGGGTGTCCAGTCGCCGGAGTCGAAGTACGGGTGGTGGACGGTGCAGGCCAGGCAGGTGTTGTCGAGGTTGGTCTGC
>JBOHBN010000309.1:0-7345 GCA_050698355.1 Streptosporangiales bacterium | reverse complement strand
CCCTTCAAGAAGAGCTTCATCTTCTCGCGGCGGCAGCGCTTGCAGTCTGGTCCGGTGTAACGAGCCATTTCGGTTGTGCCTTCTCCTCAGACGCGCCGGCGCTTCGGCGGGCGGCAGCCGTTGTGCGGGGTGGGTGTGACGTCCTGGATCGAACCGACCTCGAGGCCGACCGCGGACAGCGACCGGATCGCGGTCTCGCGGCCCGAACCCGGCCCCTTGACGAAGACGTCGACCTTGCGCATGCCGTGCTCCATCGAGCGGCGAGCAGCGGCCTCCGCGGCGAGCTGCGCGGCGAACGGCGTGGACTTGCGGGATCCCTTGAACCCGACCTGGCCCGAGCTGGACCAGGCGATCACGTTGCCGACCGGGTCGGTGACGGTGATGACGGTGTTGTTGAAGGTGCTCTTGATGTGCGCATGTCCGTGCGCGACGTTCTTCCGCTCTTTGCGGCGCACCTTCCGCGCCGTCGCGGTACGTGTCTTCGGAGGCATTCGGCCTAGTGCTCCTTAGGAGATCGTCGGTGCACCACGCTGTCGCGCGGTGACTACTTCTTGCCGCCGGTTCGCTTCTTACCGGCCACCGTCTTGCGGCGTCCCTTGCGGGTGCGTGCGTTGGTGTGGGTGCGCTGCCCGTGGACCGGAAGCCCACGGCGGTGCCGGATGCCCTGGTAGCAGCCGATCTCCACCTTGCGCCTGATGTCGGCGGCGATCTCGCGGCGGAGATCACCCTCGACCTGGTAGTTGGACTCGATCCAGTCACGCAGCTTGAGGATGTCGTCGTCCCCGAGCTCGTGGACGCGGCGGCTCGGGTCGACGCCGGAGCCGACGATGGTCTGCCTGGCGCGGCTGCGGCCCATGCCGTAGATGTAGGTGAGCGCGACCTCGACCCGCTTCTCACGCGGAAGGTCAACGCCGACGAGACGTGCCATGCTTGGCGTGCTCCTTGCCGTTTCGCGGAGGCCCTGCGCGCCGCCCCGCACCCGTACGGGTGCGGCCCCGGCCTCCGTCCGGGGGCGTCCCGAGCCGGTCCGGCTCGGGTTGCGACACGCGAATTGCGGTACTGCTGTGTTGCTTGTTGTCCTGCGCGAGCTCAGCCCTGGCGCTGCTTGTGCCGAGGGTTCTCGCAGATGACCATGATCCGGCCATGCCGCCGGATCACTTTACACTTCGCGCAGATCTTCTTGACACTTGGCTGGACCTTCATTGATTCAGGCTCTCCTGGGGGTCGAAACGCAGGCGGGCGAACCGTCGGCGATCCGACCGATCGTGCTCATCGGTACCGGAAGACGATCCGTCCACGAGACAGGTCGTACGGGCTCAGCTCCACCACGACCCGGTCGTCGGGCAGGATGCGAATGTAGTGCATGCGCATCTTGCCGCTGATGTGGGCGAGCACCTTGTGGCCGTTCTCGAGCTCCACCCGGAACGTGGCATTCGGAAGGGACTCCACGACGGTGCCCTCGACCTCGATGACACCTTCCTTCTTCGGCATGTCCTCCCGTCTCATACGGATCGCGGCGTGCCCAGGGTGGGCACTTGTGAGTTCGGACCCGAGACGTTCGACCTCGCCGCACCGCGGGGCGGCACGTGGAGAGTACCGGGACCAGTCAGCAAGTCTACGGCACGCACGGGTCGACCCGGAAATCGCCCCGCGCCGAGCCGGCGCACCGCAACGTGTCAGTACCTCAGCTCGCTATAACGAGCTGAGGTACTGACACATTCCGGTGGTCTTAGTGCTGGTGCCGGTCGCGGTAGTCGCGGTGCTCCTTGTGCTCCTGGTCCTGGCTGATGCGCAGGTGCCGCGACTCGAGGGCCTGGTCGTGCCACTCGCGGCGCAGCTGCCGCGCGCGCTGCCGCTGCTCGCGACGCTCGAGGTGCCGTCGCTGGCTGCCGGTGCCACCGAGCGTGGCCACGAGCAGGATCACGCCCCACGGTCCCGCGACCCACACCGGCCACGGGTAGATGAACTGGCTGCTCGCCAGCATGCTGATCAGCCAGATGCCGATGCAGATCACCGAGGTGGTCAGCCAGGGGCTCCACATGGCCATCAACCGGCCACGCCCGCTCGCGCACTCCTCGTCCTCGTCCTTGGCCTCCTGCGGGTGCTCCTGAACGGGCCGTGCAGGGAGGTCCACGGTGAGCGGCTCGAGATCACCGAACGTCTTCGCCGCGTACACGGCGTTGGCGCGCTCCTGGAACTCATCCAAGTCGAGCCGGCCCTCTGCGTAGTGCTCGCGCAGCTGGCCGGCGATCCTGTCCCGGTCGGAGTCGGCGCAGCGAAGCTCCGGCGACTCAGCGGACACGGTGGCTTCTCCCGCCGCAGCCACGTCGGCCCATGATCGCGAAGAAGACGATGAACGCGGGCCACAGCGCGCCGGAGTGCCCGGTGGCAACGCTACCGGCCATCCACGCGGTGCAGGCGATGAGCACGACCATCAGCGGGACGAACGCGACGAGCCCCGCCCTAGCGGGCGCGTCGTCGTCCTTCTGCTCGGGGCTCTCGGCACTCGGCAGCGCGGGCAGGTCGCGAGTCAGCGGAGCGAGATCACCGAACGTCTTCGCCGCGTAGACCGCATCGGTGCGTTCCTGGTACTCGTTCAGGTCCAGCCGACCCTCGGCGTAGTGCTCGCGCAGCACGCTCGCCACACGCTCCCGGTCGGCGTCCGCACACCGTAGGCTGACTTGGTTGTCCGCCATCGTCGCCTCCCCGAGCCGCTGAGCCGGCCTGCGCCTGCTCGGCAGGTTCGTGCTCGTTACTTCCGAGACTACCCGGCGCCGGACGGTAGCGTCCGCCGTTCGTCGCCCGTCTCCTTCTATGCTTACACGGGGACGGGCGGGCTGCCCCTGACAAGTGTCAGCGGGCGCATGAGTCCGGAGGTCAGCCGATCGGCCGGAGGGCGGCGATCGCGCGGTCGGTGACCTCCTCGACCGGCCCGGAGGCGTCGATGCCGATCAGCGTGCCGCGATCCGCGTAGTACGCAACGAGCGGTGCCGTCTGGTCGGCGTACACCTCGAGCCGGTGCCGGACGGTCTCCTCCCTGTCGTCGTCGCGCTGGAACAGCTCACCGCCGCAGTGATCGCACACACCGGACTTGGTGGGCGGATCGAAGTCGACGTGCCAGACCGTGCCGCACTGGTGGCAGGTACGGCGGCCGGCGAGCCGGCGCACCACCTCGTCGTCGTCCACGACGAGCTCGAGCACGGCACCGAGGCCCTCGCCCATCTCAGTCAGCATCTCGTCGAGCACCTCGGCCTGCGGCACCGTACGCGGGAACCCGTCGAGCAGGAAGCCGTCGCGTGCGTCCTCCTCGGCAAGCCGCTCGCGCACCATCTTCACCGTGACCTCGTCGGGCACGAGGTCGCCGACGTCCATGTAGCCCTTGGCCTCCCGCCCGAGCGGCGTGCCCGCGCTGACGTTCGCGCGGAAGATGTCGCCGGTGGAGATGTTCGCGATAGCCAGGTGCGAGGTGATGAACTGCGCCTGCGTCCCCTTGCCCGCTCCCGGGGGACCCACAAGGACAATGCGCACTAGCGCAAGAAACCTTCGTAGTTGCGCTGCTGCAACTGGCTCTCGATCTGCTTCACCGTATCGAGACCGACGCCAACGATGATCAGCAGGCTCGCACCGCCGAACGGGAACTGCTGGGATGCCTGTACCAGGCCAATCGCGAAGAGCGGGATCAGCGAGATGGCGCCGAGGTACAGCGAGCCCGGAGCGGTGATTCGGGTGAGCACGTAGTCCAGGTACTCGGCGGTTGGGCGACCGGGCCTGATACCCGGGATGAACCCGCCCGCCTTCTTCATGTTGTCGGCCACCTCAACCGGGTTGAAGGTGATGCCGACGTAGAAGAACGCGAAGAAGATGATCAGTACGAAGTAGACGGCCATGTACACCGGGTGATCGCCCTTGCTCAGGTAGCGCGTGACGAATCCGGACAGGGCCTGGTTGTCCTGCCAGATCAACGACGCCAGCTGCGGGAGATAGAGAAGCGACGACGCGAAGATGATCGGGATCACACCGGCCTGGTTGACCTTGAGCGGGATGTACGCGGAGCTGCCTCCGTACATCTTGCGGCCGACCATGCGCTTGGCGTACTGCAGCGGGATGCGCCGCTGCGCCTGCTCGACGAACACGACCGCGGCGATCAGCACGATGCCCATCACCAGAACGACGGTGAACTTCCACTGGCTCTGCTTGAAGATCGCCATCAACTGGGTGGGGAAGACCGAGATGATCGAGGTGAAGATCATGATCGACATGCCGTTGCCGATGCCCCGGTCGGTGATCAGCTCGCCCAGCCACATGATCACGGCGGTGCCGGCGGTCATCGTGAACACCATGACCACGAGGGTGAAGACGCTCTGGTTCGGGATGATCTGGTCGCCGGCACACGGCGAGCCCGGCTGGTTGCCTCCGGGGAAGAGCTGGCCGAACCGCGCCATCGCGATGTAGCCGGTCGACTGCAGCACGGCCAGCCCGACGGTGAGGTACCGGGTGTACTGCGTCAGCTTGTTCGTGCCGCCGGGGCCCTCTTTCTTCAGCTCCTCGAACCGCGGGATCACCACGGTGAGCAGCTGCACGATGATGCTCGCCGTGATGTACGGCATGATGCCGAGCGCAAAGATCGACAGCCGTAACAGCGCGCCGCCGCTGAACAGGTTCAGCACGCCGTACACGCTGCTCGCGGCCTGCGCCTGCTGCGCGCACTGGGTGACCGCCTCGTACGAGACCCCGGGTGTCGGGATGACCGACCCCAACCGGAAGATCGCCACCATCAGGAGGACGAAGAGCAGCTTCTTGCGCAGGTCGGGCGTGCGGAAAGCCCGAGTGAACGCCGACAGCTGCACGCTTCCTCCTGCGCGGCCCGTGCACGGGCCGATCATCCGACGGGCCGTGCACCTGCGAGCGGCCAGTCAACCAGTGCGGACTCTAACAGTCGTCTGCGGGCTGCCTTGCCCTCAGACCTCGGTTACGCTGCCTCCGGCAGCGACGATCTTATCCTTCGCGGTCTGCGAGAACGCGTGCGCGCTCACCTGGACGGCGACACCGATGTCACCGCTGCCGAGCACCTTCACCTGCCGGCCCCGCTTGGCGGCGCGCCGTGCGACGAGGTCGGCCACCGTGACCTGCCCGCCCTCGGGGAAGAGCGCAGCCAACCGGTCGAGGTTGACGACGTCGATCTCGGCCGGCTTGCGCCTGGAGAAGCCCTTGAGCTTCGGCAGCCGCATGTGCAGGGGCATCTGGCCGCCCTCGAACCGGGCGTCCACCTGGCCGCGAGCCTTCGTACCCTTGGTGCCCCGCCCGGCGGTCTTGCCCTTCGACGCCTCGCCACGGCCGACGCGCGTCTTCGCGGTGCGCGCCCCGGGCGCCCCCCGCAGGTGATGCACCTTGAGACTCTGTGCCTCCACGCGGCCACCTCCTCGCTCACGTCCGGCAGGTGCCGCGGCCCGCTTCGAGCCGGTGCCGCTCATACTGACTCAACCTCCTCGACGGTCACCAGGTGCGTGACCGTCGTGATCATGCCGCGTACCTCGGGGCTGTCCGCCCGCACGACCGAGTGGCCGCGCCGCTTCAGGCCGAGCGTACGCAGCGTGTCGCGCTGGTTCTGCTTGCGGCCGATCTCCGACCGGACCTGCGTGATCTTCAGCTGCCGCTGTTTCGTCGCCGCCATGGTCACGCCGCTCCCTCTGCGGCCTTGGCGCGCAGCATCGCGGCCGGCGCGACGTCCTCGATCGGCAGCCCGCGCCGCGACGCGACGTCCTCGGCACGGACCAGCGAGCGCAGCGCGGTGACGGTCGCGTGCACGATGTTGATCGGGTTCGACGAGCCGAGCGACTTGCTGAGCACGTCGTGCACGCCCGCGCACTCGAGCACGGCGCGTACCGGTCCGCCCGCGATCACTCCGGTACCGGGGCTCGCGGGCTTCAACAGCACCACGCCGGCGGCGTCTTCGCCCTTCACCAGGTGCGGGATGGTGCCTTGGACGCGAGGCACGGGGAAGAAGCTCTTCTTCGCCTCCTCGACGCCCTTGGCGATCGCCGAGGGCACCTCCTTGGCCTTGCCGTACCCGACGCCGACCATGCCGTTTCCGTCACCGACGATGACGAGCGCGGTAAAGCTGAACCGCCGCCCTCCGCGGACGACCTTCGCCACCCGGTTGATCTTGACGAGGCGCTCCAGGTACGCCTTGTCGGAGGCGCCGCCCTCCTTGCGGTCGCGCCGCTCCCGGCGCTCGCCTCCACGACGCTGAGCTCCAGGCATCAGCAGGTTCCCCTTCTCGTGCTCGTCACTACGTCACGTGGTTCTCTTGCGTCCGAGCATGCGGTCGCCATGGCGACCGGTTCCTCGAACGCAACGTACCCGGACCGGCTCACAGTTCCAGTCCGCCTTCGCGTGCGCCGTCGGCCACCGCGGCCACGCGGCCGTGGTAGCGGTTGCCGCCGCGGTCGAACACCACGGCGGCAACGTCGCGTTCCTTCGCCCGCTCCGCGATCAGCTCACCGACCCGCTGCGCCTGCGCGGTCTTGTCGCCGTCGGCGCTGCGCAGGTCGGCCTCCATGGTCGAGGCCGCCACGAGCGTGTGGCCCGTCGTGTCGTCGACGAGCTGGGCGACCATGTGCCGGGCCGACCTGCTGACGACGAGCCGGGGGCGGGCCGGCGTACCGGATACCCGCTTGCGCACGCGCAGGTGCCGGCGCATCCGCGCGACCCTGCGTCCCTTGGCACCTTTGAGGCTGCTGCCTGACATCTACTTCGCTGCCTTCCCGGACTTGCGGCGGACGCGCTCGCCCTCGTACCGCACGCCCTTGCCCTTGTACGGCTCGGGCGGGCGGAGCTTACGGATGTTCGCCGCGGTCTCGCCGACCCGCTGCTTGTCGATGCCGTACACGGTGAACCGCGTCGCCGACTCGACCGAGAACGAGATGCCCTCCGACGGCTTCACCACGACCGGGTGGCTGTACCCGAGCGACAGCTCGAGCCCGCCGTCCTTGGCCAGTACGCGGTAACCGGTGCCGACGATCTCGAGCTTCTTCGAGTACCCCTCGGTCACCCCGGTCACCATGTTCGCGATCAGGGTCCGGGTCAGGCCATGCAGGGCACGGTTCTCCCGCTCGTCGTCGGGGCGGGTCACCGTCAGCGCACCATCGTCTCGGGTAACCACCATGGGCGACGCCACGGCGTGGAACAGCTCGCCCTTCGGGCCCTTCACCGTCACCTTGGCGCCATCGATGGACGCGTCGACCCCGTTCGGCACGGGGACTGGGCGTACTCCAATACGCGACATCTTCGCTTCCTCACCACACGTAGGCGAGGACTTCCCCGCCCACACGATGCTTCGCGGCCT
>JBOHBN010000308.1:0-4645 GCA_050698355.1 Streptosporangiales bacterium | reverse complement strand
ACCGGCGATAACTGCAGGCATCGAGAAGGCGTACCAACCCCACATAACGTGGTCATTTGGGGGACGGCGACGTGGTTGTCGGGACGGCGACGTGGGTGAGGGGACGGTAGCGGTTACCCGAGGTCGGCGTCCGAGCGCAGCTGGAATGTGGGTGGTGCCTCCAGGTCACCACGCGGGGTGAGCTCAAGCACCACGATCGCGTTGTCGCCCGGGCGCAGCAGCGGCCCAGGGATGTACAACGTGCGCTGCGGGCCGCTGGCGACGTCGTACCGGCCGAGGCAGAAACCGTTCACCCAGACCATGCCGTGGTTCCAGCCCGGCAGGGCAAGGAAGCCGTCCGCCGGCTCACCGACGCGCAGGGGCACGTACCAGAAGCGCGGCCCGCCGCGCGGGTCGCCGGGGAGCGGGCCGAACGGCAGCTGCGGCAGCGGGTCGAGCGGCAGCGCGGCGCTCTGCCAGCCGTGCAGGTACGCCTCCCCGTGCCGCGCGCCGGAGACGCCCTTGCGGTCGCCGAGCGCAGCGCCGAAGTTGGTGCGCCCGTACGCGGCGACGACGACGTCGAAGCTGAGCCCGTCCGGGGGCACTGGCACGTGCAGCGTCTCGTCGCCGGAGAGCGATCCGGTGAACTCGCCGTCGCACCAGACGAACGCCTCGTCCGCGAGACCCTCGAGCAGGAGCGGCGCGTGGTGGCGCGGCCCGCGGACCCGGCAGCGGTACCGCCCGAGGCCGCCTGCGAGGCCCATCTCCTCGAACGTGCGCGGGTACGGCGCCGTGCCGCGCGGCTCGCCGAGCTGGTCGAGCGCCGCGGCGAGCGGCACCGTCGCCGACGCGACGAGCTGCTGCTCCGGCAGCGTGGCGGGCTTGCGCACGTCCGGCGCGGACGGGATCTCCAGGTAGCGGCCGATGACCTCCTGGTACGCCCAGTACTTCGCGGTCGGCCGCCCGGCCTCGTCCAGCGGCGCATCGTAGTCGTACGACGTGATGGTCGGTTCCAGCTCGCCGGTGCCCTCCGCGCGATTCGCACCCGCCCGAAACCCGAAGTTCGTGCCGCCGTGGGCCATGTAGATGTTCACCGAGGCGCCCGCCGCCAGCATCTCGTCGAGCGTCTGGGCGGCGTCCTTCGGCGACCTGGTGTGATGCTCCTCACCCCAGTGGTCGAACCAGCCGTTCCAGTACTCCATGCACATCAGCGGGCCCGTCGGCTGGTGCGCGCGAAGCGTCGTGAACGCATCCTTCGGCGCGCTGCCGAAGTTCACGGTCGCGAGCACGCCCGGCAGGGTGCCGGCCGACAGCCGGGCGTCGGTCGGCCCGTCGGAGGTGAACAGCGGCACGTCGATCCCGCGTACCCGCATCGCGTTCGCCAGGTACTCCAGGTACGGCCGGTCGGTGCCGTATGAGCCGTACTCGTTCTCGACCTGCAGCATCAGCACGTTGCCGCCGCGGGTGACCTGGCGCGCCGCCAGGCGCGGAATGAGCTGGTCGAACCACCGGTCGACCGCGTTCAGGTACGTGCGGTCGTAGCAGCGCAGCCTGGTCGACCGGTCGGCGAGCAGCCAGGCAGGCAGCCCACCGTTGTCCCACTCCGCACAGATGAACGGGCCGGGGCGGACGATCGCGTACAACCCGGCGGCCGCGGCCGCGTCCAGGAACGGGTCGAGCGCGGCGAGGCCGTTCCACACGTACCGGCCGGGCTCCGGCTCGTGCACGTTCCACGCGACGTACGTCTCGATCGTGTTCAGGCCCATGCCGCGCAGCAGCCGCAGCCGCGGCGCGTACTGCTCCGGCAGGCTGCGGAAGTAGTGCATGGCACCGCTGATGATGCGCAGCGGCCGCCCGTCGAGCAGGAAGTCGCTGCTCCCGATCGCGAACGTCGCCACGGCCCCGATCCTATCGGTCGTCCGCGCCTGCCTCAGATCTCCTGCACGAGGTCGGCGACCGAGCTGACCACCCGGGACGGCCGGTACGGGTAGCGCTCGACCTGTTCCGGTGAGGTCACGCCGGACAGGACGAGGATCGTCTCCAGGCCCGCCTCGATTCCGGCGATGATGTCGGTGTCCATCCGGTCACCGATCATCGCCGTGCTCTCACTGTGCCCCTCGACCGTGTTGAGGGCGCTGCGGATCATCAACGGGTTCGGCTTGCCGACGAAGTACGGGTCCACGCCGGTCGCCTTGGTGACGAGGGCGGCAACGGAGCCGGTCGCCGGTAGCGCGCCCTCGGTGCTGGGGCCGGTCGTGTCGGGGTTCGTCGCGATGAAGCGCGAGCCGGCCGACACGAGCCGGATCGCGCGGGTGATCGCCTCGAAGCTGTACGTGCGGGTCTCGCCGAGCACGACGTAGTCGGGGTTGTGGTCGGTGAGGACGTAGCCGATGTCGTGCAGTGCGGTGGTCAGGCCCGCCTCGCCGACTACGTGCGCGGTGCCCGCCGGCCGCTGCGACTCCAGGAACGTCGCGGTCGCGAGCGCGGAGGTCCAGATCGCGTCGACCGGCACGTCGATGCCCGCGTTGAGGAGCCGTGCGTGCAGGTCACGCGGGGTGTAGATCGAGTTGTTGGTGAGGACAAGGTAGCGCTTGTCGAGCTCCTGCAGCTTGGTGATGAAGTCCTGTGCCCCGGGGATCGGCGTGTTCTCGTGTGCCAGGACGCCGTCCATGTCGATCAGCCAGCATTCGGTGGGTGCGCGTTCGGTCACGGCACCCATCGTGCCAGGTGATCGACTGAGAACGTGTTTGGAAGGTTACGGTGTCCTGCCATGGACGAGATCCGTGTTGGTGTCGTCGGGTACGGCCTCGCCGGCAGCGTCTTTCACGCGCCGCTCGTCGATGCGGAACCGGGGATGCGGGTCGTCTCGGTCGTGACGAGCCACGACCAGCGGCAACGGCAGGCGCGCAGCGCGTACCCGGCGGCGCGCGTCTTCGGGCACGTCGACGAGCTGTGGCGGCGGGCGAGCAGCCACGACCTGATCGTGCTCGCCACGCCGACCGAGACGCACCTGCCGCTGGGGGAGGCCGCGCTGGAGCTCGATCTACCGCTCGTGGTGGACAAGCCGTTCGCCGTTGACGTTGCGGGCGCGACGGCACTGCTCGAGGCCGCGGAGACGCGTGGCGTGCCGCTCACCGTCTTCCAGAACCGCCGCTGGGACTCCGACCAGCGAACGCTCTCCCGGCTGCTCGCGGACGGCGCGCTGGGCGACGTCGTCCGGTTCGAGTCGCGGTTCGAGCGGTGGCGGCCCGTGCTCCAGCAGGACCGCTGGCGCGACACCCTGCCGCCGGGACGCGGCGGTGGCACCCTGCTCGACCTGGGCAGCCACCTGGTGGACCAGGCGCTGCAGCTGTTCGGTCCCGCCGAGCTCGCGTTCGCCGACGCGCGGCGAGTCCGTGGCGGAGTGGCCGACGACGAGGCGTTCCTCGTACTCCGGCACGAGAGCGGAACGCGCTCACACCTGTCGATGGGCATGCTCTTCGGCGCGTACGGGCCGCGCATGCGCGTCAGCGGCACCGAGGCCGCGCTCGTGGTCACCGGCGTCGACAGCCAGGAACAGCAGCTGCGAGCCGGGCTGCGGCCCGGAGACGAGGGGTACGGTGCCGAGACCTCCGAGGACCGGGTACGGCTCCTGCGCGGCGACCAGGCCGAGACGGTGGCGCCCGAGCCCGGAGCATGGCCGGAGTTCTACGCCGGCGTGGCCCGCGCGCTGGCGGACGGCGCACCCATGCCGGTGGACCCGTGCGAGGCGCTCGAAACCCAGCGCCTGCTCGACGCGGCCAGGGCCTACGGGCGAGCGAGCGCGACCAGCCCGTGATCGGTTCCAGGTCGAAGGCCGAGAGCTTACCTCGATCAACCTCTACTTCCCACGGTCTGCAGGCCGTGGGAAGTAGAGGTTGATCACGGTACCGTGATCAACCGGGGTCGGGACCTTGCCGGGGGCGACGCAGGGGAGTAATCGGGGTTCTCACCGATGTGCGGCCCCGCGGCCCGCGCATAACGTGACGGTGTCTTGCGGGGGACACGCCTCGCACCACTCACCGCTTGGAAAGGACCCTGGTGAGCGCGGTCGACCTTGCCCGAATCCAGTTCGCGTTGACCGCGAACGTGCACTTCCTGTTCGTCGTGGTGACCCTCGGTCTCGCACCGCTCGTCGCCATCATGCAGACGAGGTACGTGCTGACCGGCCGGGACGTGCACAAGACGATGACGCGGTTCTTCGGCCAGATCTACGTGGTCAACTACGGCATCGGCATCGTGACCGGGTTGGTGATGGAGTTCCAGTTCGGGCTGAACTGGACGGGCGTGTCGCAGGTCGCCGGCCAGGTGTTCGGCGCCCCTCTCGCGCTGGAGACGCTCATCGCGTTCTTCGCCGAGGCGACGTTTCTCGGCATGTGGATCTTCGGCTGGGACCGGTTGCCGAAAGCGGTGCACCTGGCGCTCATCTACCTGGTCACGCTGACCGCGTACGCTTCGGCGTACTTCATCATGGTGGCCAACGGCTTCCTGCAGCATCCGGTCGGCGCGGCGCTGCACGATGGTACGGCCCGGATCACCGACGTGGCCGCGCTGCTCACCAACCCCAACGCGATAGGCGCTGTCGCGCACATCGTGCCCGCCGCGGTGTTCGTCGGCGGCGTCGTGGTGGCCGGCATCAGCGCCTGGC
>JBOHBN010000307.1:0-1754 GCA_050698355.1 Streptosporangiales bacterium | reverse complement strand
CGCGGCGCAGGACGCCATACCGCCGTGCGACTCCTCCGCCGGCATCGAGTCACCTCCCATCGCGGGCTTTTCCCCGTGCATGCACATTTTACTTGACAGCTGTAGCGCTACAGCCGTTAACTGAGTTTGGACTACAGCCGTTGTGCAATTCGAAGGGTACTCGTGGACGCAACCACCTCCGGCCGAGGCACGCAGCGTTGGACGCTGTTCCTCGTCTGCATCGCCGTGTTCATGCTGCTGCTCGACCTCACCGTCGTGTCGGTCGCGCTGGCCAGCATCCAGCGTGAGTTCAATGCCGACCTCGCCGACCTGCAGTGGGTGGTGGACGCGTACACCCTGCCGCTCGCCTGCCTGTTGCTCACCGCCGCGACACTGTCGGACCGGATCGGCAGGCGCCGGGTCTTCCTCGCCGGGATGGCCATCTTCACGATCGGCTCGCTCGCCTGCGCGCTGGCCTGGTCGCCGCTCGTCCTCGACCTCACCCGCGCCCTGCAAGGTGTCGGTGGCGCGCTGCTCCTCGGGACGGCGCTTCCGCTGATCGCAGCGGCGTACCCGGACGTGCGCCGGCGTGCCGGCGCGATCGGGATCTTCGGCGCGACGCTCGCCGCGGCGACGGCGGTCGGTCCCCTGGTCGGTGGCGCGCTGGTCGAGGGCCCCGGGTGGCGGTGGATCTTCCTGGTCAACGTGCCGATCGGCGCGGTCGCGCTCGTGCTCGGCGCGCACCGGCTGCGGGAGTCGCGCGCCGACCGGCCGCGCCGGCTGGATCTGCCCGGTACGGCACTGCTGACCGGCGCCTTGCTCTGCCTCGTGCTCGCGCTGATCCGCGGCAACGCGGACGGGTGGTCGTCGCTCCTGATCGTCGGGCTGTTCGCAGGCGCGGGAGTGCTGCTCGTCGGCTTCCTCGTACGCGAGGCGACCGCCGCCGAGCCGATGCTCGACCTGGGGCTGTTCCGCAGCCTGCCTTTCACCGGCGTGGCCGTGGCGGCCTTCGCGATCTCCGCCACGGTGATCGGTTCCACCACGTACCTCGCGCTGTACATGCTGAACACCCTCGGGTACGGGCCGCTCGACGGCGGGCTGCGGTTCCTGCCGTTGACGGTCGCGTCGTTCCTCGCCGCGCCGCTGGTCGCGCGGCTCGTACATCGGGTGCCCGCGTGGCTGACGATCGGTGGCGGGCTGGCGCTCGGTGGTGTCGGGATGGTGTTGATGGGACGGCTCGACGCGGGTTCGGAGTGGACCGCGCTGCTGGCCGGCTTCGTCTTCGCTGGTGCGGGCATGGGCGCGCTGAGCTCTTCCATCTCCCAGGCGGCGGTGTCCGCGGTCGAGACGGGACGGGCTGGCATGGCGACGGGTGCCGTCAACACCATGCGCCAGATCGGCGTCGCGGCGGGTGTCGCCGTCCTGGGTGCGGTGTTCCAGCACCAGGCTACGCAGCAGGCGAGCGACCGGCTGGCTGACGCCGGGGTGACGGGTGAAAGGGCGCGAGCCGCGGCCGACGCCATCGGAGGCGGTGCCGGCATCCATGTCGCCGACGGGTTGCCGGCGCCCGCGCGGGCGGCACTCGCGCACATCGCCAGGGCGGCGACCGCGAGCGCTTTGGACGACATGCTCGTCGCCGGCGGGATAGCCTGCATCGTTTCCGCGGCCGTCGCGGCCGTGCTCATCGGTGCGCGCCGCCGTACCGGCGAGTCGGAGCCCGTGCCGCAATCCGCCCCTCGCGAGTTGTCAGTGTCTGGTTGAGCTATAGCTCAACC
>JBOHBN010000306.1:0-4382 GCA_050698355.1 Streptosporangiales bacterium | reverse complement strand
CCTCACTACGCGCCGCGGTGAAGGTGTCTGCGTACGCGTCCGGCAACGCGGCGCGCAGTTGGTGCCCTGTATCGGCTCGTAGGACAGCCGCGGCGGCTTGCCACGGCAGGCTCGGTCCGGTTGCCGGGGGCGGGGCGTGGTGGTGCCAGACCGGCCAGAGACGCACGCCGGTGGCCGCGGCGAGGTCGGTGAGCTGGGTGAGCAGGCCGGGGCGCAGCAGGTGCGTGCGTAGCAGCACCAGGTGGCGGATCTGTTCGGCGCGCAGCCACACCCGCAGCAACTCGATCCCGGCGCGGGTGCGTCGTTCCCGGGCCAGGGCATGCCGGTGTTTGCCCAGGCCGTGCAGCAGGTCTCCGACCAGCACCGGCCAGGTGGCGCCGGGTTGCGGGTGGCACACCAGGCGGCCGGCGCTGATGTCGTGCAGCGCGGTCAGCGCGCGGACACACCCGACGTCGTCGTCGGGGTCGAGAACCCAGCGAAGCACGGGTCCGGTCGGCGCGGTCGCGCGGTCAGCGGCGTCAGCGCGGCCGGCGTTCACACCGCGACGCCGCCGCCGTGCAGGGCGAAGGTGTTGCGGGCGATCTCCTCGTCGAGCCGGTCGCGGCCGTGGCTGGAGCACAGCTGCGCGGCGGAGTGGGTGAATGCGGCCCAGTCGCGCAGGTTGCCGTGCGCGAAGTGGTCGTCGACCAGCAGCAGCAGCTCGCGGTCCACGCCGTGGTAGATCGGGTGGAACGAGCCCATCAGCTCACAGACCTGCGGGCCGGACAGTGGACTGAGTGCCACCCGCCGGTAGACCCGCGAGCGCAGCATCGGCTCGCGGGATAGCACCGCCCACGCGTCGTCGCCGCCGACCAGTAGCAGCGCGAACCGGGTGTGCGGATCGTCGTGGAGGTAGCGCAGGAACTCGATGCAGTCCTTGTTCAGCCGCTGCGCCTCGTCGACCACGACCGGGCGGGGACGTTCGCGTAGGGCCTGGAGCAGCTCGTCGGTCAGTGTGAACCGGCTGCGCCGCCCCGCCGGCGCGCGGGTGAGCTGTTCGAACAGCGTGGCCGCGACCAGCCGCATCGTCGGGCGGGACGGGAACGTCGCCCAGCACACCGCGACCTGCTCCTCGCGGGTGAGGGCCTGCTCGACCGCGTAGCTCTTGCCCAGCCCGGCCGGGCCGTGCACCACGCCCATCGCCGCGGCGCCCAGCAGGTCGCCCACCGCCTGGTGCGTGGCGACCAGCCCCGGGGTGGGCAACGTACGGGCGCCGTCGATGTCGAGGAAGTGCCGGCCCATTACTCCGCCTCGCCTTCGGTGGACGCATCCCGCCCGGGAGCACCGTCGCCTTCGGCCGGTGGTTCAGGACTCATAGCCACTCCGGGGTTCCAGTAGGCGAAGTCGGTCTTCAGGTCGAGCAGGTTGGTGCGCGCCAGCCGGCGCAGGTCGGCGTCGCGGCGCGCGACGCGGTCCGGGCGGGTGTCCTCCGCGCGAGCCTGCGCTGCGCTGATCGTGGTCGTGTCCTCTACCGCACCGGGCTCGGTGATCGGTGCCAGCTTGGCGCGGGCGCGGCGGCTAGCCCGCCTCTGGCGCTTGGCGAGCTCGGCGGCGTCGGCGCGGCGCCGCTCGAGCACCTTCTCGCGCTGCTCGGCGGTGAGGGTGTCTTGGGGGTAGGCGGTGGCCAGCCACTCATCGCCGCGGAACACCTCGATCTGGCGCAGGTCGTGCGGGGTGTATCGGACCTGCACCCGCTCCCCCACGAGGCCGTTGATCTCCGGGGCGATGAACCGTACACCGCCGAAGTGGATGCCGTCCTTACCGATCACGCGTTCGGCGTCGGCCATCAGCATCCACCGCAGTCGCTCGGGTGCGACCTCGCGCAGCGGGGTCGCGTCCTGGCACCAGCGGGCCAGCGGCGTGCTGCCCAGCTCGGAATGCACCCGCTCGGTGTTGTACGCGGCGACCCACTCGGCGAAGTAGTCGCAGAACAACTCCAGGCGCATCGGCGCGGCATCCGGGCCGTACAAGTGCCCGTCCGCGGCGTGCGGGCCGTGGGTGTAAAACGGCAGCCCAGCAAGGAACTCCTGATCCAAGGTGCGGTTGACCCGCTCGACCTTGCCCTTCCGAAACGGCGTGTAGGCCGGAGCGGGAACCAGCTCGACTCCCAGCGCCGCCGTCGAGCGCTTCAGCGCGCCCGCGACGAACTCCAGCCCGTTGTCTGGGCGCAGCTTCGCCGGCAGTCCACCGAACGGGCCACGCTCAGCGTCGACGACGATGCCGCGGCGCAGCGCCGCGAGCACCACCGCCGAGGTCGGGTACAGCGACAGCGCCCAGCCCATGATCAACCGCGAGTAGGCCTCGATGAACAGCGTCGCCCACGGCTTGCGTGGCTGCTGGGCACGCGGCGCGAGCACCAGTACCGGCAGCTCCACGTGGTCGCCCTCCCACAGCTCGTTGCGTGCGTGCGGCGCCCACCGCAGGTACACCTCGTGCCGCCGCCGGCCCTCCACCCCGTCGACCGCCGCGGCCCGTTCACCCGGGGTCAGGTCGCGGGCGAACGCCTCCTGCAGGGAACGCAGCGACGGGCCCCCCAGTTGGTCGGCATGCAGCGCCCGGTGGACCGCGGCGACGTTGCCACGCCAGTCGTAGTACACCGTGATGTCGTCCTGGGTGAGCTCGTAGCGCTCCCGCCGCGGCCGCCGCTGCACGTCATCCGCTGTCAGCCACCGCCACACACTGCGCTCCCCGGCCCCCACTAACGCCGCCGCCTGCCGGACCCGGGCGCTGGTCAGCTTCCCTGCGTCGCGCTCGGCGCGTAGCCGCGCTACCAAACACGCCTTCACCTCTGGGTCGAGGCCGGTCACCGCGCCTCCTCGTCTGCACAGCGCGGGCACACCAGCCCCTCCCCCGCCGACGACGACCGCCGGTCGAAAGGGCCCCGCCATCCGTGGTCGGCCAGCCAGGCCCGTACCGGCTCCATCGCGCAGATACCGCCGTCGTCGAAGCCTACGGCGAGGTCACCGGAAAGCAGCGGCCCGTCACCGCAGCCGGTACAGACGATGGCCGCCACGGATCCGTGTGGCTGGCACTTGGTGCAGTGCCGCCGCATCCCCACCGGCCCGCCGGGCACGGCCTGTTCGAGCCACGCCACGGTGAGGTCTTCGCGCTGGTTGGCCGCCTCCGTGGCACTGGTCGGCTGGTGCCCGCACGACGGGCAGGCACCAGCCCGCCAGGCGTTGTCACGGCGGAGGACTGGGCTGCTGTGCACGAGGGGCCTCACTTGTCGAAGACGGCGGCGACGGCGGCGGCCTGCTCGGCTGCGCCGGCGCGGAAGTAGCGGGCGGAGGTCTCCAGCGACGCGTGCCCGAGCAGCGCCTGCACCTGGGCTGGGTCGGCGCCGCCGTGGCGCAGCCGGGTGGCGTAGGTGTGCCGCAGCCGGTGCGGGCGCAGCCCGTCGATCCCGGCGGCGGCGCCGGCGGCGAGGACGACCTGGGTGAGCCCGGAGGCCGACAGCGGCCCGCGCTGACCGGTCCACAGCGGCCCGGTCCGGCCGCCGCGGGCGCGCAGCCACGCGGTGAGGGCCTCGCGCGCCGGGGCCGGCAGCGGGACGGTACGGACCTCGTCGCCCTTGCCGTGCAGCCGCAGCGCTCCGGTGCGGGCGGTGACCGCGACATCCTCGACCTCGAGGCGGGCGCACTCGCCGACCCGGGCACCGGCGTAGAGCAGCACCGCGACGATCGCGGTGTCGCGGGCGCCGCGGCGGGCCGCGGCCCGCTCCAGCCGGCCCTGCTGGCCGGCATCGAGGGCGTCCGGCTCGCCGGGGCGGGGCACCCGCGCCCGCTTCACGCCGAGGCGCAGCCCGGCGCCGTGCTCATACAGCAGGGTGACCGCCGCGAGGGCCTGGTTGACCGTGGCGGGCGCCTTCCGGCCGCGCAGCAGGTGCCGCCGCCAGGCGGTGACTGCGGCGTCGGCGCCGACCTGGTCGGCGAACGCGTCGCCGTGCTCGGCGGTGTGCTCGGCCAGCCAGGCCACGTAGCAGGCGGCCTGCCGCCGGTAGGCGGTCACCGTGGCAGCGGCGAGCTTGCACCGGTCCAGGTAGCCGCACAGTGCCGCCAGCGCGTCGCTACCGGTGGTCTGGTCGTGCAGCGGCACCACCGCCGCCGCACGGCCCGCTCCGCGCCCGGCCAACCGCCTGCCTCGCTTGTTATCCGCTGAGTCCGCCCTGCGGCGGCTGATCCCGCCGGAAGGGTGTTATCCGTTGAGATGGTAGCCGGAATCAGTGGGTAACGACAGTTACCCACTGACCGTGTCGAGGTCAACGCCAGCGAAACAGGTGCACTCCGTGCACACGAGGATGCCTTCATGCGGAGGTGTGTGTCCGGTACCGCTCCAGCGCGTGA
>JBOHBN010000305.1:0-12086 GCA_050698355.1 Streptosporangiales bacterium | reverse complement strand
CGACGGGCCCGTCAGGTACGGCGCCGCACCACCGCGGACGCACACCGCTGATCGCGCGTACGGTCAGCGCCTCGCGCGGGCCGACCGTCACCGTGCGTTCCACCGGCTGCAGGTCGAGAACGTACCTGGCCCGGCCGTCGGCCGCGGGCGTACCGATGCGCAGTCCCTTGCGCTGGCCGACGGTGAACGCGTAGGCGCCGTCGTGCTGCCCGACGACCGTGCCGTCCTCCTCGACGATGTCGCCCGGCGCGCTGCCGAGCCGCTCGCCGAGCCAGCCGGCGGTGTCACCGTCGGGGATGAAGCAGATGTCGTGGCTGTCCGGCTTCTCGGCCACGGCGAGCCCGCGGCGACCTGCCTCCACGCGGACGTCCTCCTTGCGGGTGTCGCCGAGCGGGAACATCGCGTGCGCCAGCTGCTCCGGCGTGAGCACGCCGAGTACGTACGACTGGTCCTTGCCGTCGTCGACCGCCCGGTACATCAGGCCGTCGCGTACACGCGCGTAGTGTCCGGTGCAGACGGCGTCGAAGCCGAGCGCGAGCGCCTTGTCGAGCACAGCGGCGAACTTGATCCGTTCGTTGCAGCGCATGCAGGGGTTCGGCGTGTGTCCTGCCGCGTACTCCTCGAGGAAGTCGTCGACCACGTCGGCGTGGAAGCGCTCGGCCATGTCCCAGACGTAGAAAGGGATGCCGATGAGGTCTGCGGCGCGACGCGCGTCGCGGGCGTCCTCCAGGGTGCAGCAACCGCGTGCGCCGGACCGGTACGACTGCGGGTTGCGCGACAGTGCCAGATGCACGCCGGTGACGTCGTGGCCGGCGTCGCGGGCGCGCGCGGCGGCGACGCCGGAGTCGACGCCGCCGGACATCGCGGCCAGTACGCGCAGCGGGCTTGTGCCAGTCATCGGGTCCAGCGTACGGCGCTGACGCCGGCGCGGCGCGCGCGCTCGACGGCCGCCGGGAGCGCGGCGGCGAGCGCGTCCACGTCCGCCCCGGTGGAGGTGTGGCCGAGCGAGAACCGCAGCGAGCCGCGTGCGCGCTCCTCGTCCGCCCCCATCGCGAGCAGCACGTGCGACGGCTCGGCGACACCGGCCGAGCACGCGGAACCGGTCGAGCAGGCGATGTCCTGCGCGTCGAGCAGCAGCAGGAGCGAGTCGCCCTCGCAGCCGGGGAAGGAGAAGTGCGCGTTGCCGGCGAGGCGCCCGGCCGGGTCGAGGTCACCGTTGAAGGCGGCGTCCGGGACGGCCTCCCGTACCCGGTCGACCAGGGCATCGCGAAGCCCGGCGAGCCGGCCCGTCTCCTGCTCCCGGGTGTGCGCAACGGCGGTCACCGCGGCGGCGAAACCGGCACATCCGGGGGCGTCGAGAGTGCCCGAGCGCACATCGCGCTCCTGCCCGCCGCCGTGCAGGACCGGTGTCACGTCGGCATCGCGGCGTACGACGAGCGCGCCCACACCGACGGGACCGCCGAGCTTGTGGCCGGTGACGGTGATGGCGTCCAGGCCACTCCCCGCGAAGTCGACGGGTACGTGCGCGAGCGCCTGCACGGTGTCGGCGTGCACCGGCACGTCGCGCTCGTGCGCCAGCCGGACGACCTCGCTGACCGGCTGGATGGTGCCGACCTCGTTGTTCGCCCACATGGTGGATACGAGCGCCACGGTTCCGGGCTCGCGGTCGAGCGCCTCCTCGAGGGCGTCCAGGCGGACCCGACCGTACGCGTCGACGGGCAGCAGCTCGACCTCAGCGTCCTGCTCGCGGGCGAGCCATGCGGCGGAGTCGAGCACGGCGTGGTGTTCGACGGCGCTGAGGAGGACCCGCCGGCGACGGGCGTCGGCGGCACGGCGCGCCCAATACAGGCCCTTCACCGCGAGGTTGTCCGCCTCAGTGCCGCCCGAGGTGAAGACAACCTCGCCCGGACGAGCACCCAGGGCGCCCGCGATCGCCTCGCGGGACTCCTCGACGACCCGGCGGGCAGCGCGCCCCGCGTTGTGCAGCGAGGACGGGTTGCCGATCCGGGACAGCTCCGCGGTCATCGCCGCCACCGCCTCGGGCAGCATCGGCGTGGTCGCCGCGTGGTCGAGGTATGCCATCGTCCCCAGCGTAGCCAGGTCAACGTGTCAGTAGCTCAGCCCGCTATAGCGGGCTCAGCTACTGACAGGTCTCAGGGAGCGGCCTCGAGCCGCGGCGGTCAGCTCTTGCGCTTGCGCACTTCCTCGGCGAGCTGCGGTACGACCTGGTGCAGGTCGCCGACGACGCCGAAGTCCGCGATCTCGAACAGTGGCGCCTCAGCGTCCTTGTTGATGACGACGATTCGCTTCGAGGTCTGCATGCCTGCCCGGTGCTGGATCGCACCGGAGATGCCGGCGGCGAGGTACAGCTGCGGCGACACGGTCTTGCCGGTCTGGCCGACCTGGTACTGGTGCGGGTACCAGCCGGCGTCGGTCGCGGCCCTGGACGCGCCCACCGCCGCGCCGAGCGCGTCGGCGAGGTCCTCGATC
Organism: Streptosporangiales bacterium; assembly: GCA_050698355.1. Classification (GTDB taxonomy): domain Bacteria; phylum Actinomycetota; class Actinomycetes; order Streptosporangiales; family WHST01; genus JBOHBN01. The sequence continues at coordinate 9,596 of JBOHBN010000305.1, read as the reverse complement.
ACCGAGAAGTTGTCGCCGGAACCCACGCCCCTGCCACCGGAGACGACGATCGGCGCTTCGGAGAGATCCGGGCGCTCGCCCTGCTCGACCTCGACCTTGTTCGTGATCCGCGCGGCCTTGGCGGCGTCGGACAGCTCGACGCTGACCTCCTCCTCGGCCGGCGTTGCCGGCGCGGCCCCCGGTGCCGTGGTGTTCGGCCGTACGGTCACGATCGGTATGCCGGTGCGCACCCGCGACTGCACGATCGTCGCGCCACCGAACGCGGACTGCTCGCAGACGAGGCCGTCGCGGACCTCGACGGCGTCGGTGATGACCCCACCGCCGACCCTGACCGCCAGCCGGCCGGCGATCTCCTTGCCCTCGGGCGTGGACGGGACGAGTACGCCGCCGGGCTCTTTGTCCTGTACCAGCTTGGCAAGCAGCTCGGCCTTGGGCGCGACGACGTACGAGGTGAGCTCGGGGTCGGCGGCGACGTAGACGGTGGCCGCGCCGTACTCGGCGAGCGTCTCCTTGGCGTTCTCGTAGCCCGTGCCGACGAACACCGCCGCCGGCTCGCCGTGCTGCCGCGCGAGGGTGAGCAGCTCGAGCGTGGTCTTCTTCACCGCGCCGTCGACGTGGTCGACCAGCACCAGGATCTCACTCATCAAACAAACCCCTCAGAGGATCTTCTGCGCGGCCAGGTAGTCGGCGAGCTGGACGCCGCCGTCGCCGTCGTCGGTGACGATCGTGCCCTTCTCCCGGGGCGGGGCCGCGGCGAACTCCACGACCTCGGTCGCCGCTGCGGCGAGTCCTGCCTGGGCGGGATCCAGGCCGAGCTCGCTCGTGCCCAGGCTGGCGACCTCCTTCTTCTTGGCCGCCATGATCCCCTTGAACGAGGGGTACCTCGGCTCGTTGATCTTCTCGACAACCGACACGACCGCGGGCAGGCTGCCCTCCACCTCGTCGTATCCGTACTCGGCCTGCCGCTGGATACGTACGGCCGAGCCGTCGATCTCGACCTTGCTCGCGTACGTCAGCTGCGCCACGCCGAGCATCTCGGCGAGCATCGCGGGGACGACGCTCATTCGGGCGTCGGTGGACTCCGAGCCGAGCACGACGACGTCGAACTCGAGCTGCCGTAGCGCGGCGGCCAGGGCGGCGGCGGTCTGCGCGGCGTCGGCGCCGTGCAGCGCGTCGTCGACGACGTGCACGGCCTTGTCCGCGCCCATGGAAAGGGCCTTGCGGATCGACTCGCCGGCCTTGTCCGGCCCCATCGAGAGGACGGTGACCTCGCCGCCGTGCGCCTCGCCCAGCTGGAGCGCCTCCTCGATCGCGTACTCGTCGAGCTCGTTGATGACGCCGTCGGCGGACGCGCGATCCAGGGTCTTGTCGTCGGGATCCAGCTTGCGCTCCGACCAGGTATCGGGTACTTGCTTCACGCACACGACGACGTTCATGAGGTTGCCTCCAAAATCATGGCGGCCAGGTTACCGGTCGGTAGCCGCGGCGCGCATGTCGCCCATCTCACGTACGAGCATCGTCGCACCGGCCACCGCGCCGGGCATCAGGACGACCGCGAGGAGGGGAACGATGAAGGCAACGAACGCCGGTACGCCGAACCCGTACACCTCGCCGCGGTGCCTCCGTGCGAACGCGCGCCGCTCGGGCAGATAGCGGCCGCGGCGCTCCATCGCCGGGGCGAGCAGCTCCAGGGTGAGGAAGCGACCGCCGATCAGCGCCGCGAGCACCGGCCCGGCGATCTGCCCCACCGCGGGAATGAGGCCGACGGCGAACACCAGTACCGCCGCGGGAACGGTACGCGCGAGCGTGGCCAGCGTCTCGACGATCGCGCGCCGCACCGCGGCATGCCACGGCTCCTCCGGCTCGACCGGCGCATCGCCGAACTCGGCGTCCACCGCGCGCGAGATCCGCTCGTAGAAGGGCTGGCCGACGAGCAGGGTGAGGGATACGAACAGCAGGAGCGCGACGAACGCGGCGCCGACCATCACCGCGACGGCGAGCACGACGCGGGTCAGGTCGCGTGCCCAGTCCGACCAGCCATCAGCGAACGGCGTGGCCCACGCGGCGATGTCGGCGACGAACACGCCGAGCAGCGTCAGCAGCGCGACGAGCCCCGCGAAGGTGACGAGCGCCGGCAAAAGGCCGAGCAACCACAACCGCGGTCGCCGTGCCACGAAGCCGATACCGCGGACGAGAAAGCGCACGCCGAGGACCATGCCGGTCAGGCTAGCGACACGTTGTCAGTGCCTGGTTGAGTCATGACTCGATGTGACACTGACAAGGTGCGTCTGCCGGTCAAGCGCCGCCACCCGCGGCTCGTCTCGCCGCCGGGTCCGCACGACCCGCGCCGGGATGCCGACCGCGATCGCGTACGCGGGCAGGTCGCGGGCGACGACCGAGTTGGCGCCGACGGCGGTGCCACGCCCGATCGCTACGCCCTTCAACACGGTCGCCTTGGTGCCGAGCCACACATCCGGGCCGATCCGTACGGGCCTCTTCACGATCCCCTGGTCCTTGATCGGCGTACGCAGGTCGTCGGTGCGGTGGTCGAAGTCGGCGATGTACACTTGGTCGGCCACGAGCGACGCCGCGCCGATCTCCACGTCCATGTAACAGTTGACGCTGATGTCGCGACCGAGGACGGCCTTCTCCCCGATCCGCAGGGTGCCCTCGTGACACCGCACCGCGGTGCGGTCGCCGAAGTGCGTCCAGCGGCCAAGCACCACCCGTCCGTACCCCTTGCGCGCGTACACCTCGGTACGCCGGCCGAGGAAGACGAAGCCTTCAGTGACGACGTGCCGGTTGCGGAGCTTGAACAGCAGGAACCGCCAGTAGCACAGCAGGTAGAAGGGTGTCCACGCACGGTGCCGGACCACCCACCGCAGCGACGCCCAGGTGAGGAAGCGCGCCTGGTGCGGGTCACGTGCCATGACGGACCACGGTAGACCCAGGCTTTACCTGGGTTGCGGCCACGCCTTACGGCCGCGGGTGAGCCGGACGGCGACGAGCAGCGCGCACGCCCAGGACGCGATGACCACCGTGTACGTGACGGCGGGCCAGGGGTCGGGCGCGCCCACCGCGCCGAGCAGCGTCCGGGCATTGGTCAGCACGATCAGCCCACCCGCGCCGGCGCCGAGGATCCGCGTGGGGAGCACCCGTACGAGCCAGGCGGCCAGCGGGGCGGCGACCAGCCCACCGGCGAGCAGCGCCGCGGCCTCGAGCAGGTGGATGTCCGCGCTGGAGAGCGCGACCAGGAAGCCGGCCGAGCCGCCGATCGTCACGGCGAACTCCGCGGTGTCGACCGACCCGACGACCTTGCGCGGCTCGAGCCGGCCTGACGCCAGCAGCGTCGACGTGCCGATGGGACCCCACCCGCCACCGCCGACGGCGTCCATCGCTCCGGCAACCAGGCCGAGCGGGACCAGGAACGCGGAGCGGACCTTCCGCGCGGTACGGACGGGTTCGCGCCGGGTGAACCGGAGCAGTACGTACAGGCCGAGCGCGATGAGCAGGCCCGCGATCCACGGCGTCGACCCCTCGACGGGGAGCGAGGACAGCAGGAGCGCGCCGAGGAACGCACCCAACGCGCCGGGCCCGGCGATCCACCCGATCGTTCGCCAGTCCACGTTGCCGAACCGCCAGTGCGCGGCGCCGGACATCAGCGTGGTGCCGATCTCGGCCAGGTGCACGGTCGCCGACGCCGCGGCCGGAGCCAGCCCGGCGGTGAGCAGCAGCGTGGTCGAGGTCACGCCGTAGGCCATGCCGAGCGAGCCGTCGACGAGCTGCGCCACGAGACCGGCGATCGCGAACAGGACGAACGTCTGCATCGGCTACTCCACGGGCTCCGCGCTCATTAACTACAGTAGGACAATAAACATAATTGTCTTAGTGTAGTTTGTCCACGCCCGGTAGGATCATCGCCCGTGGCGGAGCAGCGGCGCGTGGTCATCACCGGGGCAGCGGGCAGGATCGGCGCCGCCGTCACCGAGCGCCTCGCCGGCCGGTGGCAGATCGTCGGCACGGACCGTCCCGGCCACGGCATCGCGGATCTCGACGTGACCGGCGCTGCCACCGTCCGCGCCGCACGCCGGTTGCGGTCTTGCCGCACCCTTCCTGGCGGACGCCCTCTTGCTTACTGCCGCGTACGGGAGCTGGTCCGCGCCGGCGGCTCGGATTCCATCCCACCGACGACGCGTGGGCGAAGTAGCTAGGGCGCGTCCTGAGGTCAGTGCGGCCGCCAGGCCTCCTCGTCGTCAACGCGGGCGGCGACGCGAGCGGGCAGCTCCCCCCGCAGCAGATCGGCGAGCGTGAGCGTCTCCAGCACCTCGCGGAGGCTGGAGCGTACGGCGATCCACACCTGCTGCAGCGCCTCCATGCCCGCCCCGTACTCCGCGGCCTCCGGGCGCATGCCGTGCACGCTGGCCAGCGGACCGTCCACGATGCGGATCACGTCGGCGAGCGCGATCTCCTCCGGCGCGCGGGCGAGCAACCAGCCACCCTGGGGCCCGCGCTGGCTGCGCAACAGCCCACCGCGGCGCAGGTCGCCGAGGATGCCGAGCAGGAAACCCCGCGGAATGCCCTGCGCCTCCGCGACGTCATCCGCCGCGACGGGTACGTCCCCGCCGCCACGCCGGCCGATCTCGACGAGGGCGCGCAGCGCGTAATCGGTCTTGGCCGAAACCCGCATGACCGCAGTGTGCCAGCGAGAGCTAGGTCCGCTCCCCCGGGCTGCCGATGAGCAACGGATCGGTCCACCACCGGTCGATCTCCTCCTGCGTGCCCCAGAACTTCACGAGTACGGCGGTACGCGGCGGCCTGCCCAGGTAGCTGCCCAGCACGTAGAGCACGATCGCGACCGCCGCCGACGTCGCGATGGGGAACATGCCGAGCGCGATCGACGGTGCCAGCTGCGTCGCGACCGCGTACCAGCCGAGGCCGCCGACCATCCCGAGGATCGCCCCGAGCGTGTTGCCTCGCTTCCAGTACAGGCCGAACAGCAGCGGGACGAAGTACACCGCTTCCAGACCGCCGATCGCGAAGATGATCAGGTACTCCAGGTACGCGGGTGGGTTCAGCGCGAGTACCAGCACGATGACGCCGAGGATGAAGCTGACCGCCGAGCCCGCGATCGACGCGCGGCCGTCGGAGAGCTTGGGGTTGACGTAGTTCTTGTACAGGTCGCGCACGATGGCCGAGCTGACGACGAGGATCATCGAGTCGACCGTGGACATCACGGCCGCGAGCGGGGCAGCGAGCAGCATGCCCGCGAACCAGTCCGGCAGGACGTGGATGATCATCTTCGGTACAGCGAGGTCGCCGACGTCCAGGTCGGGGTACACGACCCGCGCGACCGGGCCGATGCACAAGTAGCCCAACGTGAAGATCGTCATGATGATCGGCCCGATGTACATGGCCTTGTGCATCGCGGCGGTGTCCCGGTAGCTCATCGCCCGGACCGTCAGGTGCGGTACCGCGCAGAAGAAAAGGCCGAGCTGCAGCGAGTAGGTCGCGATCATCCGGGGCGTGAACCCGCCGGGGCCCGGCAGCGTCAGCAGCCCGGGGTCCTGGTGGACGAGCGTCTGGGACACCGGGTGCATGCCGCCGATGACGACGAAGATGGCGATCCACAGCGCGATACCGCCGAGCAGCATGATGATGCCCTGCGCCGTGTCGCTGAACGCGTCGGCGAGGAACCCGCCGAAGCAGGTATAGATCGCGACGACGCCCGCGAAGATGATGACGAGCCACGTGTACGGGACCCCCGTCACGGGCTGCAGCACCCGCGCACCGCCGACGAACTGCGCAACCATGTACGCCATCAGGAAGAGCACCACACCGACCGAGGCGACGACGACCACGATGGGGTTCTCGTACCGGTGCCGCAGAAAGTCCGGGACGGTCATCGCGTTCAGCTTGCGGGCGACGATGGAGAACTTCTTGCCGAGCATTCCCAGCGCGAGGAACGCGGTCGGCACCTGGAACATCGACACGAGCACCCAGCCGTAGCCGCCCTTGTACGCGAGACCGGGGCCACCGATGAAGGTGCCCGCACTCGCCGCGGACGCGAGCAGGGTGAACACGAGCACCACCCAGCCGATGGAGCGCCCGCCCAGGTAGTACTGCTCGGACTTGGCGCCCGACGCGGCCGTCCTGCGGCGTGTGAAGGCGAAGTACCCGATCGCGAGCATGAGGACGAGGTAGACGACGAGCGGGACGATGACCTGCCACTTCACCGGTCCTCACCCCCGTCGCCGTGCGTGCCGAGCGGCATGTCGGTGAACCAGCGCTTGACAAGGAAGTACGGGACGATGCTGAAGGCCAGGCTGCACACGATGGACGACCAGAAGAACCAGGCGGGGAAGCCGAGGACGAACTCGATTTCTGTTGCCTTCTTCCCGCCGCCGAGCAACCAGGCGACCAGCACGACGGCGGCCGAGAACCCGGCCCAGTACGCGACCGATATCCATAGCTCGCGCCACGAGACCGCGTACCGGGGATCCTCGGCGAACGTGACTGCGCCGTCGTGTTCGTGTCTGCTCATAGTATCGACCGGCCTTCCCTTATCGCTAGGACGGGGCCGATCGATACTATGAGCCGATGAATGACGACCTCACGGGACGCCGCGTACTCGTCACCGGCGCCGCAGGAGGTATCGGCCGCGCGATCGCCGCACACATGGTCCGCGCAGGCGCCACCGTCGCCGTCAGCGACGCCCGCGAGGAGGCATGCACGCAAGTCGCGCGCGAGCTCGGCACATCGACAAGCTCCGTGCGGGCTATCACCGCCGACCTTCGGGTACGAGCCGATGCACGGGCGTGCCTGCGCGACGCGTGGGAGCAGCTGGGCGGGCTGGACATCCTCGTCAACGCCGCCGGCATCTACCCCAGCAGGCTGCTGCTCGACATGACCGACGAGGAGTGGGACGGCGTGCTCGGGGTCAACCTGGACGCACCGTTCGCCCTGTGCACGGAGTTCGCCCGCGCACTCGTCGCCGAGGAGCGACCCGGCCACATCGTCAACATCGCCTCCGGTGCGGCCGACCGCGCACGTCCCGGCGCGGCCCACTACTGCACGTCCAAGGCGGGCCTGGTAATGCTCACCCGAGCGCTGGCACTCGAGCTCGCACCGCACCGTATCCATGTCAACGCCGTGTCGCCGGGCTTCATCGCGGTCGACAGCGCGGTCAACCCGCTGCGCGAGGAGTACGTGGAGGCGATAAGCGGCGGGCAACCGTGGCCCCGCCCGGGCAAACCTGAGGACATCGCCGCCGCCGTCGCCTTCCTGTGCTCCGGCGAGTCGGACTGGATGACCGGTACGACCGTGCACGTCGACGGCGGCTCCGGCGCAGGTAATGCCAAGCTGCCACTGAGCTGACGTAGACGATTCGAGTAGGAGACCATGACAGACCTGCACGCTGGACTCGACGCACTGCTGCCCGACCTCGAAGAGCTGTACCGCGACCTGCACGCGCATCCCGAGCTCTCCATGCAGGAGACCCGGACCGCGGACACGGCCGCGCGCAGGCTGGCCGACCAGGGTTGGGAGGTCACCACGCAGGTCGGCAGCACCGGCGTGGTCGGTGTCCTGCGCAACGGTACGGGGCCGACCGTCGTGCTGCGCGCGGACATGGACGGGTTGCCGGTACACGAGGAGACCGGCCTGCCGTACGCGAGCGAGCACACCGGGAACATGCACGCGTGCGGCCACGATATGCACGTGTCCTGCCTGCTCGGTGCGGCCGCGCTGTTCGCCGCCCGCCAGGACGCGTGGCGGGGAACGCTCATCGTCGCCTTCCAGCCGGCCGAGGAGACGTCGCAGGGCGCGCAGACCATGCTCGATGACGGCTTCCTCGACCGGTTCCCGAAACCGGACGTGGTGCTGGGCCAGCACGTCGACAACCATCCCGCCGGCAGCGTCGCCGTACGGCCCGGCGTGTTCATGGCAGCGGCAGACAGCCTGCGGATCCAGCTGTTCGGCCGGGGCGGGCACGGGTCGCGACCGCAGGCCACGGTCGACCCGATCGTGCTGGCGGCGGCGGTCGTCCTGCGGCTGCAGACCATCGTGGCGCGCGAAGTGCCGCCGAACGAGACGGCCGTCGTCACCGTCGGCAGCCTGCACAGTGGCACGAAGGAGAACATCATCCCCGACGAGGCCGAGCTGAAGGTCAACGTGCGTACCTTCACCGAGCCCGTGCGGGCGCAGGTGCTCGCCGCGATCGAGCGCATCGCCGAGGCGGAGTCGGCCGCCGCCGGTTCACCGAAGAAACCGGAGATCTCCCCGATCCACAGCTTCCCGCTGACGCGGAACGCGCCGGAGGAGACCGAGAGGGTGGCGGGCGTCCTCGGCGACCTGCTCGGAAGCGAGCAGGTGCTGCGCATCGACCCGAAGACCGGCAGCGAGGACTTCGGCCGGTTCGGCACCGCGGCCGGCGTGCCCTCGGTGTTCTGGTTCTTCGGCGGCGCCGACCCGGATGCCTACGCCGCGGCCGAGACTGCCGGCAGGCTCGCCGAGGACGTGCCGGGCAACCATTCCTCCCGGTTCGCACCCGTCATCCAGCCCACCCTGCGTACGGGGGTGCGCGCGCTCGTCGCGGCCGCGGGGAGCTGGCTCGTCAGCTGAGCGCGTAGACGCTGACGTGGCGGCGGCCCGCGGCGGCGAACGGCTCGCCGTTCCAACCGCCCCAGCGCTCGGCGAGCCGCATGCCGGCGATGCGCGCCATCAGGTCCATCTCGCTCGGCCAGATCAGCCGCTGCGAGATCGGCCCGAGGCGCACCCCGTCGTTCGTGAGGGTGACGTGCTGTTCGTCGAGTAGCTGCGTGACCGGGTCGTACCGGTTCACGTCCAGCACGACCTGGTCGTTCGCGACGCGCTCGGCGGCGAGGAACTGCTGCGTGGGCGCATCGGCGGGAGGAACGCTCCCCTCGACGACGAAGACGCCGCCGGGCGCCAGGTGCCGGGCGACGTTCTCGAAGCACCGCACCTGGTCGTCCTGCGTCAGGATGTTGTAGAGCGTGTTGAAGACGAGGTAGGCCAGCGCGTACCCCTGCCCGGGAGCCGAAGCCCGCGCCATGTCGCCCATCGTCACCTCCACCTCCGCGCCGCCGGGCTTCTCGCGGAGGCGGGCGACCATGTCCGGCGACAGCTCTATCCCGTCGACCCGAATGCCGCGCTCGCGCAGCGGCAGCGCGATCCGGCCGGTGCCGATCGCGAGCTCCAGCGCGGGACCGCTGCCGGCAAGGCGCGCGAGGAAGTCGACGGTCTCGGCCTCGTCACCGCGCAACTCGTCGTCGTACCGCCGGGCGACGTCGGGGCCGAAGCTCGTCGCCGGATCGAATCCCTCCATGACCGGGAGCCTGGCAGCCGTACGCTTCCCGCCTCAAGGCATTTACGGCGCCAGGCCGGTGACCAGGACGTTGTAGAACAGCTCCCGCGGCAGCACCCTCGCCAGCACCTTGTCGTCCAGTGCCGACAGCGCCCGCCAGGCGCGGTACGCGAACATCGCCCAGCGCAGGCCGATCCTGTCGGGGTTGACCGCCGCCTCGAAGGTACGCACCGGCCAGCCGAACAGAGCAGCGACAAGCTCCTCGGTCGACGTG
>JBOHBN010000304.1:0-35561 GCA_050698355.1 Streptosporangiales bacterium | reverse complement strand
GCATGCCCGAACACCGAGCTGTCCGGCCAGCCGTGGATCGCGACGGTGCCCGGCCCGCCACCGAAGCTGTTCAGGGTGTCGGAGTGCGCGCCGAGCGGGAGCACGATGGGCGTGTACTGCTTCTGCTCCTCGTCGATTATCGACGCCATCAGGAAGGTGCGTCCCGTAGGCGTCGGCGTCTTGTGCTTGCCGACGGCGACCGGCCAGGTGCCCACGTCCTTCCCGTCCTGGGTCAAGGTCAGCTTGCGCGCGTCGACGTCGATGTCGACCGACCAGGCCGTGTGCGCCGTCTTCAGCTTGTCCTTGGAGATCCAGCCGGTCGAGCCGTTCGGCCGGGACGGCAGCAGGATGCGCAGCCACCCGTCCTTCCGCTCTACCACCGGCACCCACGTCGGGTTGCCGAGCTCCTTGGTCGGCAGGATCGCAACCGGGTCGCTCCCCGGCTTCGCGTACACCGTGTGCCGGTGGCGGGGATGGACCACGGCGCCGTCGGTGAGCTTCGTCGCCTCCTTGGCCGGATCGGTAGGGGCCGCCTTGATCGTCGCTGCCGTGGTCGCCTTGGACAGCTTCCGCTGCTTCGCCGCCGAGCTCACCGACGAGCTGGTGCCGGGCGTGGACGGCGCAGGCTCGTCCGCGGAGGACGATCCGCAGGCGCCGAGAACGACGCAACCAGCGAGGATGAAAGGGACGAGCCCGCGCGCTCGGGGCCGTGCGTGCCGCATGCCCCGAGCAACGACGGACGTCGCGGACGGTGACGACTCGGCTACGGACGACTCGCGCCCCGGCATGATCACCGTCGCACGATACGTCCGCGATCCCGCGCGCGAGCACGCGGGTGGCGGTCGGTTCGATCCTGTCGGTCGACCTAGGTACGGTCGTCGCATGCCTGGTGAACAAGCACCACCGAGTAACGCGGAGCCTCCAAGTCCGGCGACCCGTCCTTCGAGGCTGCGCACGTCGGTTGTCATTCCCGCCCGCTTCCGCGGGCCCCGTGATTCCGCCAACGGCGGCTACGTCGCCGCCAGGGTCGCCTCCTACGTCGGTGTCACCTCGGTCGACGCGACCGCGCCCCACGGTGTGGAGCCGCGCCCGGTCACGGCCGTGCTCCGCTCTCCGGTATCCCTCGACGTCCCGCTCGAGCTGGCCGTCGACGGCGACCGGGTGACGCTGCACGAGGGCGGCGCCCTGGTCGCCGAGGCGGAGCCCGGCGAGCTGGACACAGACCCGCTGGAACCGGTGACCTACGCCGACGCCCTCGCTGCGGGCGAGCGCTTCGCCGGAGTGTCCGACCACCCCATGCCCACCTGTTTCGGGTGCGGGACCGAGCGGGCGCCGGGCGACGGGCTGCGGCTGGCCATCGGTGCCGTCAGCGGCGACCTGGTCGCGACGGCGTGGGTGCCCGACAGGTCGTTGCTGCCACCAGGCGCGCAGGAGGGGCCGATCGCTCCTGAGTTCGTGTGGTCCGTCCTCGACTGCACCGCCGCATGGGCCTGGGACTTCGGCGCCGAGCCGGCGCTGCTCGGCACGATGACCGGCGTCGTCGACGAGGCGCCGTACGTCGGAGACCACTGCGCCGCCGTCGCCACCGTGACCGGCAGGGACGGCCGCAAGATCCGCACCGCCACGTGCCTCTACGACGCCGACGGCCGGGTGCTCGGCCGCGCGCAGTCGGTGTGGATCACGGTCGACCGCAGCCGCCTCTGAGGCCTCCCGCCGGATGACCGACCGGCGGACGTGCTTTGCGCGTTCGGCATGGGGCGTCCCGTGACGAAAAGATCAGGGCGCGAGGCGCTCCACTGCCCAGCTGCCGTCGCCGCGCACGTACCGCAGCCGGTCGTGCATCCGGTCGCCGCGCCCCTGCCAGAACTCCACCGTGCGTGGCCGTACGAGGAACCCGCCCCAGAAATCCGGGAGCGGCACCTGCGTGCCCTCCGGCCAGCGTTCCTGCAGCGCGTCGTACCGCTCCTCCAGCACCGCGCGAGAGGAGACGGCAGACGACTGCTCCTCGCTCGCCCACGCGCCGAGCCGTGACCCGTGCGGCCGCGAGTCGAAGTACGCCGCGCTCTCCTCCCTGCTCGCGCGCTCCACGTCGCCGCACACGACGACCTGCCGCTCAAGCGGATGCCACGGAAACACCAGGCTGACGCGGGGGTTCTCACCCAGCTCACGACCCTTGCGGGACAGGTAGTTGGTGTAGAACACGAAACCGCGCTCGTCGTACGCCTTCAGCAACGCCATGCGCGCGCTCGGGACGGCGTCGGCGCTCGCGGTCGCCACCACCATCGCGTTCGGCTCGGCGAGGGCCCCCGAACCGCTCGCGTCGGTGAACCACCGGTCGAACTGCGTCATCGGGTCTACCGCGAGCTCGCGCTCGCCTAGGCCAGCGGCGGTGTACGCGCGCCGCAGCTCGGCCGGGTCGGGTGCACTCACACCCCGATCCTCCCATTCCGGCTCCACGATAGAGTTGGCGACGAGCACGGCAACGGCGCCCGCTCGCACCGCAGACGAGCGCTACCGAAAGGGGCACCGTGTCCGATCAACTTTCGCTCACCATCCCGCACGACCTGCGCCCGGCCGACGGCCGGTTCGGCTGCGGCCCGTCCAAGGTCCGCCCCGACGCCGTGGCCGCGCTCGCCAAGGAGGGCGCCCAGGTCCTGGGCACCTCGCACCGCCAGGCAGCGGTGAAGTCCCTCGTACACCGGGTACGCGACGGCGTGAGCGCGCTGTTCGGTTTGCCGGAGGGCTACGAGGTCGTACTCGGCAACGGCGGCACGACCGCGTTCTGGGACGCCGCCGCCTTCGGCCTCGTGCGTGAGCGCGCTCAGCACTACGTGTTCGGCGAGTTCTCCTCGAAGTTCGCCGCCGCGACCCGGTCGGCGCCGTGGCTCACCGACCCGGTGTTGGTCGAGGCCGAGCCCGGCGGGCACCCCGAGCCGGTCGCGACAGCGGGGGTGGACGCGTACGCGCTCACCCACAACGAGACCTCCACGGGCGTGGCGATGCCAGTGCGCCGGCTGCCGGACGCGGACGACGACGCGCTCGTGCTGGTCGACGCGACGAGCGGCGCCGGCGGGCTCCCCGTCGACGCACGCGAGTTCGACGTCTACTATTTCGCGCCGCAGAAGTGTTTCGCGGCCGACGGCGGGTTGTGGCTCGCCGCCTTCTCACCCCGTGCGCTTGCACGGGTGACGGAGATCCGCGAGTCCGGCAGGTACGTGCCCGCCTTCCTCGACCTGGCAACGGCGGTCGACAACGCACGCAAGGACCAGACGTACAACACTCCCGCCATCAGCACGCTGTTCCTGCTCGCCGACCAGCTCGACTGGCTGCTCGAGCGGGGCGGGCTCGACTGGGCGACCGCCCGTACGGCCGACTCGGCGTCCCGGCTCTACGGGTGGGCGGACAAGCGCGACTTCGCCACGCCGTTCGTGCAGGCACCCGAACAGCGCTCCACGGTCGTCGGCACCGTCGACTTCGCCGACGGCGTCGATGCGGCAGCGATCGCGAAGTCGTTGCGCAGCAACGGCATCGTGGACACCGAGCCGTACCGCAAGCTCGGCAGGAACCAGCTGCGCATCGGCATGTTCCCGGCGGTGGACCCGGCCGACGTCGAGGCCCTCACCGCCTGCATCGACTACGTGGTCGAGCGCATGTGAGCGACCGAGTACGGTCGGGTCCATGCGCATCGTGGTGACCGGCGGCGCCGGGTACATCGGAAGCCACACGTTGGTCTGCCTCCTCGAGGCGGGCCACGACGTGGTCGTCGTCGACTCGCTGGCGAATGCCAGCCGCGAGGCGCTGCGCCGGGTCGAGGCGATCACCGGCCGCAGCGTCCCGCTGGCCGCGGTCGACATCCGCGACGAGGCAGCGCTCGACGAGGTGTTCGCCGCCGCGCCCGTCGATGCGGTCGTGCACTTCGCCGGGCTGAAGTCGGCCGCGGAGTCGGTCGCGGAACCGTTGCGCTACTACGCGACCAACGTCGGGGGAACACTGTCGCTGGTCCGGGTGATGGACAGGCACGGTGTTCGGCGACTGGTCTTCAGCTCCTCCGCGACGGTGTACGGGACCGCCGAGCGGATGCCCCTACGCGAGGACACGCCGCTCGGCGCCGTGAACCCGTACGGCTGGACCAAGGTGCAGATCGAGCGCATCCTCACCGACGTTGCAGCGGCGGACGACCGCTGGCGGGTCGGGCTGCTGCGCTACTTCAACCCAGCGGGCGCGCACCCGTCGGGGACGATCGGCGAGGACCCCCAAGGGGTGCCGGCGAACCTGCTGCCGTTCATCGCGCAGGTCGCGGTCGGCAGGCGCGACAAGCTCCGCGTCTTCGGCGACGACTACCCGACGCCGGACGGCACCGCCGTACGTGACTACATCCACGTCGTCGACCTCGCCCGGGGTCACCTCGCCGCGCTCGACCACCTCGACGAGCGGCCGGGCGCCACTGCCTGGAACCTCGGCACCGGTAACGGCTCGTCGGTGTGGCAGGTGCTACATGCGTTCGAGCGCGCCGTCGGCGAGCCGATCCCGTACGTGGTGACCGGTCGACGCGCCGGCGACGCACCAGGGTCGTACGCCGATCCGGCCAAGGCGGAGTCCGAGCTCGGCTGGCGGGCGGAGAGGTCGCTGGACGAGATGTGCGCCGACCACTGGCGCTGGCAACAGCGAAACCCGCACGGCTACGCCGGCTGAGCGGTCAGTCCCGCAGCCAGAACGGCAGCGAGTCGTCGCCGTGGTGGCGACCGCGGCGCCGCCGCACCCGTCCAGGACCCGACCCGGCGCCGGGTTCGTGGGCATGTCCGGCGTGCTCGGCGGGACGCTCTGGCACCGGCCAGTCGTCGTTGCGCGCGCTGCGGCCAGGTAGCGGCCAGCGGTCGTCGCGGTCCGGCCAATCGTCGTCGCCGCGGCGGGCGTGCGCCGACGCGTGCTTGCGCCGCCCGCTGGTGGCACCGGTCGCGGCCGGCACGGGCGTGGAGCGCCTGCGCCACAGTACGGCGACGACACCGGCCACCGCGGCGATCAGGAACGGTCCGATCACGAACAGCCAGTTGATCAGGCTCCCGCCGTCGTCACCGTCGGAGGACACCCGAACCGGCGGATGGGTGTCGGACGCATGCCTCGTCGGCTCGTGCGCACCGCCGGTGACGTCCTTCAGCTTCAGCCGCAGCACGTCGCTCGCGCCCTCGCCGCCGAGCAGCAGCGCCTTGCCACTCGGTGCGTACGCGACGGCCTCGCCCTGCTTCTGCTTCGGCAGGGCGAACGATGCCTTCTGCTTGCCCGGGGACGAGTACAGGTACGCGGACTCGTGCCCGCGGAGCACGAACTCCTTCCCGTCCGGGCTGAACGCGCCGTCGGTCACGCCGGACGGGACGTCCACGACGCGCTTCAGCTCGCTGTCACCGGACGCGGGGTCGGCCTTGTACAGGCCGCCCTTGTCGGAGTCCTTCGTGGCGATGTAGATGGTGCCGTCGTCCGGGTCGACGAGCATCGCCTCGGCGTTGTGCGCGCCGTCGGGGTAGGTGAGCTCGTGCGGGGTGGCGTCGTAGAAGCCGGTGTCCAACGGGTCCGGCGGATCGAACTCGTACACGGTGACGTGCGAGCGGGTCTTCTCGTTGTCACCGATGTCGCCGACCCACAGCTTTCCCGACCCGTCGGCACCGATGGCCTCCCAGTCGACCATGTCGGCGTTGCTGAGCCGCATCGTCGCGGCCGTGCTGCCGTCGCTCTTGTTGACGGCGAACACGCGGGTCGGCATGTGGTCGTTGATCGTGAAGGCTATGCCCTTCCACTGCGGCGAGACCGCCAGCCCGCTGCACGCGTCGATACGGGAGTCGGTGAAGCTGAACTTCGTGTTCGACTTCGGCGCGGCGGCCGCGGGTGCGGCGCCCAGCCAAGCGGACGCGGGGAGTAAGACGATCGCCAGTGCGATCACCGCGCGGATCCCGCGTAGGAGCCACCTGGTACTCATCGGCGGCCCCGGAACAGATAGTTGCGGCAGCCCTCAGCTACGTTCGGCACGAGGCGCCACATCCCTTCCTGCCACGTGGAGACGTCGTAGCCCCGAGTGCGAAACCATGACACCACATCGTCCGCGGTGTGACCGTAGCGGCGCAGGTGCCGGTCCTCGACCTCGGCGAGCACGTACGGGCGGAACCGTTCGATCGTTCGCTCCGCTCCCCGGAACAGCGCGAGCTCGGCACCCTCGACATCGACCTTGACGAAGTCCACCTGCGCGGGCCCCGCACGGTCGACCAGCCCGTCCAGCGTCGTTACCGGCACCTCTCGCTCGAGCTGACCGGCGAACTCCGCGTTGGATCCCAGCCCCCGCGCTCCCGTGGTCAAAACCGAGCGGCCGGCCACCGGCCGCCCGCGGCGCACCGGGACGCTCAGGGTGGCGGTGCTCGCCGACGCGCCGAGCGCCACCGCGTACCGGTGGACGTTGCGCGGCGCGCGCAGCCGCAGCCAGCCGTCGACCGTCGCGTACAGCCCGGGCAGGGGCTCGACGCTCATGACCCGGCCCGCCGGCCCGACCAGCCGGGACAGAACGCTGGTGTACACACCGAGAGCGGCGCCCACGTCGATGACGACGTCGCCGGCGCCGACGACACGGCCCAAGCCGCGCACCTCGTCCTCGACCCACGGAGTGCAGACTGCCATAGCGCGAAGTGCCCTCGCGGTCACGGCGTGTCGCAACTCCAGGACCATGACGCCCCATCATGCCCGCCACGGCCGCGACGGGGCCAAGGGGCAGGAGGTCAGGAGAGCGCCGCGCCCAGCAGGACGGTGACGACCAGGGCCACGAGCAGCAGCGACAGCACCATCCGGGTCATCCGCGGGCTCACGCGAGCAGACTACTCACCCCGCGAGAGGGGGAACGCGGCGAGCGTCTCGTACGCGGGCTGCGCACCGGGGATGCTGTGCACGAGCACGAGCTCGGTCGCCGTCCACGAGATGCTCACGAACGTGTCCAGCTCCTCGACCGGTCCGGTGACGTCTCGCGGGACCTGCGCTCGGGCGATTGTCACGTGCGGCCGGTAGCGTCGGTCCTCGCTGCCGATGCCGACCCGCCGGCCAGCGGCGTTCGCCGAGTCGGCGAGGCGGCAGAGCTGCTCCCGGTCGCCGTCCACGCCGACCCAGAGCACCCGTGCGCGCGTACGCCGGGGGAAGGCACCCGCGCCGCCGAAGTGAAGCGTCAGTGGCCCGTAGCGCCCGGCCACCCGAGCCAGGCGCCCGCGGAGCCGGTGTGTCGGATCCTCGTCCACCTCACCGTAGAAGGCGAGCGTGAGATGCATCCGTTCGGCCGGCGCCCAGCGCAGCTCGGGCTGCCTGGCGCGAATGGGCGCCACCCGCTCGACCACCTCGGCGAGCACCTCGTCGGGTGGGGCGAGCGCGGCGAACAGCCTCATCTGCCGTCGGACGGAGTCCGGGCCGGCTCATCCGGTGCCGCCGCGGCGGTGACCGGTGCCCGCTGCTGTTCTACCGGCCCGTCCGGGTGCGAGGAGAGCTCCCAGTGCGGCAACGGGCGGATATGCGGTTGCAGTGTCAGGCCCCGCCTGCGGGTGAGCACGCGGGTGGCGATCAGCGTGGGGACGAGCGACAGGATCCCGCCGGCGATCAAGCCCCACTGCGCACCGAACCGCCCCGCGAGCCAGCCGATCGTGGGGGCGCCGATGGCTGTCCCTCCAACGAAGACGAGCACGTACAGCGACATTACCCGCCCGCGTATCGACGGCGCGCTGGCGAGCTGGATCGAGGCGTTCGCCGTGCTCGCCATGCCGTTGGACGCGAGGCCGATCGGGACCAGGATCAGCCCGAACGAGAGGTAGCTCGGCATGAAAGCGCTGGCGATCTCCAGCACGCTGAACAGCACCGCCATCTCGACCAGGAAGCGTTGGCGCGGCCTGGTCCTGCGCGCGGCGAGCAGGGCGCCACAGACCGAACCGACGGCGACCGCGCTGCCGAGCAGGCCGAAGGCACCCGCGCCCCGGTGGAATACCTCCTTGGCCATCAACGCGGTGATGAGCTGAAAGTTGAAGCCGAACGTGCCGACAAAGCCCACGACGATCATCGGCAGCAGCAGCTCGGGCCGAGCGGCCACGTAGCTCAGACCGGCCCGCAGCTGACCCCGCTCCCTCGTCGCGCGTGCGGCCGGCCGCAGCTCGCTCGGGCGCATCAGCTTCAGCCCGATGAGCACGCCGATGTACGAAACCGCGTTGATGAAGAAGACCGGCCCGGTGCCGGCGACGTGGATGAGGCCGCCGGCCACGGCCGGGCCGAGCAGCCGCGCGGTGTTGAACGACGCGCTGTTGAGCGCGACCGCGTTGCCGACGTCCCTGGAGCCCACGAGCTCGGGCGCGAACGACTGCCGGGTTGGGTTGTCAAGCGCCGTGACGCAGCCGAACAGCAGCGCCAGCACGTACACGTGCCAGACCTCGACATGCCCGCTGACGACGAGCGCCCCGATCGCCGCACTGACCAGTCCGAACGACACCTGGGTGCACATGAGCAGCCGGCGCTTCGGGTAACGGTCGGCAAGCACGCCGCCCCACAGGCCGAACAGGAGCAACGGCAGGAACTGCAGGCCAGTGGTGATCCCGATCGAGGCGCCGCCAGTAACACCGGACGCTACGGCACCACCGCTGCCGCTGTGCGACAGGCTGAGCACCAGCCAGTCCTGGGCGATCCGCTGCATCCAGGTGCCGACGTTGGAAACGATCGCACCGCCCCAGTAGAGGCGGTAGTTGCGGATGCGTAGCGACCTGAAGGTGGAGCTGGTGGAGCTCATGCGCCCGCCAGCTTCTCCAGCACGGGCGCGGCGGCACGGAGCACCTCGCGCTCGCCCGGACTGAGCTCGAGCAGTCGTTGGGCGAGCCACGCTTCCCTGCGCTTGCGGTCTTCCTTGATGAGACGCAGGCCCTCCGGCGTGGCGGAGACGACCACCTGCCTGCGGTCGGACGGGTGCGGCCCGCGGTCGACGAGCCCGCGCTCCTCGAGCTGGGCGAGGATGCGCGTCATCGACGGCGGACGGACCTTCTCGTAGTCGGCGAGCTCGTGTGGCGTCAACGCGCCGTGGCGTTCGAGCGAGAGCAGCGCGGCCACCTGCGGTCCGGGCAGGTCAAGGAACTGCTCGCGTTGCGAGCGAAGTCGCCTGGACAGTCGCAGGACAGATACGCGCAGGGTGCTCGCCAGCTCCGCTGCGGTACGTACGGCCGGTGTTCGAGACGTGGAGGCAACGGAAGGCACTGTCGCAACTATAGTCGTTAGCGAGGCTAACGTAAAGGACGATCCGCCCATACGGGCATTACGCATCCTGTATCAGATAGCGAGACGCGAGGTCTTGCTGGCGGGCCACTTACCTACCATCCCGCACGTACCCCGTCGGCGGTTCCGGTGAAACTCGGCTTCCTAAATACCGAGCAACGACTGGATCGGTGCGATGGCGAAGTAGGCGACGTACAGCACCGCGACGACCCACAGCAGCGGGTGCACCTCGCGTCCGCGGCGTTGCACCGCTCGTACGACGACGTAGCTGATGAAGCCCGCACCGATGCCGTTCGCCAGCGAGTAGGTGAACGGCATCACCACGATGGTGAGGAACGCGGGGATGGCGACGCCGTAGTCGGTCCAGTCGATCCCGGCCACCTGGGTCATCATCAAGAAGCCGACGACCACCAGCGCCGGTGCCGCGGCCTGCGCCGGCACCACCTCGACGAGCGGCGCGAGGAACATCGAGAGCAGGAACAGCACACCGGTCACCACGCTCGCCAGGCCGGTCCGTGCGCCTTCGCCGACACCCGACGCGGACTCCACGTACGTGGTGTTGGACGACACCGACGCCGCGCCGCCGGCCGCTGCCGCTAGCGAGTCGATGAGAAGAACCCGGCCGATCCCCGGCAGGTTGCCCCGGTCGTCGAGCAGCCCGGCTTCCGCGCCGACGCCGACTACCGTACCCATGGTGTCGAAGAAGTCCGAAAGCATCAGCGAGAAGACCAGTAGGATCCCGGCCAGGATGCCGATCCGGCCGAACGCGCCGAACGGGCTCACCTGCCCGATCAGCCCGAGGTCGGGCAGCCGCCAGATCGTGTCCGGCAGCTGCGGTGCTGCGTTGCCCCAACCGGTCGGGTTCTTCGGGGCGAGCCCGATGTTAAAGGCCCACTGGAGTATCGCGGCGAGCACGGTCGTGACGATTATGCTGATCAGGATCCCGCCGCGGACATGGCGTGCCACGAGGACGCCGGTGAGCAGCACGCCGATGACGAAGACCAGGACGGGCCAGCCGTGCAGCTGACCACCGATGCCCAGCTCGACCGGCACCGAGCCCTGCTCGGGACGGTGCACGAAGCCGGCGTCGACGAACCCGATGAACGCGATGAACATCCCGATGCCGACCGCGATCGCGGTCTTGATCTGTACGGGGATCGCGTTGAACACCGCCGTACGGAACCCGGTCAGCACGAGGATCGTGATGACCACGCCCTCGATCAGGACCAGGCCCATCGCCTCCTGCCAGGTCATCGTCTTGCTGGCGACGAGCGCGGCGACGATCGCGTTGATGCCGAGACCCGCGGCCAGCGCGAGCGGGTACCGGCCGACCAGGCCCATCGCGATGGTGGTGATGCCCGCGAGCAACGCGGTGGCGGCGGCGACGCGGCCGGCGCCTAGCACGGTGCCGTTCAGGTCAGCCGCGGTGCCGAGGATGATCGGGTTGAGCACGACGATGTAGGACATCGTGACGAAGGTGACCATGCCGCCGCGGATCTCCCGGCCGTACGTCGAGCCGCGTGCCGTGATGCCGAAGTACCTGTCGATGAGGGCGCCCGGGCCGGCCCGGCGGGTGGCGTTCTCGGTAGGCCCCATGTGATCTCCTCGAGGGTGTGCGTGCGAAGCGACGTCCGCCTCGGCAAGTAGGACTCCGCCTCGCAGTGTGCCGCACGAGACGACGCCCTCCCCTCGCCAGTAGGCTCGCAGTGTGCCGCGCAAGGTCCACTCGAGCCCGCCGCCGTTGAAGCCGAACGGCCTGCTCACCGTCGGCGTGATCACCGCGTGCTGGGTCGTGGCGTTGGCCGTCCTGTTCTTCTGCCGCGACTACCTGGACCCGCAAGACCGCTGGTGGACCTGGGTCTGCGTGGCCGGTGTCGTGCTCGGTGTCGTGGGCATGGGTTACTTCTTCCGCAGCCCGTACAAGCACTGACACGCTACCCCGGCCGTGCCCGTCCATGATCGTGGGAAGAGCACCCGTTGCCGGCCACGGGCGGGCTTCCCATGATCGCTTACGCCTTGACCTTCTTGCCGGCTTTCCACACGGCCGTGACGTGGGAGGGGTCGGCGAGCACGGTGATGTCTGCTGTGGGGTCGGCGTCGAGGGTGATCACGTCGGCGTCGCAGCCTTCAGCGAGACGGCCGCTGCGGGGAGCTTGCGGGCCGAGGGTGAGCGGACCGTTGGCGGTGGCTGCTTCGATGGCTTCGAGCGGTGTGAGCCCGGCGTTGGCCAGGAGGGGCAGCTCGCGCCCGTTGCGTCCCCACGAGTTGGGTAGGTCTCGGCCCGAGAAAGCGATGTCGGTGCCGGACACGATGGTGACTCCGCGTTCGTGCGCGAGCGCGACGGCCTTTCGATGACGCTCGGCGATGCCGCGGAGCTTGTCCATCGCATACTCCGGGGCGCCGCCAGCGGTAAGGATCTCGTCCACGATCGTCAGAGTCGGAACGAGCATCGCCCCCGTCTCGCGCATCGCGTCGCAGGCCTCTTCATCGAGATAGGTGCCGTGCTCGATGGTGCGTACCCCGGCATCCAGCGCGGCCATGATGCCCGGCTTGCCGTGGCAGTGCGCGGCCACGGCGCGATCGGCCATCGCCGCGACCTCGACGATGGCCCGCAGCTCGGCGCGGGTGAACTGTTGGTGCACCGGGTCGTCGACCACGGACATCACACCGCCGGACGCGCAGACCTTGATCACCTTGGCGCCCACGCGTAGCTGTTCGCGCACCGCCCGCATGCAGTCGTCGGTGCCGTCGCACAGTCGCTGGTTCCCGCCCTGGTGGGCGAAGTCGCTCACCCAGGACAGCGGCAGCGAATGCAGGTCGCCATGACCCCCGGTGGTGCTGAGTATCGATCCGGCGCCGTACACGCTCGGCCCCTCGAGCAAGCCCTCCTCTAGCGGGCGGGCAAGGTAAACCCCCAGGCCGCCGACTTCTCGTACGGAGGTGACGCCCGCGTCGAGAGCAGCGCGCAGGTCACGAGCACACCGGGCTGCGCGGACCGCGACCGGTTCGTGCGGCATCTTCTCGAGGTCGAGGGTACGCATGCCCATGAAGTGGCCGTGGCAGTCCCACATGCCTGGCATGACAGCGGCCGCCCGCGTGATGGTCGCGCCCGACGTGTGCGGCGCCTCGGCTGCAGGCCCGGCGTAGGAGATCGTCCCACTCTCATCGAGGACGACTACCCCGTCGGGGACTGGCTCGGTGTTGCCGGGAATGAGAAGCGAGGCCTCGATACGTTCCATCGGTGCTCCTCCGTCCGGTGATCATGAAGGATGTTCGATGCTATAGCTACGGCGACCTTTCACGATCACTCGAGTGGGTGGTGGGCGGACAGTCAGCCGGAGAGCGTGGGTACGTCGAGGCGCGCCTCGGTGAGCAGCGCGGGCGCCGAGGCCGGGTCGTCGAGCAGCGCGGCGAGCAGGTGCCTGCTCTCCCAGCGGCCCGCGTACCAGGCAAGGCCACGAGCGAGACCGGCGAGCGAGGCCGCATGCACCTCCCGGCCGGTGCATCGCCAGTCGACCTCCACGCCGTCGACGAGCAGCGGATCGTGCGCGAGATACCCGTCGGGGAGCCCGGGGAGCACCTCGCGCAGTACCCCGGCGACCGGCTCACGGCTGCCCGTGGACTCCACACGTCCGGGCACGACCGTGCTGGCGAGCGGGACGTCGAGCACCGCGGCGAGCCGCTCGGCGCGGTCGTGTCGTACGACGATGCAGTCGCGAAAGCCCAGCAGCGGCAGCAGGTCGGGCGCGTCGAGCACGACGGTCTCCGCGGCGGCCCCCACGCGGGTACGCGCACCCGCGGCCACACGCACGTAGTCCGGCGGGTTGACCGTCTGCGGGTCGACGGTGGCGAGCGCGGCGTAGAGCTCCGCGAGCCGCGCGGGCTCGACGGCGTGGTCGGGGTCGGCCAGCCGGTCCAGCAGGTCGGCGGGCCCGCCCGGCTCGGCGAGCAGCGCCTCGAGCGTGGTGCGTACGCCGAGCGCCCCCAGCAGTGCCGGGTCACCGGCCGGCGCGTCGTCGTACAGCTCGGCCAGCAGGTCGTCGGCGTCCGGGTCGCGCAGGTCGCCCGGCCGGTGGCCGGCAAGCACGGGGTGACCGCGCAGCCACCAGGTGGTGTACGAGGGGACGTGCCGGTGCCGCCCGTCGGACGCGACGACGACGGCCGGTTCGACCATCGCCGCCCGCAGCGGCGGCCGCGCGAGCAGGGCCAGCGCGTCATCCCACCTGGCCGGGTCGACGAGGTCGAGGTCGCGTACCGCGACGAACTCGGGGATCGCGCTGGGCAGCTCGCCCGCCCCGCCGACGACCTCCAGCGTCTCGGCGACCCACTCGTCCTCCCCGTCCAGGTCGTGGTCGCACTCCCCCGCGTCCAGCGGGACGTCCTCGTCGCGTACGAGGGAGAACGTCGCGAGCACGCCGACGCGCTCCAGCGTCGATGGGCCCCACCGGTCGACGAGGTCGGAGGCCACGAAGCCGAACGGTGCGTCGGACGACATCACGCGGCTGAGCGGAGCGCCAGGGAGCAGCAGCTCGTCGGCGGGGCGGGCGCTACCGTCCGCGTCCCGCAACGCCAGCGCGCCGAGCCACGGTTCCTCGCCCGCTTCGAGCCCGACCGCCTGCACCGCGGGCAGCACCGCAGCAGCGACGGTGTCGGGGTCCTCGGCGTCGCAGGACTCGGCGACGGCCGCCCGCAGGTTCGGGTCCTCGAGCAGGGCGCGCGGTGTCGCCTCGACCGCACCCAGCCGCAGGAGCAGCGGGTGTACGGCATCGGCGTCGGCGACGCGCAGGCCGATCGCGGCGAGCGCGGCCACGTCGAGCCCCGGCGACGGCAGCAGCACCCCGCGCGGGCCGCGCACGGTGCGGCCGTCGGCGAGGGGTACGGGCAGCGCGCCGAGCGGGTCGGTGTCGGCCGGCATCAGCGCGGCGTACACCCGGTGCCACCACTGCGGCGGCCGGTCCAGGTCGCTCAGCAGGTCGACGACGTCGGCCAGTGCCAGCCGGCGGACACCGAGCCAACCCAGCTGGCGCCTGCGCGCCGCCCATCGTGCGGGCAACAGTGCGGGGAGCACCTCGGCGAGCACGTCGAGGAGACCGCCGGGCGCGTCGGCGGCCACCGCGTCCACCGGGCGCATCCGCAGGCCGCCGCCGATGCCGGGCAGGAACGCGCACTCAGGCAGCAGTGTCCCGATCACCTGCCGCAGCGCACTGTCGAGCTGGCCGGCGGCCACCGGGCCGGGCACCAGCTCCAGCACATCGGCCGACGGTGGGAGGTCCGCCACCAGGTCGACGTAGGCCTGCGCGGCACGCTCGACGAGGTGGTCGGTCAGCGGTCCGGGCGCGACGTGCCGGCGCGCGGGGTCGAGCGGAAACGAAGCGAGCAGCACGCCGGGCAGGTCGATGGACTCGTCGCTCGGGGTGGGTGCGTGGAGTACGGGCGAGACGCCGGACGGCAACGCCCTCGGCACGTCGTCGTCGGTTACCGGAACGGCCCAGGCGACCGACCAGTGCGGCCGCACGCGTTCCTCCACGGGCCGGTCCGCGAGCAGCTCCGGCGCCAGGCTGCCGGATCCGGTGGAGAGCCGCCACCGGGTCACGCTCCCGCCGTCGTCGATCGCGACCGTACGAGCGTCGTCGGCCCACCTGGCCCGCAGCTCCCGCACGACGCCGTCGACGGCGATCTGGACCGTACGCAGCGCCGGGAGCCCGAGCAGCAGAGCCGGCCCGGCATCGGCGAACAGCCGGCGCGCGTACGCCGCGGCCGCATCGTCGCGGAGCGGGAGCACCACCTCGGTGTCGAAGCCGTCGCGCGGTTCCCCGGCATCGGTGAACGGCAGCCGCAGCACCGGCACCTGGTCGTCGCGGCGGGCGAGCTCGGCGGCGACTGAGGGAAGGTCACGCACCTCGTCCAGGGTCGCCGACCGGGACCAGCGGACCGCGCCGGTGCGGGACAGGACGCGCGGGCTGTCGCTGATCGTACGGACGGCGGAGAAGCCGACCCCGAACCGTCCGACCGACTCGCCGTCGCGCTTCTCCGACGCACGTAGCGTCGACAGCGACTCCACGCCGTCCGCGCTCAACGGCACGCCGGTGTTGGCGGCGCGGAGCTCCGTGGCGTTTAGGCTCAGCCGCAGCCGCCCCGCGACTCCCGCGCGGGTCGCCGCGTCCGCCGCGTTCTGCGCGAGCTCGACCACGAGCCGGTCGCGGTACCCGCCGAGCGCGTGGTCCTCCTCGGTGTTCGCGTCCTCGCGGAAGCGGGCGGGCGACGCGGACCACGCGTCGAGCACCCGCGTACGCAATGCAGCGGTATGGAACGGGTCGTCGGCGCCGGTCACGGGCCCCAGCTTCGCACCCCCCGCCCGCCGGGCTCAGGTGGGTTCGGCACGGGGCGTCCCCTGAGATGGAAAACCCCGCCGGTCCGTGCCGCGAGCGCGCGCACGGAGTCCACCGGCACGAATCCAGCTGCGGTGATCACGCCCAGCGCGACCAGTCCGCCCACCGTCGACCACAGGTCTGCGATGACCATGGCGGTGGCCACGGCGACCGTGGCACAGATACTCAGCACGAGGGCCATCGCCAACCGGTCCCCTTTGTCGCCGAGGGGCAACCGGCGCGCCCACCCGTAGCCCGGCGCGAGCAGGCAGAACGCGGCTGCGCAGATTACGCGGGTACCCGGAACCAGGAGCAGGAGCACGCCCAGCAGGGCCGCGGTGACGGTAGCCGCCGCTGCGATGAGCAGGATGTGTCTCGAGGTCATGGTCCGCCATCCCGTGGTGCGAGGGTGAAGACGGTCGCGTCCCGCGTCTGGTACAGGACCTGGAACCTGGGTGATCTGCGCAGTGCCTGCTCCACCCGTTCGAGGCCGCCCACCGGCAGTGTGTGTTCGTCGGTGGTGGCGATCTTCTGCGAGCGTGTGATCAGCACGTAGGAGTTGGTGTACCGCGGGTTGCTCAGCCACTCGTCCAGCTCCCCGGCGGGGTGGTCGAGCACCTCGGCGACGGACGCTCCTGGTTCCCGGTCGATGGGGACATAGGTGAACTTCTCGTAGTCGAGGAACTGGTTCGGGTAGTTCGTGTTTCCTTCCACGAGGAGTGAGCCCGGGGTGGCGTGCTCGTCGAGCCAGCTGGCGGTCCGGACCTCCGCGGGAGTGAAGTAGTTCTCCTGCTCCTTGCCGTAGTAGCTGAGCAGGAAGCCGGGAACGAACAGGTTTGCTGCCACTACCGCCACCAGGGCGTTGCGGAACGGCAGCGCGCGACGGCCCCACGGAAAGCAGGCTTCCGCCGCAAGGAACGCGATGAACGGCGCCGCGAAGAGGTACGCGCGCAGGACTGCCTCACCCCCGAAGCCGGCCACCACGACGAGGGCCGCCGGCAGGATCATCAGGATCGTGGCTGTGAGCCGCGGCGTGCCCTGGCGCCAGCTACGCCACGCGCCAAGCACGGCCAGTGCTGTGGCGGCACAGGCGGTGAACCGGCCGCCCCAGAGCACCAGCAGCTGGGCGGCCGAGTCGGAGGTGGAGTTGTCCAACGTCGTCTCCGCGTTGGACAACGGGTGGGTGAAGCCGGCAATCAGGCCCTCGATGTTGTCAACGGTATAGTCGCGCGCCGCGGTGAATGCCCAGGCCGAGATGATGCCCACCGCGATGATGGGCACGTACCGACCCCGGGTACGACGAAGGAGCACCAGGGCGCTGACTGCCAGGAACAACATCATCGGTGTGATTTGGTGGCTGGCAGCCACGACCGCGACTATCACGACGAACAGGGCGTTCCTCGTCCGGTCGTTTACCCACCGGACCAGCAACCCGACCACGGCCAGGTACAGCACGTAGGCCATGGCCTGCGGCGAGAAGTAGTCCTGCCCCACCCAGTTGATGATGAAGAAGAACAGCAGGGCGAGCCAGACCAGCTGCCGGTTGCGAGTGAGGCCCCGGAAGAGGTAGCGCAGCACCAGAAGGTTCATCAGGTTGAACGCCACCGGAGCCCATGAGGCCATCTCCAGGGTGATAGGTAACGAATTCTGCTGTCCGGCCGCTGAGGACAACAGGGCACTGCCGGCGAAGAACCCGGGCCAGTTGTGGTATATCGCGTTTACGCTGATGCTCGGGTCGACGGTCCCGGTGCGCAGGATGTAGTCGACGATACCGACGTGCTTGTACGCCCACGCATAACGCAGCGTCCCGTACAGGACCGCGGGAGTGCCGTGGATGAGCGCGATGTAGGTGACCAGATGCGTGCCCAGCAGCCATCCCGGACGGTTCTGGTGCAGGCAGACCAGGAAGCTGACCAGCAGCACGACGAGGGCCACCGCGGTGGCGACGTTGCACAACGAGATGAGCCCGAGCTGGTCCATCTGTCGCGGGTTGGCACCAAGGAGGCTTCCGACCCACAACAGGACGGCGAACGCAACCACCGCGAGCACGGGCCATTGCGGGCGCAGCGCGGTGAGCAAGCTCTGCACGTGCGGTCGCACCGCATAGTGGCTGGTCTGTCCTACGACGGGCAGGCGTTCCCGTCGTAGGACGCGCGTGGTCTCTGTCGTCATTGCGGCGCTCCGACCGGGAGCCGTTCACCCTGGGCGCCGAACAGCCGGGTAACTGGACGCACGTTGCGGGTGAGCCACACCAGCCCGAGCCGGTTGCGTGAAGCCCGGGTAATGGTCGCAGAGACGTGCCCCAGCCAAGCGAGCAGGACGACGTGCTCTATTCGCAGCTGGGGATTCGGCAGCGTGATCCCGAGGTCGGCCAGGCCGTCCTGCACGCGCCGGGGGTCGCGCAGCACATCGCGAACAGCCGCGCCAAGTTCCGTCGGCTGCGCCGAGAGCCACCAGTGGACCAGGTCGGCGTCCGGCAGACCTATCGCAGACCCGTTCTCCCAGTCGACGATGCCGCTCACCCGGCTCGAGTCGATGTCGACGAGCACGTTTCCCGGCCAGAAGTCCCCGTGCACACAGCTCACCGTCAACTCCTGGCCGAGCCAATCCTGGCGCAGCGCCTCAGCAAGTCGGTCGACGTTGGCCGCATCGGCGACCAGCCCGTAGGCGCGTCCGACTCGCCGGAGGGCCTGCGAGGGCTCATCGATCCAGCTGGTGAGCAATTGCTCATCGGCGGTTTGCTGTCGAGCCGTCGCCGCGTGGATGCTCCTCATCGCCTCGATGGCGGTGGTCCCTGCTGTCGGCTCGAGCTCACTGGCCACGGTGCCCGGCAGCCGCGTCTCCGCCAGGACCGGGTTGCCGTCCACGACGGCGCGGCGCAGTACGCGCGGCAGCAGTATCGCGAGCTCGGGAGCGAGCTGCGCATGCAGCCTGGTCACGGTCTCAGCGTGCCGGTCCAGCCCGGACGCGGCGGCCGCCGAGGTGGCGATCTTGAGGACCACGGGTTCTGGGGGCTCGGGCAAGGCCACCACGACGGTGTCCGAGTCGGAGGTCAGCATGCTCGGCGCGCGCCGCGGCGCCAGCCCACACGCGTCGAGGGCCGGCGCCAGCCGACGCTTGAGCTCTCGACGGCTGCGTCGCCGGCGCAACATGAGCGGCAGTTGCTCCACCCCGCGCGCCAGGTCGCGCCAGCCGTTCCGGTCGGGCCAGAGGCCAGTGCGTCCGGTCGCCAGCAGGAAAGCGGCGACGAGACACTGGTTGACCAGGACGGCCACACCGACGCCAGTGACCCCCCACCACCCGAGCGCGAACCAGCTGCCGCCCCAGGTTGCGAAGGCGGTGAAGGCATACACCCCGACGACCGTTCGCATCTCCCGGCGCACGCGCGCGGTACTGACGCTGATCCCGACGATCAGCTGCGGGACGGCCGAGGCCAGGATGAGCTGTAACGCAGGGGCGGCATTGCGTGCGTAGTCGCGGCCCAGCACATCCAGCACCAGCGGAGCGCAAAGTATCCCGACGGCGGCCAGTGGGATGACCATACGTGCGCTGTGCAGCAGGGCTTGCCGCGCGTGCGTGATGGACCGGCCCGGGTCGTGGGCCGACTCGGCGATGAGCGCGCTACCGACGTTGCTGGTGACCAGGTAGAGGGAGTACCCGATGGTGTTCGCCATGTAGTAGTAGGCGCTGGCCTCCGCGCCCGACTGGTGCAGCACTATCAAAGTCAACACGTCCGCGGTGCACATCCACAGCAACCCGGCTGCATGGTCCGAGGCGGCGAAACGGATCAGCTGCGAGACCGGGACACGTGTCTCTGCCACCGGTCTCTGGTCTCGGGAGGCGGCCTGGCCCGCGAACCGCAGAATGAGTGCGGTGATGAAGATGACGGCCAGAGCGGTCGGTATCACGGTGGCGGTGAAGATGGACCAGGCCGCAGCGGTCGCGACCAGCGGCAACACGGCGATCTTGAGCACGGAAGCGAACGTGTTCTCGACCGGCACCCACACGCTGCGGCGCAGGCCGATGAGCACTTGGTCTTGCAGGACGAAGATCACCCAGAACGCGGTAGCGACTATGAAGGCGATGACGCTCGTCGGGTTGGCGCGCAGGAAGCCGAGCCGTCCTGCCCACAGCGGCTGGCCGAGCAGGAAGATCCCAGCTGCAAGCACGGCCGCTACAGCACACACGGCGTAGCTGCTGAGGATGAGCCGGCGAGTAGCGACACCGGATAAGGGCAGGAAACGGACCAAGCCGTTGCGCAGGCCCAAAGTAGCCAGATTGGCCAGCAACGTGACTGTCGAGACCAACGCGGCCCCGATGCCCACCGTTTCCGTGGAGAGCCATCGGGCGGCGAGTGCCCAGAAGGCAAGCCCCAAGGCGGAGGTGATTCCCGTGCCGAGGATGAGCGCGTCCGCGTTGCGACGTAATGGATCGCGCAGGTGCGCGGCGACTGCGGCGGTGGCTCCGATGTTCACGTCAGGGCGCCACTCGGATCCGGACGTGGTCGATGCGGAGCGTGGCCGGGAACGCTGAGCTGTCGGGTTGCCCGCCATACGTGCCCCCCACGGCCAGGTTCATCACCAGGTACATCCGTTCCTGCGGCACCTGGGTGCCGGACACCTGCCAGACCTTTGCGCCGTCGAGGAAGAACACCAGCCGATCGGGCTGCCAGTCCAGGCGCACGGTGTGCCACCCGCTGGACAGGGTGGATCGCTCGGGCAGCCGGATGTTCTTCCCCTCCGACGGCCCATCGTTCGGGTGTACGTGCATCATCACTTGCCCGGGATATCTGGCTGACGCCTCCAGCAGGTCGATCTCCGGACGGGACTGTTGGTTGGCGGGCAGCATCCAGATCGCGGGCCACAATCCGCGTCCCCGGGGCGTTTGGAAGCGCACCGCGACCGTACCGTACCTGAAGGCGAGCTTGGGCTTCTCCCCATCAGCGGGCGGTCCCGTGGTAACCATCCCGGAGACATACGGGTACTGCTTGCCATCCGAGCCGGTGACATCTCGGTGAGCCGCCGTGAGGCGGAGCGCTCCGTCGCGAACATTCACCTGTTCCGGCACGTACCACTCGAGCTCGTGGTTGGAGGCGATGGTGCAGCCGTTGTCATCTGCCCACCAGTAGCAGGTACTCCAGACCGAGTCGTCGAGCACGTCGCCGTCGAAGCTTTCGTCGAGCGCACTCTGCTGGCCCGGCTTCGGAGAAGAGAAGACACCACCGCGGTCGCTGCCCGCAGCTGCGCTGCAGGACGCGAGCAGGCAGGCCACCACCAACATCGCCAGCACCGCGATCCGGGATGGGCGACCAGCCAGAGGATGACCGGGATTCCCACCGTCAGACATCGCGGAACCCGAGTAGACGCTTCACTCCCGTCCGTACAGCCGTGTCAGTCCGGGTCCAAGGCAGTCGCTCCACGCGCAGCTCGCCGTAGTCGTAGGGGCGAGCGCCGTACTTCTCCTTGGCCGCGGCGAGCGTGCTCGACTGGCCCGACTCTCCCAGGTGGTATGCGGTGCACCCCAGATCACAAGCCAGCTGCATGGTCGTCCACTGCACGAGGTCGCCTGCGCGAGTCGTTCCGACCCGGGCACGGTCCATCGCGGCCCGCGTGTCATGGGCGGTCTGGCCGAACAGGGTGATCGCCCCGAAGACCGGCACACCCTCCAGGTAGGCCAAGGTGACTGCGAAGCTCTTGCCCAGTGCCTCACTCATCGCATGCAGGTGCGCCAGCGGGTCACGCCGACGGGCGCGGGCGTGAGCCAGCACACGGGGCTCGTGTTGGTTTTCGGCCCAACGGTCCAACGAGAGCAGGAACAGCCGGTAGTAGTCGTCGATGAGCTCCCCGCTGCGGTCCACCTCGACCCGGATACCAGCGCGCTCGGCCACACGAGTGCCGCGCCGCGCCGACTTGGACAAGCCAGACCAGGCGGCGTCCACGCCAGCGTGCAGATCCACCACGTGCGCCCGCCGCGGCACGACGATTACGTCCTCGGCAGCAGCTGCCTTCGCCCAGACGGGCCAGGCAAGCGGATCCGGCCGTATCCCGATCCGTTGCCGATCAAGCCCCCGCAGGTCGCGCAGCACGGCCCGCGCCACCGCGACGTCGACGTCGGAACCAACGAGCCCACCCATGCCCCAACCCGCGGGGTAGGACTGAAGCCATCCTCCTGCGCCTACGAGCCCACGGCGCTCGACCATGGGCAGCACGACCTCGCGGCCCTCCGCGAGGACGTACAGTCGGCTGGCATCTCGATACCGCCCCGTCGCGCACAGGGCATCGACCCACTCCGGAGTGTGCTCAGGCAGCGCACCGTGTCCGCCGACGAGAGCGGCACGCCACCTGTCACGCGGCGCCGGCGACAAAACCACGGGCGTCGTCATCGGGACGCCCCCGCCGGTCGTCGACGATCCGCAAGCCGGCGACGGCCTCGACGCACCTGTCGCCATGCCACCGTGCGCCACAGCTCGCGGGCTGGTACCCGGCGCAAACCATTCCCGAGAAGGATGTGATCGATCCGGCTGATGTCGTGGTCGGCCGTCACGGTGACTCGTGCCAGGGCGAACGGGTCATCGCCCGGATGGCTGAGGGCGTCGCGGACGGCGGTCGCCGAGGTGTAGCCGGCTTCGGCGACGAGCCGCTTGACGCGCTTGTCGTGGTAGCCGTGGGGGTAGGCGAAAGTGTCCACGCGGCGACCCAGCAACTGCTCGAGCGCATCCCTGCTGTCCACGATCTCCCGCCGGGCCGCCGACAACGGCAGGCAGTCCAGCTGTGGATGGGTCATGGTGTGTGCCCCGACCTCGACGCCGCCGGCCGCCAGCTCAGACAGCTGGCCGGACGTGAGCATCGGCAGCCGCCCGGCCCCCAGAGGGGCCAACCAGTCACTGCGGCCATCCAGGAAACCCGCGGTCACGTACAAGGTGGCCGGCAGCCCACGTGCCTGCAGCTGCGGCCACGCATTCGTTGCGAAATCGGCGAAACCGTCGTCGAAGGTGAGGACCACGCTCCGCTCCGGCACGGGCTCGCCCGCCCGCAGGAGGGAGATGAGCCGGCCGATGGACATCGCTGAGAAGCCGAGTGCGCCCAACCGGTCCAGGTGGGCGGCGAACTGTCGCCGGCGCACCGTGAACGTCTGGAAGCGGCCGGCTGGCTGGTCGCTGACCGAATGGTAGAGCAGGATCGGGATGGTCGGGCTCATTGGAGGGCCTTTCGTCGAGCAATCCGCGCACGATTGCGGCTCAACAGGTAACGCCATGGTCCAGACATCAGCCCCCGGCGTTGCTCGCGGCTGAGCTCCTGCGGATACGGCGGCAGGCCATCCCCTATCGAAGGGTGCAGGATCTGGGTTGCGCGTCGACTCGTGGCCCTGCCGTTGCGCAACAGCACCCACGCCGTTCGCGGGTCGCGCAGCAGGCACCTGGTCAGATGGGCACCCAGACCCGCTCCGTACCCGTACACCTGCCTACGCAATGCTGACCATTCCCGGTGGTGCTCGTGCAACACGATCGCTGACGGCTCATAGACAAGCCGGTGCCCGCTGCGAACGACGTCGTAGAAGGCAGCCAGGTCATCACCGCCCATGGCCAATGTGCCTGCCCCTAGTGCCGTGTCGAACCCTCCGGAAGCCGTGAGGTAGTCCGCGCGGAAGGCCATGTTCGCGCCGGATCCCAGCGCCCCGGCGGTATAGGGGAACAGTGGATCGTCCGGGCGGTGAGCGCCGGTGTCAAAGACCCTGCGTTGCAGACCCTTGTCGTAGATTGCTTGGCCTTCCACCCACTGCTGGGGCAAGGTGTCAAGCTCACGAGGGGCGATCATGCCCGTGACGCACACGACCTGCTGGTCGTCGGCGAACGCGCGGACCAGTCTTTCCAACCAGCGCTGGTGCACCAGTACGTCGTCGTCGGTGAACGCGACCACCTCGCCGGCAAGGTGCGGCAGTGCGGCATTGTGCGCATTCGCCAGACCTGGGCGGTCTTCGCGGACATAGGTGATACGAAGGTCGTGCTCGGCGAGCCGGGAAACCAGCTCGGCAGCCCGGTCGCCCGAAGGCGCGTTGTCCACCACGACGACCCGGTCCGGGGCGATCGTGCCGCTCAGTACCGAGGTCACACACTGGACGAGCTGATCCGGTCGATTCCGGGTAGCGATGACGACCGTCACACCCGCGCACGGGGCCATTGTCGAAATGGCGGCAGCCTGGACGGTGACAGTACCAGCGGCCTGCTTCGGGTCACCACCCGATCGCGGCGGCTGCGACGCCATGTGCCTGAGCAGGTCGCAGCTGAGAAGCTCGTCGCCGTCCAAGTCGACTCGCGTCTTGGCGATGGGGTCACCGTCACGCATTACTAGGCACAGCGCGCTACCGTACCGGTCATTTCGAACCGGCAGCACCGTCGACGGCGCGTCAAGATCCACGATCAGCGGTAATACAGGAGCGACTGTCTCGGCTCGCGACGCAGAGCCGCTCGGCACACGCGAGCGTGCGGACACAAATCCCGCAACTGTGAAACCGAGCCCTGCCACGATGGCGGCGGCCCGCACCATGCCGGTTACCTCGCCCCGGAAAGTACGCGTCAGGTTCTGTACCACACCGCTGGGTAGGGTCCGCCGAACGTAGGTCCGTTCAGTCGCCAGGCCCCTCGACCTGCCCACCCGACGTGCGACCCCTGCCTTGGACACCCCTTCGGCGTAGCAGCGGGTGCGAAAGTGTCGCCACGACGCACGAGTCGCAGGCACACGGTGCCTGACCGCCGCTCCTGGCTCGTACAAGAAGACGTGGTCCGAGAACCGCTCGCTGACCCGGATGCACAGCTCGGTCTCCTCGCAACCGGCGGCGGAGTCGGCGGTACGGCCCAGACCGGTGTCGAACCCGCCAACGGCCTGCACGGCGTGCCGGCGCAAGGACATGTTGCAGCCCATGAGATTTCGGACCGGCGCGACACTGGTCGGCTGGCCCCGGTAGCTGCAGCCGACAACCCAGCTGAACTCCACGGGCCACCACCCTGGTTCCGATGTCTCCCACGACGGTCGCGCGGCACCACCGACACCGATCACCCGCGGATCCGAGTAAGGAGCGGTGAGCCGGTCCAACCAGTCGGGTTCCGCGACGGCGTCGTCGTCGAGGTAGACCACGACGTCACCGGTGGCCGCGAGCGTACCGGTGTTGCGAGCGCCGGACAGACCCTTGCGTCCGGTGCTGGCGATCACTTCCACCCCGTCGAACGCGTCCGCGGCGCGCGAGAGCAGCTCCGGGTTGTGGTCCACCACCAGTACGACCTGGTCGGCCGGCTTGGTCTGGTGCCCGACCGAACCCACTGCGGCCACGAGGTCCGGCCATCGGTCGATTGTGTAGGCGCAGATCACCACGGACGTCGTGATCGGTACCAACCCTCGACCTCCGGCATCAGTCTGGATGAATTGGTATGTCACGGCCGCGACGTCCCTGGCTCCTCGCCTCTTGCCCAAAGGGTGCGGGCTGGTACTGGGATCGGGGCTGACTGCAGGTGCGCGGTAGGCGCCCGATGGGGTCGAGGCACACCCAGGCCGGCCCGGGCACGCGTCAGACTCTTGCGCTCACGAACGATGGTTCGGAGCACCCGCGAACCGTCCCGGAAGGTGCGCAGGTGGCTGTCCCCATGGAGCCGTCGGCTCTCGAACGACGCGACCTCCACCACACGCAGGCCCGCGGCCAACGCGCGAATGTTGAGGAACGTCTCGATCTCGAAGCCGGCTACGGCTCCTTCAAAGGTCGGCAGCACATGTCTCCAGAACGCCATGTAGCCATAGCACAGATCAGAGTACCGGCCGCCGAAGGCCAGCCGGACAGTCTGGGTGAGCACGAAGTTTCCGAACGTGCGAAGCAGGGTGAGGTCGCTGCTTCCACCGCCTTGCAGGAAGCGTGATCCCTTGACCACGTCCGCCCCGGCTTCCAGTGTCGCGACGAAGACGCCGACATCAGCCGACGCCATCGAGCCGTCGGCATCCATCATCACGATGATGTCCCCCTTGCAGGCCTCGAAGCCAGCAGCGAGCGCATGGCCCTTTCCGTGGCGAGGCTCCTGCACGATCACGGCGTCAGGGCGCAGCTCACGTACGACGTCCAAGGTGTCATCGGTCGACTGACCGTCGACGATGATCAGCTCGTCGACGACATACGGAATGGTCGGCAGCACATGAGCAAGGTTCTCCGCCTCGTTGAGGGTCGGAATCACAAGGCTGACGGTGCTTCGGTCCGGGACCCGGTCGGGTACCGCCGTCAGCGTGCTCGCCGAAACAGTGGACTCATGGGGGACAAGTAGAGCCATGACACGAACTTCCCTTCGTGGTAGTGCCCGCTGCACAGGGACTCTAGAGCCGTTCACGGCGCAAAACCGCGGCTTCATAAAGTTCGCCGAAGCGCAGCCGCGCCATCACAGCCCGACATGGCCCGTAGTGACTCCGTCCGGACCCATGGACTTTGATCTTCAATAAGTCACGATCACTGGGCCGAACAGTTCCACCCCGTTTGGTGACCACGCGGGAAGTGGGAACTCGATTTTCGGCCAACGCGAAATCCGCAAAGCTCCGTGTTCGGTCCGTAAAGGCCGGAGTTTCTTGGGGACTTTGCGTCAAACCCAGTTACGGTCGGTGAGGCTCGCGATGATCAAGAAGGGAGGGCGCCGGTCGCGCTTTCGCTCCCACCTTCATTCCGTGGGTGCGGTACTCCCACATTCGCCTGCTGACGATCTTCAGGGGAATGCCCGAGTTCCGGTGCTGCGACCACGAGGCGCGCATTTCCGGTCGGGCTGTGCCAGGTCGCGGCGGGGGCGAGACGTGTACCCATCACCGACGATGCGCCACCCCGGCTACAAGGAATCAACCAACTTGACGGAAAGCAGCCGCGACCATGCTGCCCGGCAACAGCGGCGGTCAGCTGTGGCCGAGCGACTCCTCGACCAGGTCGTCGGTCTGGGAGGCCGCCGCGGCGGTACGGCCGACGTCGAGCACGTCGAAACCGATCTCGTCGATCGTGGGCTCGAGCTGCGTCTCGCCGGAGTCGGTCGCCTCCGTGACCACCTCGCTGTGGCCGCCGCAACCGTGGTCGAGGCTCACCACCCTGCCGTCGTCCGGGACGAACTCGTTCGCGCAGACTCCGAAGAGCTGGCCGACCGACCCGGCGAGCGGGAGCAGGAAACCGCAGGTGGCGCAGGCCGCCGGAGCCGTACGCGCGATGGCCGCGGTTGGGCCCGGCTCGCCGTCGTACCAGCGTTCGGCTGCCTCCCCGCGCCCGCGCCTGGAAAGCACGCGCGTGCGGCCGAGGCCGGGCTCCCACCAGGTCAGCGGGTCGGCGTCGGGGCTGGCATCGGTGTAGCCGGGTTGCAGGCGAAGGTCGTCGGGCGCGGTCGGCAGCAGGTCGCCAGGACCCAGGTCGCCGGGGCGCACCCGCTCCTCCCATGGCACCCACGCCGGGGCGACGACCGCGTCAGGACCGGGCAGCAAAGTCACCTCGGAGACGGTGACCTGCCGGGCGCGGGAGGCCCGGGCGACGGTGATCGACCACCGCCACCCCCGGTACGCGAGGTCGAGGCAGGCGAACGCGTGGGTAGCGACCCGGTCACCCTCGGCGCACACCTCGAGGTGCTCGCCGACCGAGTCCGGGCTCACGGCGGCATCGCGCGCCGCCGCGCGCGCGGCCTCCACGGCTGCTGCGCAGGTCGCGTCGAGTACTAGGCGGGCTGCCATGGGTATCCGTCCCTCGGGGTTTCCTACTGTATATATCGACGGGTGGGGGCCGGCGGTTACGGCTAGTGCTCGATGTCGTCGGCGACACCGCGTAGCACGGTCGCGAGCCGGCCGGCCATGCGGTTGTCGGGGTGCTTATCCCTACGATAGTTCGCCGCCACGGTGTCGAGCATCTTGATCAGGTCCTCGACGATGACGGCCATCTCGTCCGGCTTCCTGCGCTGGCCGGCGGACACGGACGGGGTGGGATCGAGCAGCCGCAGGGACAGCGCCTGCTGGCCACGCCGGCCCTCGGCCACGCCGAACTCCACCCGCTGGCCCGACCGCAATGAGGTGACGTCCGACGGCAGCGCCGACGAGTGCACGTAGACGTCACCGCCGTCGTCTCGGCTCAGGAAGCCGAATCCCTTGTCCCGGTCGTAGAACCGGACCTTGCCGGTCGGCACAGTGTCACTCGTCCTCTCCTGCGGCCTCGCGCGTCAGCGTAGCGCCTCCCGACTGTGCACCGTCGAGACGTCCGCTCAACAGCTCGTTCATCGAACCGGAACGGAAACCCTTGCGATCGACCTCGACCTGCTCGAAGCCCGCACCCTGGACGGCAGCGACGCACCTGGCCGAGGATGCCACTGCGTCCACGCAGGCCCCGTCGACCTCGATGCGCGCGAACTCGCCGAGATCGCGCACCCGCAGGTTGCGTACCGGGATCTCCTCGTAGGCGAGCGCGTCGCGGAGTGCGGCCTCGGCACGCTCGACGCGCGCGAGCCGGTGCTGGCTGATCGTGACGCCGTAGGCGATGCGGCTGGACAGGCATGCGGCCGCCGGCTTGTCCCAGGTGGAAAGGCCCCACCGCCGGCTCGCCTCGCGGACCTGCTGCTTGGTCAGGCCGGCATCGAGCAGCGGGGTGGCCGCACCGCGCTCCGCAGCCGCGCGGATCCCCGGACGGAAGCCGGCGAGCGCGTCGTCGGCGTTGGTGCCCGTGACCACGTACGCGCTCTCCTTCTGCTCGGCGAGCGGGGCGAGCACGTCGAGCAGCTCGGCCTTGCAGAAGTAGCATCGGTCACCGGCGTTCGCCTGGTAGCCGTCGCGGCTCATCTCGTCTGTGCGGGGCGCCAGGTGGCGTACGCCCAGGCCGGCAGCGAACTCGCGGGCGGCTTCCAGCTCGGTCGCCGGCAGGCTCGGCGAGACCGCGGTCGCCGCCACGACCCTGTCGGCACCGAGGGTACGGACCGCGGCCGCGAGCACGAACGCCGAGTCGGCGCCACCGGAGAACGCCACGATCACGCTCTCCAGCTCCCGCAGCCGGGCCCCCAGCGTCGCCAACCGCGCATCCAGGACGTAGCCCCGGAGCCACGCGGGGAACCCGGTCAGGTCGTCGAGGACGACGTCGGCACCCTCGGGCTCGACCCCGCCCGTACGCACGCCGACGGCGACGGCCTTCGCCCGGCGGGCGGCGCGGACATCGCCTGGATGGTCGCCCACGTACACCCCGGCACCGCGCTCGAGCAGCGCGTCGCCCTTTGCCTCCGCCCAGCGCCAGCCGACGATCTCGTCGACCTCGAGGCCGACGTGACGCAGGGTCGCCTCGGCGCTCGCGTCGTGCTTCGCGGTCACGACGAGGACCCGGCCACCGGCCGCGCGGACGGCGTCGATCGCGGCGTCCGCGCCGGGCAACAGCGTGGTCTCCGGGATAGCCAGCTCGTACATCGAGCGGTACAGGTCGGAGGCCTCGGCCACCCGTTCGGCGGGGAACCACTGGCTCATCTCCCACTCCAGGGGCGGCCCGAGGCGGCTCACCACGAGATCGACGTCGATGAAGACACCGGTGCGCCTGGAGACCTCCTCGTAGACCCGGCGGATCCCGGCCCTCGGGTCGGTCAGGGTGAGGTCGAGGTCGAAGCCGACAAGAAACTCGCTGCCGTGTAGGTGCACATCAGTACCCTATGCAGCACAATGGCCGCCGTGGCGGACACCGACCAGGACCACGAGCGGCAGGACGCCGCCGAGCACACAGAGCGGCAGTCAGAGCGCAGCGCCGCCGCCGACGAGCGGCAGCGCGCCGCCGAGCACACAGAGCGGCAGGACGAGCGCAGCGCCGCCGCCGACGAGCGGCAGCGCGCCGAGGCGCGCAGGCGAGAGCGCAGGCAGGCCTGGCGGGCGGACCTGCGGGCCCTGCGCGTACGGCTCGTACGCATCGCGACCTCGGTGGTCACGATCGTCGCCGTGGTCTTCGCGGTGGTCCTGGCGTTTCGCATCGTGTTCGCGATCTTCCCGGTCAACCCGAGCAACTCGCTGGTGGAGTTCGTCCGCTCCTGGGCGGACGGGCTCGTACTGTTCTTCGGTCACCTGTTCACGCCGGACGACCACCGGGTGGCCGTGCTGGTGAACTACGGCCTGGCCGCGGTGTTCTGGCTCGTCGTCGGCCGCATCGCCGCGGGGATCATCCGCCGCCTCGGCTGAGTTGTCAGAACCTCAGCGGGCTATAGCCCCGTGAGGTTCTGACAACCTGCCTCAGGCGTGCTGGATGGCGGCGGCGTCCTCGAGGCCGAGCCGGCGTACGGACTCCTCGCGCATCTTGAACTTCTGGACCTTGCCGGTGACCGTCATGGGGAACTCCTCCGCGAACACGACATAGCGCGGGATCTTCTGCTGGGCGAGCCGGCCGCGGCAGAAGTCGCGGATGTCGTCCTCGTTGGCCTGGGCGTCGGGCCGCAGGCGTACCCACGCGCACAGCTCCTCCCCGTAGGTACGGTCGGGCACGCCGACCACCTGGACGTCGGCCACCGCGGGGTGGCCGTAGAGGAACTCCTCGACCTCGCGCGGGTACAGGTTCTCCCCGCCGCGGATCACCATGTCCTTGATCCGGCCGACGATGTTTACGTAACCGGCGTCGTCCATCACCGCCAGGTCGCCGGTGTGCATCCAGCGTGCGGCATCGATGGCCTCGGCGGTGCGCTCCGGCATCTCCCAGTAGCCCAGCATCACCGAGTAGCCGCGGGTGCACAGCTCCCCGTACGCACCACGCGGCACGGTCAGCCCCGTCTCCGGGTCGATCACCTTGACCTCGAGGTGCGGGTGCACGCGACCGACGGTCGACACACGGCGTTCGAGCTCGTCGTCGACCCGGGTCTGCAGCGAGACCGGGGACGTCTCTGTCATGCCGTAGCAGATGGACACCTCGGTCATGTTCATCTCGGCCACGCACCGCTTCATGACCTCGATCGGGCACGGCGAGCCGGCCATGATGCCGGTACGGAGGCTGGACAGGTCGTACGACCCGAAGTCCTCGAGGCCCAGTTCGGCGATGAACATCGTCGGCACCCCGTACAGCGAGGTGCACCGCTCCTCCTGGACGGCCCGCAGGCTCGCCTCGGGATCGAAGGTCGGCGCCGGGATGACGATGCACGCGCCGTGCGTCGTGATCGCGAGATTCGCCAGGACCATGCCGAAGCAGTGGTAGAAGGGCACCGGCACGCACACCCGGTCCTGCTCGGAGTACGCCACCAGCTCGCCGATGTACAAGCCGTTGTTCAGCAGGTTGTGGTGGGAGAGAGTGGCGCCCTTCGGGAAGCCCGTGGTGCCGGAGGTGTACTGGATATTGATGGCGTCGTCCGGTGACAGCGCCGCCTCCAGCTCCGCGAACGACTCGGAGTCCGGCCGGTGCCCGAACAGGGCGTCCCACTCCGGCGAGCCCAGGTACACCACCCGTTCCAGCCCGGGCAGGTCACCGCGCACCTGCTCGACCATCGCCTCATAGTCGCTCGTCTTGTACGCCCGCTCGGACAGGAGCAGCCGGCAGCCGGACTGCTTCAACGCGTACCCGAGCTCGTGCGTGCGGTACGAGGGGTTGATGTTGACGAGGACGATCCCCGCCCGCGCGGTCGCGTACTGGGCCAGGACCCAGCTCGCGTTGTTCGTGGACCAGATGCCGACGCGGTCACCCTTGCCGAACCCGGCGCGGTGCAGCCCGTACGCGAGCGTATCGACCAGCTCGTCGAACTCGCGGTACGTCCACCGCTCGCCGGTCGTCTTGTCGACGACGGCTTCGCTTTGCGGAACCCGGCGAGCGGTGCGGCGCAGGTTGGCCCCGATCGTCTCGCCGAGCAGGGTCGTCTCCGCCGTACCGTGCGCGTACGAGGCGGGCGCAGGTGCCACGGTTGCCATGTCAGCCTCCCAGCGTCGGCTGCGCGGCATTATCCCCCCGCGCGCTGGGCCCTGTCACCGGCGAGCGGCGGTCAGGTGGCGTCGTACATGCCGGGGTAGAGCTCCTCCATCAGGTCGAACAGCGCGTCGCGACGCTGGACGAGGCGACGGGCCTCCTCGGCCTGGCCGCCGTCGGCCGCGCTGTCCGGCGCGAAGAGGCGTACGACCGCGGCGCCGAACAGTTCCTCGAAGCCCGCCGCGACCTCGTTCGCGGCGCGCTCCTCCGACAGCTCACCACCCGGGAGCCGCGCGGACTCGCAGACTTCCTGCACGACCTCGGCGCCGCAGCCACTCGCGGCCGCGAACGCGCTGCGCCACATCGCTTCCAGCGTCACGGCCTCGGCGCGCTCGGCGTACGAGGTGACCAACCGGCGTACCAGCCCGCCGAGCGCGTCGCGGTCGATCACCGTGCCCGTGCGGTGCGCCCAGGGCGCTCCGGCCTGCGGGCCCGTCTGTGGCACGCGTACCTCGGCCGCGCCCTTGCCGATCATCATACGGATGTCCGCCTCGCCCTCGTCCTCGCCGAGCCCGGCATCGGGGTGCCGCGCAATCACGAGGTCGTACAGGTCGCAGTACCGGTCGTTCAGCCGCCGCGCCTCGCGGACCAGGGCACCAGGGTCGCTGTCGTCGCCCTGGAGCACGACGTCGGCGCAGAGCCGCACGACGATGTCGCTGACGCCGTTCATCACCTCGACGACGACGTCCTCGGGGTCGCTCGGCTCCCGCGGTTCCGGGGCGTACCCCTGCGCCTCATCGTCGGCCTGGTCACGTTCGGCGCGGGTGGCCGTCACGACGAGGTCGGTCCACAGCGGCGTGAGGTCGGCGTCCGGGCGCGCCGCCGCGTACTCCTCGAGCAGCCGCTTCCACGACGCCTCCACCGCCGGACCACTGAACTCCTGATGGCTAGCACTCATACTCACGGGAGCAAACTACCGTGTCCTCGCGGTTAGGCTTGCGCTCGCCATGGGTTCTCACACCACCGAGTTCGCCGACTGGCTGCGCGGCCGACCGGACGGTGAGCTCGCCGCCCTGTTCACCAAGCGGCCCGACCTGCTGCACCCGCTGCCGGCCGACTGCGACCGGCTCGCCGGCGCCGCCGCCTCGCAGGTCTCGCTCCAGCTCGCCGTCGAGCAGCTGGACACGCTGGCTCTGCGGGTGCTGCGCGCGCTCGCCAGCGCCAGTGGCCCCGTACCGTACGCCCGGCTCGTCGAGCTGATGGGCGCCCCCACGGACGGGGAGCTACCCGCCACCGTCGACGAGCTGCGCGCGCGGGCGCTCGCCTTCGGCGACGACGACCATCTCACCGTGCCCGCAAACCTGCGCCGGCTGCCGTTGCTGCCGCACGAGCACGGCCCGCACCTCGGCAGCGTGCTCGCCGAGCTGCCACCCGAGCGGCTGCGCTCCCTACTCGATGATCTTGGCGCCGGCTCCATGCCGCGGCACGAGGCGCTCGCCAGTCTGGAAGCTCGGTTCGCCGACCCGGACTTCGTATGCACGCTGCTCGACGAGGTGAGCACGCAGGCGCGCGAGGCGCTGGACCGGGTGGCGGGCAGCAACGGCCGCGGCCGGGTCGAGGGCGCGCTGCGGCCGGTCACGCGCACCACCGCATCGTCGCCGGTCGAGGAGCTGCTCGCCCGCGGGCTGCTCGTGCCCCTGGACGACGCCAGCGTCGCGATCCCGGCCGAGGTGGCGACGGTGCTCGCCCAGCGGTACGTCGAGCGCCCAGAGCTCAAGACCCGCAGGCTCGACCCGGCACTCGCCGACAGCACGGGCGGGATGCGCGCGCACGCCACCGTCCAGGCCGTGGCCGACGTGCTGGACGCGTGGGCGAACGACCCTCCGGCGCGGCTGCGTTCGGGGGGCCTCGCCGTACGTGACCTGCGGGCCGCCTCGCACACGCTCGACTGTAGCGAGCGGGAAGCGGCGTTCGTGGTCGAGCTCGCGCATGCGGCGAACCTGGTCGACGCGACCTACCCGGACGGCGAGTGGGTGCCGACGAAGGGTTACGACGCGTGGCGTTCGGAGCCGGTCGCCGAGCGCTGGGCCGTGCTCGCGCAGGCCTGGCTGGACGCGCCGCGCGCGTTCGGGCTCGTCGGGCGGAAGGACGAAAAGAACAAGACGATCAACGCGCTCGGCACCGAGGCGAGCATGCGTACTGCCAGGTCCGTACGCGGCGCCACCGTGGACGCGCTGGGCGGGCTCGATCCGGGGGCGGCGCCGACGACGGGGAGCCTCAACGCACGCCTCGCCTGGCAGCGCCCGCGCAGCGGCGGCCAGTGGCGAGCGCAGCTGGTGGAGTGGACGGTGCGGGAGGCCGAGCAGCTCGGCTGCACCGGCCAGGGCGCGCTGACCGCGTACGGTCGGAAGCTGCTGGCCGGCGAGCGCGCAGCCGCGGTCGACGCGCTGGAGCCGTGCCTTCCCCAACTCGTCGACCACGTGCTGTTGCAGCCGGACCTCACCGCGGTCGCGCCCGGACCGCTGCGCGCCGACGTACGCGGGGAACTCGCCATGCTCGCCGACGTCGAGTCGACCGGCGGCGCGACGGTGTACAGGTTCACGAAGGGTTCGGTCCGCCGGGCGCTGGACGCCGGACGCACCGCGGCGGAGATCCACGAGTGGCTCGCCGCGCACTCGCGCACCGGCGTGCCGCAGCCGCTCGCGTACCTCGTGGACGACCTCGCCAGCCGGCACGGGCAGCTGCGGGTAGGGGGAGCCACCTCGTACCTGCGGTCGGACGACGAGGCTACGCTCGGCGAGATCGTGGCCGACCGCCGTGCTCAGGGGCTGGCGCTGCGCCGGATCGCGCCGACCGTCCTGGTCAGCCATCTCGGCCGCACGGAGCTGCTGGACGGCCTGCGCGAGATCGGGTACGCGCCGGTCGCCGAGTCCGCGACCGGCGACGTCGTCGTGACCTCCCGGCGCACGGCCCGCACCGAGGGCAGACTGCGCGCCCCCGGGCCGGCCGCGCCCGGCGACGAGGCGCCGAACGCGCGGCTGCTCGACCAGGCCGTACGCGTGCTCCGGGCGGGCGACCGGATGGCGGGCAGCCGTACGTCCACACACCGGCAGGCCGGGGACACGCTGCCGCGCAACCCCGCGGGCGACACGCTCGCCGCGGTGCACCGGGCCATCGCCGCCGAGGGAGCGCTCTGGATCGGCTACGCGAACGCCGAGGGCCGGGCGAGCCTGCGGCTGATCGAACCGGTAGCCGTGCTCGGC
The DNA here is from genome assembly GCA_050698355.1 of Streptosporangiales bacterium. Classification (GTDB taxonomy): domain Bacteria; phylum Actinomycetota; class Actinomycetes; order Streptosporangiales; family WHST01; genus JBOHBN01. The sequence goes on along the minus strand of JBOHBN010000304.1, from coordinate 793 downwards.
GGGCTGGTGGAGGCGTACGACCACCTGCGCGAGTCGCGCCGGACGTTCGCGCTGCACCGCATCACCGGGTACGCCACGGTCGACGACGCCAGCACGTAGGCCGCACACCGCCGGGCACGTAGGGCCGCAAGGTGCCCAGCACGCCACCATGCGGGCGTCAAAGGCACTTTGCGGTCCAAGCCGCAGGGTCAAGACGCCCGTCATGGGTGCGAGACTGGAGGGTCGGCCCCCGTTGACGGAAGGAACCCCCCGTGACCGATGGTCCGCTGATCGTCCAGTCGGACAAGACACTGCTGCTCGAGGTCGACCACGAGCAGGCGGTCGAGTGCCGGAAGGAGATCGCGCCGTTCGCCGAACTGGAGCGCGCACCCGAGCACGTGCACACGTACCGGGTCACGCCGCTCGGCCTGTGGAACGCGCGGGCGGCGGGCCACGACGCGGAACAGGTGGTCGACACCCTGCTCAAACACTCCCGCTACCCGGTGCCGCACGCGCTGCTCGTCGACGTCGCCGAGACGATGGCACGGTACGGGCGGCTGCGGCTCGAATGGCACCCGACGCACGGCCTGGTGCTCAGCACGACCGACCGGCCCGTGCTGGAGGAGGTCCTCCGCTCGAAGAAGGTCGCGCCGATGGTCGGCGCCCGGGTCGACGACGATACGGTGCTCGTCCACCCGAGCCAGCGCGGTTTCCTCAAGCAGGCGCTGCTGAAGCTGGGCTGGCCGGCCGAGGACGCCGCCGGCTACGTCGACGGCGAGCAGCACTCGATCGACCTGCATGACGACGACTGGGA
>JBOHBN010000303.1:0-3413 GCA_050698355.1 Streptosporangiales bacterium | reverse complement strand
GCCTCGGATGTTCTGCGGCGAAGCCTCACCGAGCGGCTCGCCCGGCTGGGTGAGGCGCTGCGCGCCGCCACCGAACATGCCGACGTCCGCGCGTCGACGCATGGACCCGAGACTTCGCTCGCTGATCGAGAACGGCTGACGGCCGTCGAGGAGGCGTGGCGGGCCGTGCGTACCCACCAGCTCGCCCGTCGTGCCGACGACGTCCGCGTGCCGCGTGCGGAAGCGGCGTTGCGGCTGACGCGGTGGCTCGCCACCAGCTCACCGGTGCGGGAGCACGCCGGCCTTGCCGCGTACGTCGACCGGCACCGGGACAACGACGCCTGGGTGGACCGGGCCGTCAACGACGCGTGGGCCGGCGTCGACGAGCCGGGCCTCGCCCGTGGCCTGCGTACGGTGCTCGCCGCCGTCCGGCTGCGTCGGGATGCGCACGACATTGCATTCGCCCAGTCCCTCGCCGGATACGAAGGTGGCGGTGACTCACCAATCCCGCTGGAGGACCTGCTCGCCCACACGGTGTTCCCGCTCGCCAAGCAGCAACCGGTGCTGCTCGTGGTCGCGGACGGGATGAGCGTCGCAGCCGCGACCGGGATCGTCGACGACCTCGTCACCCCGGCCAAGGGCTGGCTGGACTGCGTCCCCGAAGGTAAGCGGGTCCGTCAGTCCGCGCTCGCCCTGCTCCCGACACTGACCACCGTGTCTCGAGCGAGCCTGCTCAGCGGGGAGCCGACCGTCGGCGAGCAGGCAGCGGAGAAGGACGGCTTCGAGCGGTCGCGCAAGGCGCACGGGATGTCCGGTCGCCTATTCCACAAGCACCCGCTGGAGAGCAAGGAGGCCGGGTTCGCGCTCGCTGGTGACGTCGCCGCAGCGGTCGACGACACCGAGGCGCTGTCGCTCGTCGCCTGCGTCCTCAACACGATCGACGACGCGCTCGACCGTTCCGACCCGGGCGGTACGGAATGGACCGCGGCCACCGTCAAGCACTTGGGCCCGTTGCTGGAACGCGCTCGCGCGGCTGGCCGGGTCGTGGTGCTCACCTCCGACCACGGGCACGTGATCGAACGCCGCGACGGGCACACCCTCAGCGTGGGCGCCACGTCGAGCAACAGGTCACGGCCGGCCGACGGCGGACCGCCGGCCGGTGACGGGGAGATCCGCGTACGCGGGCAGCGCGTGCTGCTGCACAACGGCGACGCCATCCTGGCCGTCGACGAGCGGCTGCGATACGGGCCGCTGAAGTCCGGATACCACGGCGGTGGCTCACCCGCTGAGGTCGTCGTACCGGTCTGCGTACTCGCGCCGGGCGAAGCACCGCCCAGCTGGCGGCTGGCGCCTCCGCAGGCGCCGCCCTGGTGGCACGGCGCGGTCAGCTCGGCCGAGCCGCCCCGCGTCGAGCAGCCACGCGGCCGCGGCAAGGCTGCCGATACGGGCCCGACGCTCTTCGACGAGGACGCCGAACTCCGCCACCCGGACCTGGCGTCGGCCGTGCTGCGGTCGCCCCAGTACGAGGCTCAGCGGAAGCGGGCACCGCGGACGCCCGTCAGCGACGAGCAGATCGCCGCCCTGTTGCGCGCGCTGCTATCCGCCCCTGCGTGCCGGTTGGCGTCGGAGTCCGCCGCGGCTGCTCTCGGCGTCGCGATGGTGCAGCTCGCCGGCGCGCTCCCGGCCGTACAGCGGCTGCTCAACGTCGAGCAGTATTCAGTGATCAGCCGGGATCCGGACGGTGACACCATCGTCCTTGACGAGACCTTGCTATGCGAACAGTTCGGGGTGTGACACTGACCGAGGGGCTGAGTCCGCGCCGTCGCAAGGAGGTCATCGACGCCTTGCGCCGCGGCACCGTGCCGCGGAGCGGCCTGGACGTGCTCGCCGTAGGGCTGGACAGGTTCGAGGCGGTGCTGGACGACGAGCTCGCCGCCGTCGCTTCCGGGCGCGCGGTCTTCAAGGCGGTGCGTGGCGAGTACGGCTCCGGCAAGACGTTCTTCGCGCGCTGGCTCGGGGAGCGGGCGAAACGGCTCGGCATGGCCGTAGCCGAGGTGCAGATATCCGAGACAGAGACGCCACTGCACAAGCTGGAGACCGTCTACCGGCGCACGTGCGAGTCGCTACAGACAGCCGAGTTCCCGCCGTCCGCGCTGCGGTCGGTGCTCGACGGCTGGCTGTTCACGCTGGGCAGCGAGGAACCCGGCGATGTGGAAGGGCTGCTGGAGGGCCGGCTCGCTGATGTCTCGCGCACCACTCCTGCGTTTGCCGCCGCGCTGCGCGCGTACCACACGGCTACGGTGACGGGCGACATCGCCGTCGCTGAGGGGCTCGCCGCATGGCTCGGCGGGCAGCCGAACGTCGCCGCCACCGTGCGGCGTGCCGCTGGCATCCGCGGCGACCTGGACCACTTCGGTGCGTTCGGCTTCCTGCGTGGTTTGCTCACCGTCCTTCGCGACAGCGACCATCCCGGCATGCTGCTCGTGCTCGACGAGGTCGAGACCCTGCAACGCGTTCGTTCGGACGTGCGGGAGAAGGCGCTCAACGCATTGCGCCAGCTGATCGACGAGGTGGACGGTGGCCGGTTCCCTGGGCTGTACCTGCTGATCACCGGCACGCCGGCATTCTTCGACGGCACCCAGGGGGTGCAGCGGCTTCCGCCTCTCGCCGGTCGGCTCGCGACCGACTTCACCACCGACGCGCGGTTCGACAATCCCCGCGCGGTGCAGATCCGGCTGTCCGGCTTCGACCTGGACCGGCTGGGTGAGCTGGGTCGCCGCGTGCGTGACATCTTCGTCGACGGCAGCGACAACGCCGAGCGCGTCCGTGCCGTCGTCGATGACGCGTACGTCGACGATCTCGCGCAGGCGGTGACGGGCTCACTGGGCGGCAACGTCGGCATATCGCCCCGGGTTTTCTTGAAGAAGCTCGTCGGTGACGTGCTCGACCGGGTCGACCTGTACGCGGACTTCGACCCGCGGCGGCACTACAAGCCGACCGTTTCGGGCGAGGAGCTAACGGACGTCGAGCGCAACGCCATGCATGCTGGTGCCCCGCAGAGCGTCGACGACATCGAGCTGCCGTGAGTGGTAGTGCCGAGGCATTGCACCCGGCGCTGCTGCACCACATCGTCAACTCGCTCGGCTGGCCCGATCTGCGTCCGTTGCAGGAGCAGGCGATCGCGCCGATACTCGCCGGCGATGATGCGCTCCTGCTCGGTCCGACCGCCGGCGGGAAGACAGAAGCCGCGGCATTCCCGCTTCTCTCGGCCATGGCTGAGCAGGATTGGCGCGGGTTGTCGGTGCTCTACATATGCCCGCTGCGTGCGTTGCTGAACAACCTCGAGCCCCGGCTGGCCGGCTACGCGGGCTGGCTTGGCAGGCGGGTGGGGCTCTGGCACGGCGACACTCCGGCCGGCGACCGGGCACGGTTAC
>JBOHBN010000302.1:0-3552 GCA_050698355.1 Streptosporangiales bacterium | reverse complement strand
TGCTCGGGCGTACGGGCGACGACCCGCTCCCGCTGGAGCACGTGGTCGTCGTCGGCGACGGGTCGCTCGCCGAGACGGCCGCGCCGCGCTGGCACCGCTTCGCCGAGGCCGTCGAGCGGCAGGAGGTCGACGCCGACGCGCTGGCCACCCGGCGCCCGGAGCCGGAGGCGCTCGCGCAGCTGCTGTTCACCTCCGGCACGTCGGGGGAGCCGAAGGGCGTGCTGCACCGGATGGACGCGCTCACCAGGGCGGCCGCGATGGAGGCACGCCACCTGGGGCTCACCGATCACGACCGGATCTACATCCCCTCGCCGCTGGCCCACCAGACCGGCTTCCTTTACGGGATGTGGCTGGCGTTCGTCCTCGGCGCCCCGCAGGTCGTCCAGGCGACGTGGGACGCGACCGTGGCCCTGCGCGTGCTGCGCCAGTGGGGCGGCACGTTCGTCCAGGCCGCCACACCGTTCCTCAGCGACCTCGTCGCCGCCGTGGAGCAAGCGCGTACGCACCCCGAGGCACTGCGCATCTTCGTCGCGACCGGGGCGGCCGTGCCCCGCGGCCTCGCCGAACGGGCGACGCGGGTGCTGCGCGCGGCGGTGTGCGGCGCCTGGGGGACGACCGAGACCGGCCTGGGCGCGCTCGCCGCGCCGGGCGACGAGCCCGCGAAGGTCTGGGGCACCGACGGCCGAGCGCTGGCGGGTGTGCGCATCCGCGTCACCGATGACGAGGGCAACGAGCTGGCCCCGGGCCAGGAGGGCAACTTCGAGGTCAGCAGCGCGTGCCTGTTCGAGGGATACCTCGACCACCCGGAGTGGACGGCCGAGGCGATGACCCCCGACGGCTGGTACCGCAGCGGCGACCTGGCCGTCATCGACGAGTCCGGGTTCGTACGCATCAGCGGCCGGGTCAAGGACGTCATCAACCGCGGCGGGGAGAAGGTGCCGGTCGCCGAGGTCGAGCAGCTGCTCCACACCCACAAGTCCGTCCGCGACGTCGCGATCGTGGCGATGCCGGACGAGCGGCTCGGGGAGCGCGCCTGCGCGTTCGTCGTCGGATCGCCGAGCTTCGACCTCGACGCCATGCGCCGCTTCCTGGACGCCCGGCACGTCGCCAAGCAGTACTGGCCGGAGCGGCTCGTCACCGTGGAGGCGCTACCGCGCAACCCGACCGGTAAGATCCAGAAGTTCGTGTTGCGCGAGCAGGCAAGGCAGCTAGTCGAAGATGATTGATCCCTTGGTCAGTCGTCGCGCTCCGGGTGGCTGCTTGCACAGAGGCTTGGTCGCTCAGCCGGACCAACTGGCGCGGTCACCACTCGCGAGGAACGGGGCAGCGACCAGCTGCAAGGGATCAATCATCTTAGGACGGGTGTGAGCAGCAACAGCAACGATCTCACCGCGCTCGCGGACGAGATCGCGGAGTTCGTCCGTGGCCCGGGTGAGCGGTACGCGGAACGGATCGAGCAGGAGCGCGCGGTTCCCGAGGAGCTGTGGGCCGACCTGAGCGACCGCGGCTACCTGCGCCTTGCCGCACCGGAAGAGTACGGCGGGCGCGGGCTCCCGTTCGATTCGTACCTGGAACTGCTCGAGCTGTTCTCGATGTCCCACGCGTCGCTGCGCATGATCGTGCACGTTTGCAACGGCGTCTGGCGCTCGATCGACCAGCTCGCCTCCCCCGAGCAGCGCAAGCGCTTCGTCCTACCGCAGGTCGCGGGCGACATCCGGGTGGCGTTCACGCTGACCGAGCCGACCGCCGGCACCGGTGCGGACCTGCGCAGCACCGTCACCCGCGAGGGCGACACCTACTATCTGTCCGGCGAGAAGCACCTCATCACCTTCGGGGTGAACTGCGACTACTGGCTGCTGTTCGCTCGGGTCGATGGCACGACCGGCAAGGATGGCACGGTCGCGTTGATGGTCGACCGCAACGTCGCGGGCGTGACCGTCCGCGAGATGCCCGAGACGATGGGCGTGCGCGGCACCGACCACGCGTATCTCACCTTCGACCGCAGCCCGGTCCCGGTCGTCAACCGGCTCGGCGAGGAGGGGGAGGGCCTCGGTGTCGCCCTCTCCGGGTTCCTCACGCCGAGCCGCATCTCGGTCGCGATGAGCTGCGTCGGGCTCGCGCGCCGCGCGCAGGAGCTGGCGGTCGAGCACGCGGGCACGCGGGAGACGTTCGGCAAGCGCCTCGCCGACCGCCAGTCGATCCGGTTCGCGCTCGCCGAGAACGCCGCCGACATCGAGGCCGCCCGGCAGCTCACGCTGCATGCGGCCAGGCAGTGGGAGGGCGGCGACCCGGAGGCCGCGACGCTGTCCTCGATGGCGAAGCTGACCGCGGTCGACATGCTGACCCGGGTGACCGACAAGGCGCTGCAGGTGCACGGTGGTATCGGGTACTGGCAGCCCAACCCGATCGAACGGGTGTACCGGGACGCGCGTGCCCAGCGCTTCGAGGAAGGGACCAACGAGATCCAGAAGACGGTGATAGCCCGCGCCGTCATGGGAGGTACACGGTGACCGAGATGTCAAGCGACCGCGCGTACGACGGCAAGGTCGCGCTGATCACCGGCAGCTCGCGTGGCATCGGGCGGGCGCTCGCGCTGAGCCTCGCGGTGCAGGGCGCGTCGATCGTGGTCAACTACAAGAAGAACGCCGACCTCGCCGAGAAGACCCGCAATGAGATCGAGCGCGCCGGCGGCCACGCGATCGCCGTGCAGGCCGACGTCGAGCAGCCCGAGGACATCGACCGGCTGTTCGAGGACGCGCGCGACGCGTACGGCCGGCTCGACTTCTTCGTCTGCAACGCCGCGGCGAGCGCGTTCAAGGCGATCAAGGACATCAAGCCGCACCACCTGGACAGGTCGTTCGCGATGAACGTCCGCGCGTTCGTGCTCGGCGCGCAGCGCGCGGTGTCGCTGATGGACGACGGCGGGCGGATCGTCGCTCTCTCCAGCTACGGCAGCATCCGCGCGTACCCGACGTACGCGAACCTCGGCTCGGCGAAGGCCGCGATCGAGGCGTGGGTGCGGTACATGGCTGTCGAGTTCGCCGCGCAGGGGGTCAACGTCAACGCGGTCAACGGCGGCATCATCGAGTCGGACTCCTCGGAGTACTTCTACAACGTGCCCGGCATGGCGCCGCTGTCGTCGGTGCTGCCCAAGATTCCCAAGGCGCGGATGGGCACCGTTCAGGAGGTCGCCGACGCGGTGGCGTTCCTGCTGTCGCCGGCGTCTGCGTACATCACCGGCCAGACGATCGCCGTCGACGGCGGTCTGTCCGTCGTCGCGCCTCCGTTCAGCGAGGACCTCACGCCGCCGCTCGCACCCGAACCGTAAGCCCGGATGCTCGAGCACGTCTTTCAGCCGGCGGCCATAGGCCACCTGCGGCTTCCCCACCGTGCGGTCATGGGCGCCATGCACCTCGGAGTGGAGGACGCGCCGGACGCCGGCGAGGCGATGGCGGCGTTCTACGCCGAGCGTGCACGCGGCGGCGCCGGGCTGATCATGACCGGCGGGTCCGCGGTGAGCGAGGTCGGTGCCGGCGGCCGGCGGTACAGCCT
>JBOHBN010000301.1:0-25635 GCA_050698355.1 Streptosporangiales bacterium | reverse complement strand
AAGCTCGGCCTGGTCTACAGCCTGGAGTCGACCAAGCGGCTCGTCGATCTGGTCGGGCCGGCCGCCGCGAAGTACATCCTGATGTCGGGGCGGCAGGTCCCGGCCCAGCGGGCTCATCAGATCGGGCTGGTCGATGAGGTCCACCCGACCGACGAGCTCGAGAAGGCAACGCGCGAGTTCGCCGAAGAGCTCGCCACCCGAGCGCAGTACAGCGTGCGTGCCGTCAAGGAGATCGTGGGCCGCATCACCGCGGGCCAGAGTGCGGACGACGAGGAGACCACGGCGCTGCGCAACGACTCGTTCGACACCGCCGACTACGCAGAAGGCGTCCGTGCCTTTCTCGAACGGCGGCCACCGCGCTTCACCTGGTCTTGAGGGAGTGAGCGACCATGCGCAGGATAAGGACTCTGGTCGTACTGTTCGCGATACCGATCGTCCTGGCCGCCTGCGGCGGAACGGGTGGTCAGAGCGGAAACGCCGAGAACTATCCCGACCCCGGCGAGACGTTGCAGTGGACCATCGCGTTCGGTCCCGGCGGCGGCAACGACATCATGTCCCGGACGCTCGCCGACATCCTGAAGAAAAAGGACCTCTATCCCGGTGACATCGCCCTTACCAACCGCGAGGGCGGCAGCGGCGCGAAGGGATGGGGCTACCTGAACGCCCAAGCTGGTGACCCGTACCAGATATCCACCACGTCGGGCTCCTACCTCACCACCCCGCTACAAGCCGAAACGGCCTGGAAGCCGACGACGTTCACACCGATCGGGATATTCGCAGCCGATTACCTGCTGATCCTCGTGCCGCCGGACGGGCCGGACACCTTCAAGCAGTTCGTCGCACAAGCCAAGCAGAAGAAACCCTCGATCGGGGGGATCGGCACCGTAAACGTCGATTTCATCGTGCCGTCCCTGCTCGGCGATGATGCCGGTTTCAAGTTCAAGTACGTCCCCTTCGACGAGGAGGGCCAGCTCACCACGGCGCTTCTTTCCGGCTCGCTCGACGCCATGACGTCGAACCCGGGCGAGGTCATCGGGCAGGTGAAGTCCGGAAAGATGAAGGCGCTCGCCTTCACCGGCCCCAAGCGGATTGCCGGGCTGCCGAAGGTGCCCACCCTCAAGGAGCTGGGGTACTCGATGGATATAGCCATGCCGCGCGGGCTGATCCTCGCTCCGGACGCGCCGAAGAATGCCCAGCAGTGGTGGATCAAGACGATGAAGCACGTCGTGAAGTCGCCGCAATGGCACAAGTACCTGAAGAAGAACTACCTGGTGGAGAAGGAGCTGTACGGCAAGGACGCCAAGAAGTTCTACCGCGACACCAGCAACACGTTCGAGAAGATCCTGAAGAAGCAGGGCGCTATCTAGGGAGCTTCCATGAACCGAGCGCGGGTTCGCTCGATCTGGCTGGCGTGCCTGCTGGCCGTGGCGGTGCCGTACACGGTGCTCGCTTTCGGCATGGAGTGGCGTACGGTAGCCGGCCGGATGGGCCCTGGGTTCTTTCCCCGGCTGATCGGTCTGGGCCTTTCGATCACGCTGGCGATAGCCCTGGCGAGGTCTCTTCGCCAGGGTGACGGCGGCGAGGGTGAGGGGGACGGGAACGCAACGTACGTGCGTGCCCTGCTCGTGATGCTCGGCGCGACCGCACTGTACGCCGTGGTGTTCGAGGTCGTCGGCGCCCTGGTGGCCAGCGTGATCTACATGGTGACGGTTCTCGCCGCCATCAACCCGCGCCGGTGGGTCATGAACGTGTCGATAGGGGTGCTGCTTCCACTCGCTCTCTACCTGATGTTCCAGACCTGGCTCAACGCCGGGCTACCGGCCGGCGTGCTCGGGATCCCCTTGTAGGGGGAAACATCGTGGATCCACTGAGCGGCCTTCTCGACGGCATCGCCACCGTGCTGAGCCCGGCGACCTTCGCGCTGCTCATCGCGGGTGTCGTCATCGGGATGGTGGTCGGGGTGATGCCCGCGCTCGGACCGTCCGCGGGGATGGCGATCCTGCTGCCGGTCACCTTCGGCATGGACCCCAGCGCCGCGATCATCATGCTCGCCGCGATCTACTACGGCGCCATGTACGGAGGGACGATCACCTCCGTACTGATCAACACCCCGGGCGAGTCGGCGACGGTCGCGACCACCTTCGACGGGTACCCGCTGGCCCGGCAGGGACGTGCCGGGCCCGCCCTCGTGATGGCGACCGTCGGGTCGTTCGTGGCGGGGACGATCGGGGTCATCCTGATCACCCTGTTCGCCCCGCCGCTCGCCCGCGTCGCCAGCAGCTTCGGTCCTCCCGAGCTCTTCCTGGTCGTCATCATGGGCCTGCTGACGCTGGTGGTCATCGTCGGTGGCAACCGGTTGTACGGGGTGATCTCGGCGCTGCTGGGATTCGGGCTGGCGACCGTCGGCGTGGACATCGGCACCGGCCGGCCCAGGTACACGTTCGGGTCGGCGGAGCTGATCGACGGCGTGAACTTCATCCCGGTCGCCATCGGCCTCTTCGGCCTGGGTGAGCTGTTCTGGAGCCTCTACCAGGGCCGGCACACGAGCCGGGACACCGCGTACGCCCACGTGAGCGTGCGTAGCCGCGGGTTCTGGCCGACCGCGGCGGACTGGGCGGAGAGCAAGTGGACGATGGTTCGCCACTCGTTCCTCGGCTTCATCGTCGGCATCGTCCCGGGCGCGGGCGCCACCGTGGCATCGCTCATGGGCTACAGCCTGGAGAAGTCGCTCTCCAAGAAACCGGAGAGGTTCGGCAAGGGTGCCATCGCGGGCATCGTCGCGCCTGAGACGGCGAACAACGCGGCCAGCGAGGGCGCGATGGTCCCGCTGCTGACTCTCGGCATTCCGGGTTCCGCCTCGACCGCGGTCCTACTCGCGGGGTTTCTGTTGTGGGGTCTGGAGCCGGGCCCGCTGCTGATGACTCAGCACCCGGACTTCGCCTGGGGGCTGATCGCGAGCATGTACCTCGGCAATGTCGTGCTCGTGGTGCTGAACATTTTCTTCATCCCGGTGTTCGCGAGCGTGGCGCGCGTGCCGTACCGGGTGCTGGCACCGATCATCGTCGTGCTCTGCGTGGTCGGCACGTACACGGTCAACGGCAGCATCGTCGAGGTGTGGATCATGCTTGCCTGCGGCGTGGCGGGCTTCTTCATGAAGCGGTACGGGTTCTCGCCCGCGGCGACCGTCATCGCGCTCGTCCTCGGGCCGCTGGCCGAGCAGACGCTGCGCCAGACGATGATCATCTCGGGCGGGTCGTTCGGCATCTTCGTGCACCGCCCGGTCTCGCTCACGCTCCTGGTCATCATGGCGGTGATCGTCCTCGCCCCGCTCGGCTACCGGCTCGTACGCCGCCGCAGGAACCGGACGGCGGCCGAGGAGCCCGTCACGCCGGTGGACGCAGGTCGCGGACCCGCGCGGTGACGTGCTCGGGCACCGGAAGCGCGCAGTCCGGTGAAGGTTGTGGTGCGCCCGCAGCGAGGTGCAGCGGCACGACACCGGCCCAGATCGGCAGCTCGGTGTCCTCCGGCTCCTCGTTCACCCCGCCGTCGCGTACCTTGAGTGACACCTCGGTGAGCGGCAGCGCGAGCACGGTGGTCGCCGCGAGGTCCTTGCGCGTCATCGCCCGTACGGCGGCGGCACGTCCCGGCACGAGGTGGTCGACGAGCAGGTCGAGCGCGTGCCGCTTCTCGTCGTCGACGAGGATGCGCGGGCGCCCGAACACGACCGCACTGCGGTAGTTCATCGAGGAGTCGAAACCCGACCTGGCGAGCACGAGGCCGTCCACGTGCGTGACCGTCACGCAGACCGTCTGGTCCGGAGCGGCCAGCAGGCTGTGCGCCGCGACCGAGCCGTGCAGGTACAGCGTGCCGTCCGGCGCGTCCGGTGCATCCGGGCCCATGTCGGCGGCGTACGAGGTCGGCAGGACGACCGGCGCGCCCTCGCGCACGAAGCCGAGATGGCAGACGAACCCGGCGTGCAGCACCTCGGCGAGCGCCTCGCGGTCGACGACGGCGCGGTCGCGCTTGCGACCGAGGCGGGTGCGCGGGGTGCCGGACAGCGGTTGCTCGGTTGTCGTCACTCCTCCATGATGGTGGGATAAGTGGACTGGCATCCAGCCCAATTCGTACCGAGTTCGACAGGCCATGGGGAGGCCATGGTGGGACGTACGGTGGCCGCCGAGCCCGCGCTGACGGTGGACCGCGCGGCGCCGCACACCATCCCCCGCCAGCTCGCCGACGGCCTGCGCGAGCAGATCAGGCGCCGGGTGCTGCGCCCGGGCTGGCGGCTGCCGGCGACCAGGGAGCTGGCCCGGCAGCTCGGGGTCTCCCGCGCGGTAGCGCAGATGGCCTACGACCAGCTGCGGGCCGAGGGCTGGGTGGAGGGCCGCGCAGGCGCCGGCACGTTCGTGGCCGACGTCGGTGAGCTGCGCCCGCGGGGGCGCAGCTCGGGGCGCCGCCCGGTTACAACGCACGAGTGCCCGCTCATCTCGCTGCGTCCCGGCATGCCGCTGGCCGCCGCGCGGGCCGAGCCGGGCTGGCGGCGTGCGTGGCGCGAGGTGTCCGCGCGGGTGCCGCCGCCTGGGTACCCGGACCCGTACGGGCTGCCCGACCTACGCGCGGCGCTCGCGGAGTACCTGGCCCGCGCGCGTGGCGTCGCGTGCGACCCGGAGGAGGTGCTCGTCACGGACGGGACCACGCACGGGCTGCGGCTGCTGCTGGCGGCCACGCAGCACGACCGGGTCGGCCTGGAGGATCCCGGTTACCGCTCGGCGGCCAGGGCCATCGGCCCGGGGAAGCTCGTGGACTGCCCGGTGGACGAGGAGGGCGTCGTCGTCGACCGGTTGCCGCCCCGGCTGTCGGCCGTGTACGTGACGCCCGCGCACCAGTACCCGCTGGGCGGGCGGCTGCCGGCCGCCCGCAGGACCGCGCTCATCGGTTGGGCGCGCCGCCACCACGCGCTGGTCGTGGAGGACGACTACGACGGCGAATTCCGCTACGACGTCGAGCCGCTGCCCGCGCTCGCGCAGTTGGACCGCCGGCGCGTGGTCTACCTCGGCACCGTGTCGAAGGTCCTCGGCCCCGCGCTACGCCTCGGCTGGCTCGTCGCCGACGCCGCGCTGGTCGAGCGGATCGCGGCGTGGCGCTCCGGCATGGGCGACTGGCCCGCGTGGCCGTCGCAGCAGGCGTTGCTCGGTCTGCTCGCCGACGGGCAGGTCGACCAGGCGATCAGGCGCGACCGGCGCCGGTACGCGAAACGGCGTACGCGGGTGTGCGCGGCGCTCGAGCCGTTCGGCCGGGTCGTCGGTCAGGAGGCGGGGATCCACGTGACGCTGCTGCTGCCCGCCGGAACGGACGCGGAGGCCGTACGCGCCGCCGCGGCCGACGCCGGCGTGGACGTGGACACGCTGGCGCACTACCGGCGGTCGATCGCCGGGCCGCCGGGACTGGTCGTCGGGTACGGCGGCTGCTCGGACGCCGAGCTGGACCGCGGCCTGGACCTGCTCGCCGCCGCGCTTCGCGGTTAAGTCACATGCCTGTTGGTCTCCTAGGGTTGGTCCATGGGGACTCTGGACGAGCGGGTCGCGCAGACGCTCGGTGAGCTGACGCTCGAGGAGAAGGTCGGTCAGCTGTTCGTCACGTACGTGTACGGGCAGGACGCCGAGCGGTCGACGCCTGCGAACGCGGCACGCAACAGGGACAGCTTCGGTGCCGAGGCGCCCGGCGACATCGTGCGCAGGTACGGAGTCGGCGGTGTCATCTACTTCGGCTGGTCGGACAACCTCGGCACGCCGGTCCAGATCGCGCGGCTGTCCAACGGCTTGCAGCGCGCCGCCGTCGAAGACAGCCGTACGGGCATCCCGCTGCTCGTCTCGGTGGACCAGGAGCAGGGCGCGGTCGTGCGGCTCGGGCCGCCGTTCACCGAGCTGCCGGGCAACATGGCGCTCGGTGCCACGCGCCGCGCGAAGGACGCGTACCGGGCGGCGGTCGTCACCGGCCGTGAGCTGCGCGCGGTCGGGATCAACCACGACCACGCGCCGGACGTCGATGTAGCCGTCAACCCGCACAACCCGGTGATCGGCGTGCGCTCGTACGGCTCGGACCCGCGGCTGGTGTCGCGGCTGGCCGTCGCGCAGCTCTCCGGGTACGCCGACGGCGGCGTCATCGCCACGGCAAAGCACTTCCCCGGCCACGGCGACACCGAGACCGACAGTCACGTCGGCGTGCCCGTCATCTCGCACACCAGGGCGGAATGGGAGCGCATCGATGCGCCGCCGTTCCGGGCGGTCATCGAGGCCGGCGCCGACACCGTGATGACCGCGCACATCGTGGTCCCCGCGCTCGACCCCTCCGGCGATCCGGCGACGCTGTCCGCGCCGATCCTCACCGGCATCCTGCGCGAGGAACTCGGCTTCGACGGGGTGATCTGCACCGACTCGCTGCGCATGCAGGGCGTGCGGATGCGCGAGCGCGACGAGCAGATCCCCGTACGTGCGCTGCTCGCCGGCGCCGACCAGCTGCTCATGCCCGAGGACCTCGAGCTGGCCTGGAACGCGGTGCTCGACGCGGTGCGCGCCGGGAAGCTCAGCGAGCAGCGGATCGACGAGTCGGTGGCGCGCGTGCTCCGGCTGAAGTACGCGCACGGGCTTTTCGAGCAGCCGTACGTGGACGAGACCGAGGTCATCAAGTCCGTCGGAACCGGGCGGCACACCCGCAGCGCCGACCGGATCAGCGACCGCGGCGTGACCCTCGTCCGCGACGACGCCGGAGCCGTTCCCGTCGCGGGCGACGAGCGGGTCGTAGTGACCGGTGGCGCCGACGCCGGTTCGTACGTCCTGGCCGGCGAGCTCGAGGGTCGCGGCCGGTCGGCGCACGTCGTCCGTGCCGACGCCACGGCACCGGACAGGGCGGCAGCGGCGGCGGAGCAGGCAGGGGAACGTGGCCTGGTCGTGGTCCTGCACGGCAGGAACGCCGACGGCGGGAGCGGCGCGGAGGAGGCGGTCGTTCGGGGGCTGGTCGAGCGCGGCTCGCGGGTGGCGGTCGTGGCCGTCCGCGACCCGGCCGACCTGGCCGCGGTCGACGCGCCGACCATGCTGCTCACGTACAACGACTCCGCGGTCTCAATGCGCGCGCTCGCCCGCGTGCTCGTCGGCGAGGTCCAGCCGCGTGGGCGGCTACCGGTCGCGGTGCCCGCAGCGGGCGAGGGGGAGATGTTCGGCTACGGACACGGACTGAACGGAACCGCTACGCGGCAAGGGCATTGACCGGGATAGGATCATGCCGGAAACTTTCTTACGTGTCAGGAGCGTCCCAGGTGAGCGGTTCGCGAGAGTCCGCGCCGCCCCAGGCCGGCGGCGTCCAGGTACGGATCCGGGCCCTGCTGCCATCGCTGCGGCCGGCGGAGCAGCGCGTCGCGCAGCACATCCTTGCCGATCCGGTCGGCACCCCGACGCTCACCATCACCGAGCTGGCCCGTGCCTGCGGTACCTCGGAGACGACGGTGATCCGGTTCTGCCGCGCCATCGGGTTCGAGGGCTACCCGGGGTTGCGCCTGGCGCTGGCATCCGACGCGGGCCGCGAGGCGGGGTCCGAGCAGGGCAGCCCCGGCGGCGACATCTCGCCAGGTGACAGCCTCAGCGACGTCGTACGCAAGGTCGGCTGGCACGACGCCCGCGCGGTGGAGGAGACCGCCGAGCAGCTGGACGTGGCCGCGCTCACCCAGGTTGTGGAGGCGTTCGCCGGCGCCCGCCGCGCCGACATCTACGGCGTGGGCGCCAGCGCGTTCGTCGCGCTCGACCTGCAGCAGAAGCTGCACCGCATCGGTCGCGCCACGTACGCGTGGTCCGACACCCACATCATGCTCACCAGCGCCGCACTCCTGCGCGAGGGCGATGTCGCGTTCGCGATCTCGCACTCCGGGGAGACCGACGACACCATCGACGCGCTCGCGGAGGCCAACAGGCACGGCGCCACGACCGTCGCGCTCACGAACTACCCGCGCTCGCGGATCGCGACGACGGCCGACCTCGTGCTCAGCACCGCAGCACGGGAGACGACCTTCCGTTCCGGTGCGACGGCCAGCCGTATCGCCCAGCTCAGCGTGATCGACTGCGTGTTCGTCGGCGTCGCCCAGCGGACGTACGACGAGGCCCGCGACGCGCTCGCGGCCACCCGGCTCGCCGTCTCGTCCCGGCGCGGCGACTGATGACGATTCACCGCGACGGCATTCCCACCGAGGAACGCAACCCACGCACCGACGGCATCGACCTGCTGCCGACCGTAGAGATCCTCCGGCTTCTCAACGACGAGGACGCCCTGGTACCGGCGGCGGTCGCGCGGGTGCTTCCCGAGCTCGCCGTTGCCGTCGACACCGCGGTCGAGCGCCTGCGTTCCGGCGGCCGCATGCACTACTTCGGCGCGGGTACGTCGGGCCGGCTCGCTGCGCTGGACGCCGCCGAGCTGCCCCCTACGTTCGCGATGGACCGCGGCCTCGTCGTCGCCCATCACGCCGGCGGCGCAGAGGCGCTCACCAAGGCCGTCGAGGACGTGGAGGACGACGAGGCCGCCGGTGCACGCGCGGCCGCCGAGCTCGGTGCCGTCGACATCGCGGTCGGTATCGCGGCGAGCGGCCGCACCCCGTACGTCGGTGGCGCACTGCGCCGGGCCGGTACGGCCGGCGCGGCCACGGTGCTGGTGACCGCGAACCCGGCCGCGCCGCTCGCGGTCCTTGCCGACGTGCACATCGGGGTGGATACCGGCCCGGAGGCGATCGCCGGCAGCACCAGGCTGAAGGCGGGCACGGCGACGAAGCTCGTGCTCAACGCGCTGTCCACCGCGATGATGGTGCGGCTCGGCCGCACGTACTCCAACCTGATGGTCCACCTCACCGCGACGAACGACAAGCTGCGCAAGCGTTCGGTGCGCATCCTGGTCGAGGCGACCGGGCTGGACGCGGCGACCTGCGCGACCGCGCTGTCCACCGCGGGCGGCAACCTGCGCGCCGCGCTCGTCTCGGTGCTGGCCGGCACCGACGCCGACCGGGCGACCGAGGCGCTCGCGGTGTCGGACGGCAGCGTACGGGCCGCGCTCGCCGTCCTTGGCGACGGCGCGGGGCCGGGTCGATACCCTGAAAGGGTTCCGAACCCATAGACCGAGGATTGCTCCTGTGTTCGAGACCCTGAGTGACCGGCTCGAGTCCGCCTTCAGCTCCCTGCGCAAGAAGGGCAAGCTGACCGACGAGGACATCGCGAGCACGTGCCGGGAGATCCGGATCGCGCTGCTCGAGGCCGACGTCGCGCTGCCCGTCGTCAAGGACTTCATCGCCCGGATGAAGGAGCGCGCCCGCGGCGCGGAGGTGCATCAGGCGCTGAACCCGGCGCAGCAGGTCATCAAGATCGTCAACGACGAGCTGGTCGAGGTCCTGGGCGGGGAGACCCGCCGGCTGCGGTTCGCCAAGACGCCTCCGACGGTGATCCTGCTCGCCGGGCTGCAGGGTTCGGGTAAGACGACGCTCGCCGGCAAGCTCGCGCTCTGGCTGCGTGAACAGAGCCACACGCCGATGCTCGTCGCGGCGGACCTGCAGCGCCCCAACGCCGTACAGCAACTGCAGGTGCTCGGCGAGCGGGCCGGCGTGCACGTGTTCGCGCCCGAGCCCGGTAACGGCGTCGGCGACCCGGTGCAGGTCTCCCGCGATGCGATCGACTACGCCAAGCGCCAGCAGTACGACCTGGTGCTCGTGGACACCGCGGGGCGTCTCGGCGTCGACGCCGAGATGATGCAGCAGGCCGCCGACATCCGCGACGTCGTGCACCCCGACGAGATCCTGTTCGTCGTCGACGCCATGATCGGTCAGGACGCGGTGACGACCGCCGAGGCGTTCCTCGACGGCGTGGGCTTCGACGGCGTCGTGCTGACGAAGCTGGACGGCGACGCCCGCGGCGGCGCGGCCCTCTCCGTCGCGCACGTGACCGGCCGGCAGGTGATGTTCGCCTCGACGGGCGAGAAGCTCGACGCGTTCGACGCGTTCCATCCCGACCGGATGGCGTCGCGCATCCTCGGCATGGGCGACATGCTGACGCTGATCGAACAGGCGCAGCGTACGTTCGACGAGGACCAGGCCAGCCAGATGGCCGGCCGGCTCGCCACCGGCGACGAGTTCACCCTCGAGGACTTCCTCGAGCAGATGTCGATGGTGCGCAAGATGGGGTCCATCTCCAGCCTGCTCGGCATGCTGCCCGGCATGAACCAGATGCGCGAGCAGATCAACGACATCGACGAGAAGGACGTCGACCGGCTCGCCGCGATCATCCAGTCGATGACGCCCGAGGAGCGCCGTACGCCGAAGGTTCTCAACGGCTCCCGCCGGCTGCGCATCGCGAACGGGTCCGGCACCACGGTCACCGAGGTGAACCAGCTGGTCGACCGGTTCGACGAGGCGCGCAAGATGATGAAGCAGCTCGGCGGCGGCATGCCGGGCATGCCCGGCATCCCCGGTATGCCGGGAGGCAAGCGCAAGAAGCAGCAGAAGGGCAAGAAGGGGAAGAAGGGCAAGGGCAAGTCCGGAGCTCGCGGTGGCGCCGCCGGCGCGGGCTCGGGCACTGGTGCCGGTGCCGGTAACGGTCAGGGCTTTCCCGGGCTGCCGGAGGGCGTGCCGGGACTCACCGGCAGCGGGCCCGGGATGCCCGGCGGGTTCGGCGGCTTCCGCATGCCGGACCTCTCCCAGCTCGACCCGTCCAAGCTGCCGCCCCCCAAGCCCAACGACGACGAGAAGTAAGCGTCCCCGTACGCCGACGAGAGAACCGACGGCCCCGTCGTTGTCGATCACGGTAAGTACCCTGGCACCCACTTCCCTCACCGTGCTGGCAGTGGGAAGCATGCGTCAGCGTACATACCGTGATCGACAAGGGAAGGAGCAGCGTGAGCCAGCTGGGGTTCGAGGGCATGCCGCGGCGGCTGTACGCGTGCACCCCGTCGCGCCTGGCGACCTGGCTGGACTGCCCGCGCCGCTACCGGATGGCGTACCTCGACCGGCCGCGACCGCCGAAGGGCCCGCCGTGGGCGCACAACTCGCTCGGCGCGAGCGTGCACTCGGCCCTCGCCGGTTGGTGGCGGCTGCCCGTACATCGACGCACGCCTGAGGCCGCCGCGCGGCTGCTCGACGAGGGCTGGCTTACCGACGGGTACGCCGACGACCAGCAGTCCGGGCAGGCCCGCGAACGTGCCCGGGCGATGGTCGAGCGGTACGCCGCCGAGCTCGACCCGTACGACGAGCCGGTCGGTGTCGAGCGGGTCGTGTCGACCCGCACCGAGGCGCTCGCGCTGTCCGGCCGGGTAGACAGGCTGGACGACCGCGGCGGCGAGCTGGTGGTGGTCGACTACAAGACCGGGCGGCACGCGCTCACGGTCGACGACGCGCGCGCGTCGATGGCGCTCGCGCTCTACGCGGTCTGCAGCGAGCGCGTGCTGCGCCGGCCGTGCCGGCGGGTGGAGCTGCACCACCTGTCGACCGGCGAGGTGCTCTCCTGGGAGCACGGCGAGCCGGGGCTACGCAGGCAGCTCGGCCGCGCGGAGGACATCGGCCGGGAGGCGGCAGCCGCCGACGAGGCGTACAGGGAAGGTCTGTCAGAGGAGCGGATGGACGAGGTGTTCCCGGCGCGGCCGGGGCCGCAGTGCCACTGGTGCGACTTCGCCCAGCACTGCCCGGAGGGCCGTACCCGCTACCCCACCAAGGCCCCGTGGGACGGCCTCGCCGAGGCACGCCATCAGCCGGCGGGCGCGTGAGGGGCGCGCTGGAGCTCACGACCGAGCGGCTCCTGCTGCGGCGCTGGCGTGCCACCGACCGTGCGGCCTTCGCAGCGATGAACGCCGATCCCGAGGTCATGGAGCACTTCCCCGCGATGCTCAGCCGGGCTGAAAGCGACGCGTTCGTCGACCGCGTGGAGGCCGCGCTGGAGCGGAACCCGTACGGACTGTGGGCGGTCGAGGTCGCCGGTACAGGGGACTTCATCGGTTTCACCGGCCTGTCCGTGCCGAGCTTCGACGCGCACTTCACTCCGGCGGTCGAGGTCGGCTGGCGGCTGGCACGGCACGCATGGGGGCACGGTTACGCGTCGGAGGCCGCCCGGGTCGCGCTCGCGCACGGCTTCGCCCGCGTCGGGCTGGCGGAGATCGTCTCGTTCACCACCGTCGCGAACGTACGGTCCCAGGCGGTCATGCGGCGCATCGGTATGACCCGCGACCCGGCGGACGACTTCGCCCACCCGAGGCTGCCCGAGGAGCATCCGATGCGCCTGCACGTCCTCTACCGGATCACCGCCGGCGGCTGGCGGACGGTGAACGGGTAAAGCTGCGCCCAAGTCTGCTCCGCGCCTGGCAACCGATGGTCGAAGATGAGCGTGCTGGATGTGTTCCGGAGCGCTGGCTCCGGTCTGGGCTCGGGGAGAGACGATGGCAGCAGGTCGAACAGCGCTCGGAGGCATCGCCGCGGCGGCGGTGATGGTGGGGCTCGCACAGGCTCCGACGGCGTCCGCGGCGACAAACCACGTGTGCAAGGGCGTAGCCCACTGCCGGGTGGTCGCGCATCGCGATGTGACCGGTGACGGGGCGGCGGACAAGGTCGCCTGGGTACAGCGCAGCAAGCGGACGGTACAGATCCGGGTGCTCACCTCGCATGGACACCTGATGACCAAGCAAGTCGGGGTGCGCTGGTGGTTGGACAAGGGAGCGTGGGGCGGAGCCGCGCACATCGACCACCACCGCGGAGTGGAGCTGCTCGTCGGCTCGCAGCTCGGCGCGCACACGCCCTTCTACACGATGCTCACCGAGCGGCACGGCCGCTTGGTGGTGGAGAAGAGCCCCGGGGGCGCCAAGAGGTGGTACGTAGACGCCGCCTGGTCCGTCTACGTCGGGTGGTGGCGTCACGTCCGGCACGGCCACGCGACGATGACGAAGAAGGTCGCGTTACGCGTCGGTGGCGGTAAGCACTTCAGGGGCCACAACACCATCTATGCCTGGCGGCACGGGCACTGGGTGAAGAAGGACAGCCACACGACGTTCTACAAGAACGCGCGGAAGGCGAGCCGGGTAGGTGGCTGGCACGTGCACGGTCTCAAGCGCTTCCCGGGGCTGTAGACCAGCCGTCGGCTGGTTGGGCTCGCTACCGCCGGTCGGCGCGCAGCCGCCAGCGGGGTTTGTAGACGGCGAGGGTGACCAGGAAGATGAGCACCGCGGTCGCCAGCGCCGGAACGATCGACAGCGGTAGCCGCTCCGCGCTCGTGAACGTCTCCGCCGCCGTGGCGGCGCCGGCGGCCGCGGCTAGCCGCGGGACGAGCACGAGCCACACGATGCCGGTGAACAGGACGGTCGTGGCCAGCTTGATCGTCACCCACCAGTACCGCGCGAGCCCCCAGCCCGAGCGGATCGCGAGCGTGATGCCCGTGCCGAGCGCCATCAGGACAAGAGGTGCGACCAGCCATGTGGCCAGGAGGGACGCGGCCGGATAGACGGTCTGCGGATCCGCTCCGCGCACTCCGGCGATGCCGAGCGCGAGCAGCGCCAGGTCCGAACCGATGAGGCTGACCGCCGCGATGAGGTGGACGGTGAGCAGCAGCTTGCGCCGTGGCGGCGCGGGCGTGGCGCCGGTGAGCGTGCCGGCGCTGTGCGAGGAGAGTGTGGTCATGGACAAGAAAGTAGAGCGTGAGGACAAGTTTTTCAAGTAGCAGGTAGGCTATCGTTATGCGTTCGTATCGCCAGTACTGTGCGCTCGCCCGTGCCCTCGACGTGGTGGGCGAGCGGTGGACGCTGCTGATCATCCGTGAGCTGTTCGCCCGGGACAGCCGCTACGCGGACCTGCGCGACTCCCTGCCCGGCATCGCGTCGAACCTGCTGGCCGACCGGCTGCGCCAGCTGCAGACCGCCGGGCTCATCGAGGCGTACGACGCGCCCCGCCCGGTGCGCGCCACCGTCTACCGGCTCACCGCCCGCGGCCGGGAGCTCGGGCCGGTGCTGCGCGCGCTGGTGGCGTGGGGTGCGCCGCTGGTCGGCGGCAGCCAGGGTGAGGACGCCTTCCGTACCCACTGGCTCGCGCTCGGACTGCCCGCGTTCTTCGACGGCGTCGACGTCGCCGACCTGGCCCCGCTGACCGTGTACGTCCGCACCGGCGACGCACCCGCCACGCTGCGCATCAGCGGCGATGCCCTCACGATGGACGCCGGCGCCTTCGACCCGGGCGAGGACACCGTGGTCGTCGACGGCGATCCCGACGACGTCCTCGCGCTGCTCAGCGGCCGGGACGCGCCCGGGCCGCCGGAAGCGGTCGAGGTCAGTGGCCCGGCCGACGCGATCCGGCGGTTGCACACCCTGGCCAGCCGCTCACGGGTCGCCACGTAGGGGACCGACTACAGTCCGTACGCGCGGTCGGGGCGTACGGTTGGGGTCCGCTGGGTAGAAAGATCGCGATGCGAAGAGCGTGGGGCTGGACGGTCGGGGCGGGTGCCGTCGCGGTGGGTACGGGGGTCGCCGGTTACCTGGGACTGGTCACTGCCGCGCTTCCTGTGGACCTCGGTGTCGGCCGTCGCCGGATCCCGCTCGGCCCGCACGGGGTCGACATCCGCGCACCTCGCGAGGTGGTCTTCGACATCCTCGCCGCCCCGTACCTGGGCGAGCAGACCCGCGCCACGGCCGACAAGATCCGCGTCCTCGAGCGCGGCAGCGACATGGTGCTGGCCGCGCACCGTACGCCCATCCGCGGCAAGCTCGTAGCGACCACGGTCGAGACCGTACGGTTCACCCGGCCGGCACGCGTCGACTTCCGCCTGGTGCGCGGCCCGATTCCCGAGGTGACCGAGACGTTCACGCTCACCGAGACCGGATCGTTCAC
This sequence comes from Streptosporangiales bacterium, assembly GCA_050698355.1. GTDB lineage: Bacteria > Actinomycetota > Actinomycetes > Streptosporangiales > WHST01 > JBOHBN01. The sequence goes on along the minus strand of JBOHBN010000301.1, from coordinate 10,760 downwards.
TCGGCTGGAGTACGACGGGCGGCTGGGCACCGACCTGTGGTCGGCCGGGGCATGGTGGGGACGGCTGGTCGCGCGCACGTGGCAGGACGTGGTGGCCGCCACGTTCGCCGCCGTCAAGGACGAGGCCGAGCGCCGCTCCCGGCACCGGTAATCCGCGCTTGACCGCGCTGCGAATGCCGACTGGGTGTAGGGAGGAGCGCATGCGACCAGGACATGGTCCGCTCGTCGCCGGGTACGGTCGCGAGCGCCGGTGATGAGCCCACCCGCCCCCGGAGGCGGAGAACGGGTCGAGCCCGCCCCGATCGGGAGCCTGGCCACGGCCCGGGATCGCGCGCTCGTACGGCGGCTCGGAGGACGCGACCGCCGTGCGGCAGATGCGCTCTCGGCGCTCTTTCGCAACTACGGGCCGGCGGCGATGGCGCTGGCCCGTCGGGTCACCCGGCAGAACCAGCTCGCCGAGGACTCCGTGCAGGAAGCGTTCCTCGGCCTGTGGCGGGCGCCGGAGTCGTACGACTCGCGGCGGGGCACGGTACGAGCGTTCCTGCTGACGGCGGTTCACCGCCGGGCCGTCGACGCGGTACGCCGGGAGGAGGCACAGCATCGCCGCCAGGATGAGCAGATCGGCGAGGAGGCCGACGAGCCGGACGTGGCCGACGAGGTCACGCAGCGGGCGGAGGTCCATCGCCGGCACGCGGCGGTGGCCGCGGCACTGGCAGGGTTACCCGAGGAGCAGCGAATGGTCGTACGGCTGATGTACTTCGACGGGAAGACCCAGCGGGTCATAGCGGAAGAACTTGGGGTGCCGCTCGGCACCGTCAAGAGCCGGGCACTGCTCGCGATGCGCAGGCTCAGAACGGCTCTTGCCGGTGAGCAGTGGGGGAGCGTTTCATGACGTCGAACGGCGAGTTCCACCACGGCCACGAGCGGATCGAGGAGCTGCTCGCCCTGCAGGTGCTGGGTGATCTGGACGAGGACGAACAGACCGAGCTCGAGCGGCTGCGCCGTCAGGCGGGCGACTGCCCGGAGTGCGCGCGGCTGGAGCGCGAGTACTACGAGGCGGCTGCGCAGCTCGCCTACGCGCTGCCCCAGGCCGAGGTGCCGGAGGGCGCGGAGGCGCGGTTGCTGGCCGCTGCCCTCGGCCGCCAGGCGGAGGAGAGCGACCGCGTCGAGCCACCCGACGAGCCGGCCCCCGGCACCGGCCGGCACGCCGTGCCGAGTCGTACGAGGGCGTCCGGCACCCGTACGCATCGCGTACGCGACAGGATCCTCGCGGGTGCGGCCGGTGTGGTGCTGCTCGTCGGCGGCGGCGTCGCGGGTTTCGCGGCGAGCCAGCAGCGCACCCCGACCCCCCGTGCGACGGTGACCGCGGCGCCCGACGACCTCGCGGCGTTCCTCGCCAGCCCGAAGACGAAGTTGGCGTCGTTCCCGCGCAAGTCGGGCCAGGGCACGATGTCGGTGGCGTACAAGCCCAGTCGGTCCGATGCCTGGGTGATCGCCAACGGCCTGGCCCGCCCGGCCGACAGCCACGTGTACCAGCTCTGGTATGCCAAGCCGGGCTCGAAGCACATGCAGCCCTCGGGCACTTTCGTCCCCGGTGGCAGCGGCACGGTCACACGCCAGGTGCAGATCGGCTCGGACGTCGGCATCCTGGCGGTCACCGTGGAACCGCACGGTGGCAGCCAGCAGCCGACGACCAAGCCGATCGCCGTACAGACCGTGTGACGCGGCTCATTTCCCTTCCCTCGCGTTGCTGAGTGATCCGCCCGGACGCTGAGTCCGAATACGGGCCAAGCGCGTTCGTAGACGTGCTGTCCTCCAAGACGGCAGGGAAGGATCGAGAATGCAGCAGAAGACGAGGAGGCTTGCAGCCTCCGCGCTCGCCGCGGTAGGAGCGGTAGGGCTCTCCCTGGGGACGAGCGGGGCTGCCTCGGCCGCCTCGTGGGACCAGTCCCAGGCGACGCTGAACCCGTTGAACAAGCAGGACGCGTCCGGCAGCGCCAGCGTGGCGCTCAGCGGCAACACCGCCAAGGTGACCGTGAACGCCTCCGGGCTGGCGAGCAAGTTCATGGGCGGGCCGTTCCCGCACGCCCAGCACTTCCACATCAAGGGCCAGGGGCAGTGCCCGACGATGGCCGACGACAAGAGCGGTGACGGTGTGGTTTCCACCGTTGAGGGCCAGCCCGCGTACGGCAAGATCGGCGCGAGCCTCACCACCAAGGGCGACACCAGCCCGAAGTCCGCGCTCGCGGTCAAGCGCTTCCCCGGCGGCTCCAGCTTCAACTACCAGCGCACCTTCGAGGTCTCCGACGCGGTCGCCAACAGCATCGAGTCGGGTAACGCCGTCGTCGTCGTGCACGGGCTCGACCCGGCCACGATGAGCAAGAAGGCGCAGAAGGAGAAGAGCCAGCTGGACAAGTCGCTGCCGCTGGCCGCGACCGCCCCGGCGCTGTGCGGCCCGCTCGCCACCATGCCTTCGGGTGGCGTCGGCACCGGTGGCGGCTCCACTGCCGGCATCGAGAACGGTGTCGAGTTCGGTCTCGGTGGCGCGGCTCTCGCAGGCGCGCTCGCCATGGCGGTAGTCGGACTCCGTCGGCGCCGTACCGAGTGAGGTTCCCGGTTGAGTGATCCCGAGGGAAGGCAACCAAAGCCTCCCGCATCACACGGTGGCCGCCGCCGCGTTCTCGTGGCGGCGGCCACCGCCGTGCTGGCGCTGATCGGCGCCGCGCTCATCGGGGCGGCAGCGCTCGGTCAGGAGTCCCCGCCGCAGCCCGCGCACACCGCGGCGGCACAGTCCGGATCCGGTTCGGCGTCCCCGTCGGGCCCGCTGCCGCTGCGGAAGTCAACGAAAGGTGGCGGCACACCGAGCCCGTACCTGCCCGCGTCGAACCCGACGAAGATCGCCATCCCCGCCATCGATGTGCACGCGAAGATCATGAAACTCGGCGTCAAGAAGAACGGCAGCATCGAGGTGCCGCCGTTCGAGCAGGACTCCCGAGCCGGGTGGTACAAGAGGTCGCCGACGCCGGGTCAGATCGGGCCGTCGGTCATCCTCGGCCACGTCGACTCGGAGAAGTACGGGCCTGCGGTGTTCTTCAAGCTCGGCGCCCTGAAGAAAGGCGACCGGGTCCGCGTCAAGCGTGCCGACGGCAGCGTCGCGCACTTCCGCATCGACCGGGTCGTGCGGTTCCCCAAGGACGAGTTCCCCACGGCGGCGGTGTACGGCAGCATCGACCACGCCGGGCTGCGCCTGATCACCTGCGGCGGGCAGTTCAATCCGAACCGCGGTCACTACGAAGACAACATCATCGCGTACGCATCGTTCGTACCCCACGGCGGCGGCCATCGCTCGTGAACCGTCAGTTATGTCAGGACGAATCACGGGTAAGAGCCGGCTTTGAAGGGGGGTCCGGATGGTGTTCGAGCTCGAGGCGTACAAGGCGGGGATCGAACGGGTCACCACCGACGACATCGATTTCGATGACTTCCGTCGTCGGCCGCTGTCGCCGGAGGCGCTGCGTTCGCTCCATTACATGAGCGACATCGAGACCCACACGGTCTGCTACCTGCGCGACCTGCTCGTCACCCCGTCGCACCAGGACCCGCGCATCACCACATTCCTGACGATGTGGAACTACGAGGAGTACTTCCACGGCGAGGTCATCGACGAGATCCTCGCCGCGCACGGTGAGGAGACCGGTGACTACCGGGTACGCAGGTTCCGCAAGGGTCAGGGCGTGAAGAACGTCGTCGTCCCCATCACCCAGTGCCTGTCCGCCGCCGTGGTCGGTGAGGCGTTCATCGCCACGCACATGAGTTGGGGCGCCATCAACGAGTGGTCGACGTGGGCCGGGTACGACCGGCTGATCGCCCAGGAGCAGCACCCGACGCTCGCGACGCTCCTGAAGCGCATCATGCGCCAGGAGACCCGCCACATCGGTTTCTACGCGACCGAGGCGCGGCGGCGCCTGGCGGCCAGCAAGCGCGCGCAGCGCGTCACCCGCTTCGCGCTGAAGCACTTCTGGACGCCGGTCGGGTCGGCGGTGATGCCGTTCGGCGAGACGGCGTTTCTGCTCGACTACCTGCTCGGCGGCTCGGCTGGTGCGAAGAGCATCGCGCACATCGACAGGAACATCGACAAGCTGCCGGGGCTCGCCGGGCTCGGCCTGCTGCGCTCGAACGTCGCCCGGTACGGCATAACCTAGCGGGCGGCCGAGACGAGCGCGTCCCCGAGCGGTGTACGGGTATGCAGTACCTGTCGCCCCTGCCGGGAGCTATCGACCAGGCCGCTGTCGCGCAGCACCGCGAGGTGCTCGCTCGTGCTGGATACGGGCAGTCCGGTCGTCGCCGCCAGCCCGGAGGTGGAGGCCGTACCGGCGAGCGCGGTCAGCACGGCTGCCCGGGTGCCGCCGAGCAGCCGGACCAGCCGCGTGTTCCCGGTCTCGGTCGGGCGGGACCACAGGTTGCCCACCGCACGTGCCGGGTAGTACAGCGTCGGCTGCCACCCTGGCTCGACGAGCGCGTTCACCCGGTCGGTGACGAACACGCTCGGCACCAGCACGACGCCCGTGTCGCGGCAGTCGCCCACGTAGTCGTACGCCGACCGCACGCGAAGCACGTCCCTCACCAGCCGCACGTCGCGATGCAGGTCCGCGGCGACGAGGCGCAGGCCGCCGTCGGCCATCCGGCGCCCGCGGTACAGCACGTCGGCCTCGAGCACCGCGCGCAGCGCCGGCCAGTACGGCAACACGAGTGCGGTCCAGACCCGTTCGAGCAGATCGGCTAGCCGGTTTCGGGTCGCGGCCGGATGACGCAGCAGCGCCCGGCGGATGGGTGCGTCGACCCGTTCCTCGAGCGAGAGGCGCAACTCCCTTCCCACCTGCCGAGGCGCGATCGCGCGCACGCGCGCGATGTCCTCCTCGAACGTCGAGACAGGGCTCTGCGGCGGTGGGTCCAGGAAGTCCGGCATGTAGCCGACGTCGGGCATCAGCGCGGCGACCTGGTGCAGGTCGAGGTCAGTCGCCTCCGCGCGAACCCGTCGCAGCCACGTCGCATGGAGCGGGTGGCGCGACGGGTTCAGCAGCACGCGTATCGCGCCGATCGCCTCGTGTACGGGTGCGATCGCGAACCGGACGCCGGTCGCGCCGGGCGCGCCGAGGCGTAGCTCGATCACGAGTCCACACCGGCATCTGAATGTTCGGGCACAGCCGAAAGGCTAGCTCCGAGTCCAGGGCAGGTGCACGGTGGTCTCATGCTTCCGCGCACCTACCGAACGCTGTTGTCGACGCCGGGTGTCGGTACGTTGCTCGCCGCGTCGCTCGCTGCCCGCCTGCCGACGGAGATGGCGATGATCGCGCTGTCGTTCTGGACGCACGACGTGGCCGGGACGTTCGCGTGGTCGGGCCTGGTGATCGGCGCGTATACCGCTGGCATCGTGGTGGCGGCCCCGCTGCTCGGCCGGATCGCCGACCGGTACGGACCCGCCCGTGTCGTGCTGCCGTGCGGGGCGGCATGGGCCGTCGGATACGCGGCGCTCGCGGTCCTGCCGGCGAGCGTGTGGTGGTTGGCGTTCGCGCTCGCCGCGATCGCGGGAGCGGTAACACCGCCTGTCGGGCCGACCGTACGCGCCACCTGGCCACGGCTGGTGGGCCGTGACGCCCTCCGTACCGCGTACTCGCTCGAAGCGACCGTGCAGGAACTGATGTTCGCGGTCGGGCCGCTGCTCGCTGCGGTGCTCGTGTCGTTCGTGGGCTCGCGCGGCGCGCTGCTCGGCTGCGGGGTCGTGGCGCTGGTCGGCACCTGGTGGTTCGGCAGCCGTCGCCCCCTGCGTGCCCTGCGTGGTCTCGACCGTGCTCCAGCCGGGGCAGGTCCCCGGCTGCTCGTGCACCGCGCGCGGCTGGGGTTGGTACTCGGGATGGTGTTGATGATTGCGGCGTTCGCCGCCGCCGAGCTGGGCATGATCGCCTACGCCGAGCACGCCGGCCAGCGGTGGCTCAGCGGAGTGCTGGGGCTGGTCTGGAGCCTCGGCAGTTTCGCCGGCGGGCTGGTAGCCGGTGCGGCTCTCACGCACGGACGCGCAGCCCCGTGGCGCCGCGTCGGACTCGTCGCGGTGGGCTTCGTCGGCTGCGCGCTGGTGTCGAACGTCTGGTGGCTCGGTGCCCTGCTCGTTCTCGCGGGCGCGATGATCGCCCCCTCAATGGCCGCGATCAACGAGCGGATGGGCGAGCTCGCGCCGTCGGCGGCGCGCACCGAGGCGTTCGCCTGGATGTCGGCTGCCGGCATGGCCGGTGGGGGCATCGGCGCCGCGGTCGCGGGAACCCTGGTCGCGGCGTACGGTTCCGCCGCGGGTTTCGTCCTCGCCGTCGGGCTCTGCGTGCTCGCCGCGCTCGTCCTGGTGCCCGCGGGCCGCACCCTCGCGTCGACCGCCGTGGAGTGCGGCCAGCCCGCCTAGATGGCGGCGGCGAGCAGGCCGTCGAGGTCGTCGACGGTGACGATCTCGGCCTGGCGGGGGAAGATCTTGCCAATGAGGAACTGGTGGACGTCGGGGTCGCGGTCGGCGCAGGCGTCCTCGACGACGATGACGCGGTAGTCGCGGTCGGCGGCGTCCCGTACGGTCGAGAGCACCACACCGCTGGTGGCGACCCCGGCGATGAGAAGCGTGGTGACGTCGTGGTCGCGCAGCTGCTCGGCGAGGTCGGTGGTGGAGAAGGCGCCGACACGTGTCTTGCGGACGACGATGTCACCGGGCTGGGGCGCCACGTGATCGTCGACGGCGCTCGCTGGGGAGTCGCTGCGCAGCGCCCTACCGGCCCTTGCCAGGGCGCCGGCCATCGCGCTCCACGACGGGATCGCGTCGTACTCCGCCTCGTCGAAGCCGACGCGGACGTACCCGACGTGCCCACCGTGGCGGCGGACGGCCGCGAGGGCGCGGGCAGCCCGGCCGAGCAGGTCCTCCGCCCCGTCCAGCGAGCCGAGCACCGACGGCTGGTAGTCCATGACCAGCAGGGCGGTGTGTTGCGGGTCGACGGCCGTGGGGGTCTCGGTCACGTGTCCTCCTTCTAGGGATCAGCTGCCGTACGTCTCGAGCAGGCGCAGCCAGAGCTCGCTCATGGTCGGGAACGCGGGTACGGCGTGCCAGAGCCGGTCGATCGGCACCTCGCCGGTGACCGCGATCGTGGCGGCGTGCAGCATCTCGCCCACATCCGCACCGGTCAGCGTCACCCCGACGAGCACGCGCCGGTCCTCGTCCACGACGGCGTGCACCTGGCCGTCGTACCCGTCGGCGTGCAGCGCGCCGCCGGCGACGTTGCCGATCGAGTAGTCGACGGCGCGGACGGTGAGGCCGTCCTCGCGTGCCTGCTGCTCGGTGCGGCCGACGGCGGCAACCTCCGGGTGGGTGAAGATGACCTGCGGCACCGCGGTGTGGTCCGCGGTCGCCGCGGTCGGCGACCAGGTGGACGCGTCGGCGCGCTCCCCTCGGGCACGGGCGACGATCGCCGCTCCGCTGGCGCGTGCCTGGTACTTGCCCATGTGCGTGAGCAACGCCCGGCGGTTGACGTCGCCGATCGCGTACAGCCAGCCGCCCGGGACCCCGGTGGCAAGGCAGGTGTCGTCCACCTCGATCCAGGCGCCGTCCTCCAGGCCCACGGCGTCGAGGCCGATGCCGTGCGTGCGCGGTGCCCGCCCGGTCGCCACCAGCACCTCGTCGGCTTCGATGGCCGACCCGTCGGACGCGGTGAGCACGACGATCGGCTCGTCCCCGGTGTCGCGGCGCTCGACGGCCGACGCGTTCGCATTCAGGCGGATGTCCGCCCCGCGCCGCTCGAGCGACGCCCGGACCGCCTCGCCGGCGAACGGCTCGACCCCGGTCAGCAGCCGGTCGTCGCGTACGAGCATCGTGACGGCTGAGCCAAACGCGGTGTAGGCGTCGGCCATCTCGCAGCCGACGACACCGCCACCGATGATCGCCAACCGGGGCGGCACGAACTTGGCGGTCGTGGCCTCCCGGCTGGTCCAGGGCCGAGCCTCGCGCAGGCCCGGGATCGCGGGTACGGCCGCCTCGCTCCCGGTGCTGACGACGACGGCGTGGTGCGCCCGCAGCGTCACCGGCTCGCCGGCGCCCGACTCGACCACGACGGTGCGCTCGGCGGTGATCCGCGCGTGGCCACGTACCAGGTCGACGCCGGCGCCGTCCAGCCAGTCGACCTGGCCGGCGTCGTCCCAGTGCGAGGCGAACGCGTCCCGCCTGGCCAGCACTGCCTGCACGTCGAGGTCGCCGGTTACCGCCTGGCGGGACCCGTCGACGCCCTTCGCCCCGGCGAGTGCGGCCACCGGGCGCAGCAGCGCCTTGCTCGGCATGCACGCGTAGTACGAGCACTCCCCGCCGATCAGCTCGCTCTCCACGACGGCCGCGGAGAGCCCCGCGTTCACCGCGACCTGCGCGGCGTTCTCGCCCGGCGGTCCCGCGCCCAGCACCACGACGTCGTACGTCCGCTCGTCCGCCATGCCGGCCACCCGTTCCCGTCGGTTGTCAGAACCTCACAGTGCTAGAGCACCGTGAGGTTCTGACAATCTTCTACCCGCCACGCGGGTTGACCCTACCGGCCGCTGATGCGATTGCGCGCCGCGCGGGCGTGCGGGCTCTCGCGAAGCCGCCGTGGTACGGCGAGTGTGCCGGTACGCATGGCGATCAGGGCGGCGGTCACCGCCGGGTGGGCGAGCTCCGCCGGGCCGCGCAGTCCGTACATCCGGCGCGCCCAACCCGGCATCGTCGCGAACGCCAGGCCCGCGACTCCGGCCCAGCCGGGTCGTGCGGGGGTCAGTCCCAGCCGCCAGCTCATCGGCGGGAGAAGCACGAACCTGGCCGCGTCCCTCGCCTCCCTGGTGCCGGCCAGGGCCGGGCGGATCGCAGTGAAGTACGTGCTCAGGCTCGTGGCGTCGGTGGGGATGTCGGCGAGGTCGGCGCCGATCAGCCAGGCTCGCCAACGCTGCTCGCGGACGTAGGCGTCGGCGTCGCGGCGGCTCAGCCGTACCCCCGCGCGGCGGATCACGTGGAGGTAGGAGTCGATCTCGCAGCAGTGCACCCAGGCCAGCAGGTCGGGGTCGTCGATGCGGTAGCGCGCACCGGTGTCGGGGTCGACCGCCGACAGCCGGGCGTGGATGCGCCGGATCCGGGCGGCGGCGCGGTGCGCCTGCTCGACGGTGCCGAACGTCGTCCAGCCCACGTAGTCGGCGGTACGCGAGAGTCGGCTCCAGGCGCTGTCGCGGTAGTCGGAGTTCTGCACGAACCCGCGGATGACCCGCGGGTGGAGCGCCTGCAGGTAGAGGGCCCGCAGGCCGGCCACCCACATCATCGGGTCGCCGTGCACACGCCATGTCACGCTGTCCGGTCCTGGGGGTGCGATGTCGGAGCCCGCCGGTCGGATGAGGGTGTCGGAGTAGCTCACCGCGGGCCCTCGCGCTCGACGCCGTCCCAGAAGTGGAGCAGCGTCTTGACCAGTTGTTCGGGTACGTCGACGTTGGGTGAGTGACCGGCGTCCGCAAGCACTTCGTACTGGGCGTCCAGCCGCTTGGCCATCTCCTCCTGCATGTGTGGGGGCCAGGCGTCGTCGTCCTCACCGTGCACGACCAGCATCGGCAGCCGGAACAGCGCCAGCTCGTCGGCACGGTCGGGTTCGCTGAGCACAGCGCGCGCCATCGCGACGAGCGCGTGCGGTGAGCTGCGCGCGTACCTGTCGTGCATGAACGCGGCCACCTCGGGTGCCGGTTTGGGGCTCGGGCGCAACACCTCGAACTGCTGCATCGCGCGCCCCACCGCCTGGGTGCCGAAGCGAGCGACCACGCTCACCAGCAGCCTGGCGTGCCGTTGCCGCGCGCCGACGATGCCGCCAGGACCGGACCCGAGCAGGGTGTAGGACAGGACGCCGGACGGGTCGCTCAGCAGCGCCGCCCTGGTGACCAGGCCGCCGAAGGAGTGCCCGAACAGGTGCACGGGGCCGGTCTCGGTGAGCACGTCGAGCATCGCGCGTACGTCCGCGCCGAGCGCCGCCGTGGTGTAGGCGTCCTCGGCCGCCGGTCCTGGGGTGTCGAGCTGCCCGCGCTGGTCGATGGCGACGACCGGGTGGCCGGCCGCGGCGATCGGCTCGAGCAGCGCGATGAAGTCCTCCTTGCTGCCGGAGTACCCCGGCACGAGCAGGACCTGGTTCCGCGTTCCCGCGTACGCCGTGGCATCCGGTGGCGGGTCGGCACGCAGCGCGGCGAACTCACCACGCGCGGTCGCCAGCGAGGTGCGTATGACCCGCTGCGGCAACTCCACGAACGGCGGCGTACTCACGCACACTCCCTCTACACGCGCCCGGTTGCTCGTTTCTACGACCGTACCCGATCGCCGCCGCGCGGATGCCGAACGCGACGGAGGGTGTGGACCGAACGAGACCGCGGATGCGTGCACATGCCGTCTGGGGACTGCTACGGCGGTTCGTGCCGTTGCCTACTCGGCGTCGGTGCCTGACGTGCCGGAGTTGTCTCCGGTACGGACGTCGCCGTCTGAGTTGGCGCGACGCCTGCGCCGCTTGCGCTGGCGGGGCGCCGAGCCCTCGGTACGCGAGCCACCGTGGTCCGCCTGCTGCCCGCCCCCGCTGGAACCGGCCGGCTGCTGGCCCTCCTGCGACGCGTGGTCGACCGGTCGGCCACCGCGGGTGCGGCGGCGCTGCCGGCTCCGCCGTGCCTGCCGCTCGCCGGTCTCGGTGCGCTCACCTTCCTGC
>JBOHBN010000300.1:0-3280 GCA_050698355.1 Streptosporangiales bacterium | reverse complement strand
CGTCCGAGTCGTCACCGCCCGCGATGACCTGCCGGTCCAGGGTGTCTTCCGCCGACGCGTAGTCGAAGTCGATGCGTGCGTTAGGGAGCACCGGGCCGACGAGGGTCTCGAACACCGACTGCACCGAGCGGTTCTTATTGAACTGCACGGGCTGAGTGAGTTTCGCATCGCTGATCGCGGACATGCGGTCGCGGCCGGCGATCCGCAGCGTCCCGCCCGGCGGGCGGGTCTGCCGCACCGAGTACAGGCGGTAGTAGCCGAGCGGCACATACTCGACGGTGCCGTTGACGTACAGGCCGCGCTCAGCGAAGACCTCCATGCCGTACGGGGTGAGCGGGCCGCCGGGGCGGGGGTTCCAGCGGGTGCCGTCGGTGGTCAGGTCGAGCCTGCCCCGGACGGTGGCGGTCGCGTCGAGAGTCACGCTCCCGTCGATCACGGGAACCTCGTCGCCGTCGGGGTTGACGCCGGTCTGCCCGGGCGGGACGACGCGGACGCGGACAGCGGCGCGGTGCGACCCCCGCACGGCCGAGCGGACGGTGTCGGAGACGGGGATCACGGCAGGTCCGTCCCCGCGGCGCCGACCCGGTCGATCAGGTCGCGGTAGGTGGTGTTCGCGTCGAGCACGGCCTGGTAGGTCGGGTAGCTGCGCAGCACCCCGTAGTAGGTCGTAGTGACCGCGACCGTCGCCACGTCGGGTGGCGCGCCCTGCGTCAGCGGCATGGAGAACACGCGGCGCCTCGACTTCCGCGCCGGGCGGGAGACCGAGACGTCGCCGACCGAGTAGTACCCGCTCGGCACGTCGCACGACGGCGGCGCCTGTATCTGAATCAGGTCGCCGGCCGCCGCGACCCGCTCGAACGACTCGGCCGCGCCCGGATCCTCGACGAGGATCTGCAACGTGTACTGCCGCCCACCCGCGACGTCCGACACGATGATCGCGTCACTGCTGCCGACGACACCGAACACACCGTTGCGGGACGGGCGGGTCACGCCGCCGTAGTCGAAGACAGTGATCGTCTGGTTAAGGAACGCCCGAGCGGTGTTCTTCCACCACGTGGCGTCGACGACGACGGTGATCTGGTCGTGGAACGTCCACAGCAGGTCGCCGTCGCTGGCGCGGACAGCCACGCGATAGTTGCTCTCCGCGCCAGAGGTGAACGCGTAGTCGTCGACGGGGAGCTGAGCAGCGTCGACGGGGATGCCCAGGCCGCCGCGCACAGTCGTCCACGTGACGAGGTCGACCGAGCGTTGCACGAGCCACGTCGACCCGGCGGGGAACGCAGCACTGGTGTCGGGGTTCGTCGCTGCCGCGCTCAGGTCGACCCGCACCCGCGACAGCACAGGGTCGTAGCTGACCAGGTCGGCATTCGACTCCCCGGCCGCGGTGAGCTGGAGAGTGTACCCGTACGACAGAACCTGTGTCGGCATCGGTCAGTGCCTCCACACGGTCCCGGTGACGTGGATGTACCGGCCCGGATCGGCGACCTCGAAGCGGAGATACTGCCCGCGAGCCGACACCCAGCCAAGATCCATGTCGTGACCGTTGGCGTACGGCGCCGGGGTCGAGTCGAACGACCCGCCCTGGTACAGCGGGAACCCACCGAACTGATTACCGGCCGGGCTGGCTATCCCCGAGCCGTGAACGTCGCCGGACATCATCGCCATGCGGCCCTTGTCGAGCCACCCGTGGTCGCCGAACATGGAGACGAGTTCAGCGCGTTCCTCCGGGTAGGAGCCGATGTTCGTCTTGGTGCCGGTGTTGTTCCACCGCTGCGACTGCACCACGAACATGGTCTCGGCGGTGCTCGTCGACAAGACGTTCTCCAACCACGTCTTCTGCGCCTGCCCGAGCAGTGTCCTGGGTGCGGGGTCTGTGATCGGGTCGCGGTAGTAGCGAGTGTCGAGCACGATGACCTGCACCCGGGCACACTTGAACGCGTGGTAGATGCCGCCGCTTGACGGCAGGTCGTAGGACGGGAACCGCTCCCGGTACACCTGCGCCACCTGATCGCGCAACGGCGTCGTCCGGTCCGAGTTGCCGACACCGAAGTCGTGGTCGTCCCACATCTGCACGAAGTTGATGTCGCGGTACAACCGGCCCTGGCCGGTCGCCAATACCGAGTCGTACATCGCCCGGATCGTGTCGATGTCCGGGTTGGTGAGACCGTGCTTGCCCGAGCCGATGTCGCCGTAGTGCAGGTCGCCGTCCTGGATGTGGAACAGCGGCGCGGCGAGACGGATGTCGTCGGCGACCGGATGGTTGCTGACCCGGTTCGGCGCGGGCCCGGTGTGCGCCGGGTACTGGGGATTCAGCCCGCCGCAGCTCGTGCATGTGAACGTGAACGACGCCGGGTCGTCCTCGGTCGGGAACGTACGGGATCTCCCGGTGACGCCCGTGTCGAGCGCGCCGTCCAGTTCCCACGCCCAGTAGTACTGCGTCGCCGGGTCGATGCCGGTCGCCTCGCACGACAACAGGTTCCCGTCGACGGTGGCGGTGAAGTACTCCGGGCCGGACAGCCCGAGGTTGTCGGCGACGGCGAGCCGCGCCCCGCCCGGCGACGAGTCCGTGGTGCCCTTCACCCGGAACCCCGAGTCGGTCGCCGCGCCGGTCATCGCATTGACGATGCTCACCGCGCACCCGCCTCGACGAGTAGCTGTGAGCGCAGCTCCCGGTCGTGCTCGTCCTGGTGGCTGCGGATGTACGCGGCGAACTGGCGCCCGTCGACCTCCAGGGTGACCGGCCCGGCGATACTGACCGGGCTCGGCCCGGCCGCCTGCACGACTTCACCGGATGCGGCGTGCCCCGGCCGGTTGGACGCGGACGCGGACCCGCCGCGGTTGACCGCGTCGAGGAACGCCGTTCCGACCCGCTTGACCGACGCGGCGCGGACCACGTACTCGCCGTTCGACAACCATCTCGGGATCGAGTCCGAGGTGCCGCTGCCCCGCCCGCGGATCAATCCGCCCGACGCCAAATAAGTGCGGTGCGGGTGCCCCCCGGCGTTCCTCGCCGTGAAGATCTTGTTCACCCACACATTGACGGTCCTGTCGTGAATTCCTCGCAGCTCCGCCTTGGCGACGTTCACCTTCCGCCTCAGTTGAGCGATGTTGGCGCGGATCTTCGACTTCTCCGGCCTGGTCAGGTCCGGGTCTTTCAACCGGCCCTTCGCCTTGCGGATCTTCTGCTTCAGGTCCTGGATGTTGCCCTTCAGCTTGACGACCTTGGGGATGCGGTTGAGGTCCTGCTTGAACCCCCGCGCCTTGCGGGACAGGTTGTTGA
>JBOHBN010000299.1:0-3182 GCA_050698355.1 Streptosporangiales bacterium | reverse complement strand
GGTGCTCTCCTCGGTAGCGCTGCTGGCACCGTCGGCGTCACTTTCTGCGTTTCGTCGGCACCGCGACGGCGGTAAGGCTACCGTGCTGGCATCGAGCCCCGCGGGTGCGGTGGTTCGGCTGATGAGGAGCGGAGCTCATGACCAAGGCGACGATCCTCACGGTGGACGACGACCCGATGGTTTTGCGGGCGATCACCCGCGACCTACGAGCCCACTACGGTTCTGACTATCGCATCGTCTCGACGTCCTCGGGGGCCGAGGCTCTCGCCGTTCTCGCAGAGCTGGCGCTGCGCCTACGACCGGTGGCCCTGATCGCCACCGATCAGCGGATGCCGGGCATGACCGGCACCGAGATGCTCGAGCAGGCCCGGAGTTGCGCCCCGGATGCCAAGATCCTCCTCCTCACCGCGTACGCCGACACCGACGTCGCGATCAAGGCCATCAACGACATCGGCCTGGACTACTACCTGGTCAAGCCGTGGGAACCGCCGGCCGAGCGGCTGTACCCGGTCATCGACGATCTGCTGGGGGACTGGCAGCGGGCGCACCCGCAGGGCACTGGGCACGTGCGGGTAGTCGGGCACCGCTGGTCCGAGCGGGGCCACGAGGTCACCACGTTCCTGACCCGCAACTACGTGCCCTACCAGTGGCTCGACGTCGACCGGGACGAGGAGGCTCAGCGGCTGCGCGCGCTCGCCGGAGCCGGGCTCGACGACCTTCCGTTGGTTTTCGTTCCCGATGGCGGGGTTCTCCGATCGCCGTCGCCGCTCGACCTCGCTGCCGCGCTGGGCCTGCGCACCCGCGCCCTGCAGCCGATCTACGACCTGTGCATCGTCGGGGGCGGGCCCGCCGGGCTGGCGGCGGCGGTGTACGCCGCTTCCGAGGGGCTGCGCACCGTGATCGTGGAACGGGAAGCGCCCGGGGGTCAGGCCGGCCAGAGCGCCTCGATCGAAAACTATCTCGGCTTCCCGAAGGGTCTCTCCGGCGCCGACTTGACCCACCGAGCCGTCGCGCAGGCCACCCGGTTCGGAGCGGAGATGCTGCTGGCCCGCGACGTGGCGGCATTCGAAGAGCGCGGGCCGGTGCGCGCGGTGCGCTTCACCGACTCGCAGGATGACATCGAGGCGCGGGCGTTGCTGGTGGCGACAGGAGTCTCCTACCGGCGGCTGGAGGCGCCGGGCTTGGATGCGCTCACCGGTCGCGGCGTCCACTACGGTGCCACTGCCAGCGAGGCCAGCCAGTGTCAGGACGAAGACGTCCTCATCGTCGGTGCCGCGAACTCCGCCGGCCAAGCGGCCCTCAACCTGGCCCGCTACGCGAAGCGCATCATCCTGCTGGTCCGCGGGAGCGCGCTGGAAGACGGCATGTCGATGTACCTGGTCGCCCGCGTCCGTGAAGCACCGAACATTGAGGTCCGGCTGCACACCGAGGTGGCCCGCGCTCGCGGCGACGGTCACCTGGAGGCCGTTACGGTGGTGGACCGGGCCTCCGGTGAGGAGGAGGAAATTCTGACCAACTGGCTGTTCGTGTTCATCGGTGCCTCGCCCCGCACCGACTGGCTCGGCAGCGAGGTGGATCGGGACCAAAAGGGCTTCGTCGTCACCGGGCACGACATCCTGGCCAGCCCGCCGATCACATGGTCGCAGGTCCGGCCGCCGTTGACGCTGGAGACCAGCGTCCCCGGGGTGTTCGCGGCCGGCGACGTGCGGCTGAATTCCATGAAACGGGTGGCCTCCGCTGTCGGAGAGGGCGCCATGTCGGTGTACCTGGTGCACCATTACCTGGCGACGATGTCATGAACGTCGACGACCTGCGCCGACTCAGCCTGTTCGATGGCACCGGCGACGAGCAGTTGGTCGATTTTCTCGCCGCCGGTACCGCGGTCCCCTTCGCGCCTGGGGACGTGCTCTTCGTCGAGAACCAGCACGCCGATTTCTGGTGGGTCCTCGTGGAAGGCAGCATCGAGTTGGTCCGCCACGTCCGCGGCGAAGAGACCCGACTCGGGGTGATGGGCGAGCCCGGGCAGTGGTCGGGCGGGTTCCGCGCCTGGGACGAGCACGGGGTCTACCTCGCGACGGGGCGGGCCTCGACCAATGGCCGCGTCCTCCGTGTGCCCTCCCCGGAGCTGCGCAGGATCTGGGCCACCCGGTTCCCGCTCGGTCTCTATCTGACCGAAGGAGTCTCAAGGTCTGCGCGCAACTTCGAGAACCTGGCGCGGCAGAAGGAAGCGCTGGTCGCCCTGGGCGCACTCGCGGCCGGGCTCGCGCACGAGCTGAACAATCCCGCCGCTGCAGCCACGCGAGCCGTCGACGCCCTCGGCCATGCCTGCGACGAGATGCAGTCGGCCCTGCAGCGGCTGGCGGCGGCGTCGATCGGTGCCGACCAGTTCACGGTGTTAGACGAACTGCGCCGCGAGATCGGGCCAAGACCCACCATGGTGGACGCGCTGGCGGTAGCGGACCGCGAGGACGCTCTCTCGACCTGGCTGTCCCGTCACGGGGTCGCACGCGAGTGGGAGATCGCAGCCGCACTCGCCGCCGCCGAGGTGGACGTCGCCTGGTGCGAACGGACGAACGAGGTCCTGGGTGACTCTGCGCTCGAGCCCGGCCTGGAATGGGTGGCGAGCACCCTGTCCGTCGCAGGCCTGCTCGTGGAGGTCAAGGAATCCACCCGGCGCATCTCGGAGTTGGTGGGAGCGGTCAAGTCGTATTCGCAGCTCGACCGGGCGTCGATGCAGCAAATTGACATCACCGAAGGCCTCGACAGCACCCTGGCCATGCTGGCCCACCGAGTTCCTCAGGCGGTGACCATCGTGCGCGAGTACGGCACCGACGTGCCTCGGATCGAGGCCCTCGCGGCCGAGCTCAACCAGGTCTGGACCAACCTGGTCAGCAACGCTCTCGACGCGATGGCCGACCAGGGGACGCTCCGCGTGTCGACCCGGATGGACAAGGACGCGGTGGTGGTGGAGATCGGCGACACGGGCCCGGGGATGTCAGCCGAGACGAGGGATCATGCCTTCGACCCCTTCTTCACGACCAAGGGCGTCGGCGAGGGCACCGGCCTAGGACTGGACATCTCCCGCCGCATCGTCGATCGGCACAACGGCGAGATCGCCATCGAAACCCGCCCGGGCGAAACGGTGCTCCGGGTGAGCCTCCCTCCGTCGGCGCCGACACGCG
>JBOHBN010000298.1:0-1159 GCA_050698355.1 Streptosporangiales bacterium | reverse complement strand
GCCCACACGCAACGAGGAGAGATGCCGCCGTGACGACAAAGCCACTTCCGCCGGTCGTCGACGAGTCCAGCTGGCGGCGCCAGCTCGACGAGCTGCGTGCTCGTGAGAAGGCCGCCACCAGGGAGCTCGATGCCATCGCCGCGCAGCGACGGCGGCTGCCGATGGTGCGGCTGCCCGACTACACGCTGCAGGGCCCGGACGGACCCGTTCGGCTCGTCGACGTCTTCGGCGGGAAGTCGCAGCTGATCACTTACCATCACATGTGGAGCCCTGGGCAGGATTGGCAGTGCCCTGGGTGCACCGGCTTCACTGCCCAGTTCTGGAAGCTGGAGTTCCTCGACGACTATGACGCTCGATTCGTCGCCGTCACCCCGGGGCAGATCGAGGAGGCCCTGGCGTACAAGCGGCGGGTCGGCAACGCGATGGACTGGTACTCGACCGCGGGCAGTTCCTTCGGAGATGACATGGGCGCGCCGCTGGGGGGTGGGTTCGCGGTCAACGTGTTCCTGCGCGACGATGACGCCGTTTACCGCACCTGGCACACCGACGGTCGCGGCACCGAGCAGCTGAGCCACACGTTCCCGCTGGTCGACGTGCTTCCCTACGGCCGGAAGGAGGAGTGGCAGGAGGTGCCGAACGGCTGGCCGCAGGCGCCGACGTACAGCCACTGGTGGCCCTCGGAGCGATACGCCCGGTACGGCGCGGAATCCTGAGACGACCGGCATTCAGGCCGGTACGGCGCGGGCACGTGCGTACCCCCGGTGTCGGGCTGACAGGTTCAGCACGGTCACGGCGGACTCCAGGCCGGTGAAGTCGGCGCCGTTGCGGGCCAGCAGGGCAAGCTCGTGGCGTGCCGCTGTGGCCGCGAGCTGCAGGTCGAGCCGGCGCGGCCAGTTCACGTGCGCAGTCCCCGCGTCACGACGGTGAGCAGGCGGTCCGGTTCGCCGCCGAGTTCTTCGGCGGACTTGACGCCGGCGATGAGCGCCTTCACGTCGTGCACGGTCACTTCCGTGCGAACGGCGCCGGCGCGTTGCGCGGCGGCCAGCAGCTCACCGAGCGCGTCGAGCATGGCCTTGGCGTAGGACGGCGCGGAGTCGTGGGCCGCAGGCGGGGCACCCACCGCGTCGAACAACCCGCGTTGCCTCCGGGAAGCGGCGAT
>JBOHBN010000297.1:0-21490 GCA_050698355.1 Streptosporangiales bacterium | reverse complement strand
GTACGCGGCCAGCAAGATCCGTTTCTCGTGGCCGGTACGCGCAGCTTTCTGCGTGCGGCGGCCAGCGGAAACGGATCTTGGACGGACGACGCGCTGGCTCAGTCACCGGATGCGCGGTCGCGGCTGGCGAGCAGGCGGCGCAGGGAGTCCAGGCGTGCGGGATCGGCGTGGCCGCTTGCCACCCAGGCGTCGAGCGCGCAGTGCTCGTCGGCGTGGTGGTCGCAGCCTCGCGGGCACTCGTCCGTACCGGGAGCCAGGTCGGGGAACGCCGCGACCACCGTCTGCGGGTCCACGTGTGCGAGGCCGAAGCTGCGCACGCCAGGGGTGTCCACGAGCCATCCGTCGTCGTGCGGCAACGCCAGCGCGACGGCGGACGACGAGACGTGCCGGCCGCGGCCGGTCGCGGCGTTGACGGAGCCGGTGGCGCGACCGGCGTCCGGTACGAGCGCGTTGACGAGAGTGGACTTGCCCACGCCGGAGTGGCCGACGAACACGCTCAGTCGCCCTCGGAGCCAGTCGCACAACGCGTCGAGGGAGCCGCCCCGCTGCGTGCTCACGGCCGGGACGCCGAGCGGCTCGTACGCCGCCATCAGCTCGTCCGGATCGGCGAGGTCGGCCTTGGTGAGGCACAGCAGCGGGTCGATGCCTGCGTCGTACGCGGCGACCAGGCAGCGGTCGATGAGCCGCGGTCGGGGCGGCGGGTCGGCCAGCGCGCAGACGATGACCATCTGGTCGGCGTTCGCGACGATGACCCGCTCCACGGCATCCTCATCGTCCGCGGTGCGGCGCAGGGTCGACGTCCTGGGTTGGATCCGCACGATCCTGGCGAGGGACCCGGGCCTGCCGCTCGTGTCGCCCACGACGTTCACCCGGTCGCCGACGACCACCGACCTGCGGCCGAGTTCCCGCGCCCGCATCGCCACGATCTGGTTGCCGTCGAGCAGCAGCCTGTACCGGCCGCGGTCGACGGCGAGGACGAAGCCCTCCCGCGCGTTCTCGTGCTTCGGGCGCTTCCTCGTACGGGGGCGGGAGCCGCGACCGGGCCGTACGTGGACGTCGCTCTCGTCGAGGTCCTTGCTCGGCCGCCGCTGCGCCGCCATGGTCAGCCCGCCTGCCCGCCGTCGAGCATTGCCTGCCAGCGGGTCGCGAAGTCGGGCAGGGTCTTGTCCGTGACGGAGACGTCGTCGAGCACGATGCCCGGCACCCGCAGTCCCAGCAATGCACCAGCCGTGGCCATCCGATGGTCGCCGTGGGTGTGGAACGTCCCGGGACGCACCGCGGCGGGTCGTATCTCCAGGCCGTCCGCGGTCTCCTCGACGTCGCCACCGAGCCCGTTGATCTCGCTCGCCAGCGCGGCGATCCGGTCCGTCTCGTGGCCCCGGATGTGTGCGACGCCGCGGATGCGGGTCGGCCCGTCGGCGAACGTGGCGAGCGCCGCGACCGTCGGGACGAGCTCGCTCACGTCGTGCAGGTCGAGGTCGGCGCCGTGCACGCCGTCCCCGCGTACGGCGATTCCCGCTGGCGTGAAGGACGCCGCCCCGCCCACTCGTTCCAGCACGGCACGCATCTCCTCGCCTGCCTGCAACGACGCGGGATGCCACCCCTCGACGTGCACCTCGCCGCCGGTGGCCACGGCGGCGGCGAGGAACGGTACGGCGTTCACCAGGTCCGGCTCCACGGTGACGTCGCGCGCGCTCGGCGTGCCGGGATGCACCACCCAGGTGTCCGCGCCCGCGCCCTGCACCTGCACACCCGCGGTGCCCAGCATCGCGAGCGTCATGCGCACGTACGGGGCCGACGGCAGGGGCGGCCCGGCGTGTCGCACCGTGACTCCCTTGTCGTACCGGCATCCGGCGAGCAGCAGCGCGCTGACGAACTGGCTGGACGCGGAGGCGTCCAGCGTGACCTCACCGCCGCGCAGGCCGCCGGTCCCGCTGACCTCCAGCGGCAGGTGGTCGCCGTCCACCGTCGCGCCGAGGTCGCGGAGCGCGCCGGCCAGGTTGGCGACGGGCCGAACCCGCGCCGCCGCATCGCCATCCAGCCGCACCACGCCTTCGGCGAGTGGGGCGGCGGCGAGCAGGAACCGCATCACGGTGCCGGAGAGCCCGCAGTCGATGTCGGCGTCCCCGGTGAACCGGGCCGGGGTAACGAGCCAGTCGTCCCCGAGCTCGTCCACGCCCACGCCGAGTGCCCGGAGCCCACCGGCCATGAGCAGGGTGTCCCTGGCTCGCAACGGGCGCCGTACGGTCGACGACCCGTCGGCGAGCGCCGCGAGCAGGAGTGCTCGGTTCGTCACCGACTTCGATCCGGGCACCGTGACGGCGGCGCGGATCGGGTCCGTCGCGGAAGGTGCGGTCCAGGGTGTCACGCGACCCGAGGATAGCCGCGACGCCCCGTCAGCGGCGGGCGCGTGCGCGTGCCTTCTCCCGCGCGTGTGCGGAGAGTTCCACCTTCCGTAGCCGTACGGCTGCCGGCGTCACCTCGACGCACTCGTCGGTGCGGCAGAACTCCATCGCCTGCTCGAGCGACAGCTCCCGCGCGGGTACGAGCCGCTCGAGCTCCTCGCCGGTCGACGACCGTACGTTGGTGAGCTTCTTCTCCTTGCACGGGTTGACGTCGAGGTCGTCGGGCCGGGAGTTCTCCCCGATGATCATCCCCTCGTAGACCTCCGTGCCCGGGCGGACGAACAGCGTGCCGCGTTCCTGCAGGTTGAAGCAGGCGTACGCGGTGACGAGGCCGCGCCGGTCGGAGACGAGCGAGCCGCGCGGACGTGTCTGCATGTCGCCGGCCCACGGCTGGTAACGGTCGAACACGTGGTGGATCAGGCCGGTGCCGCGGGTCTCGGTGAGGAACTCGGTACGGAAGCCGATGAGCCCGCGCGCGGGGACGAGGTAGTCCAGGCGCGCCCATCCGGTGCCGTGGTTGACCATTTCCTCGACGCGGCCGCGGCGCAGCCCGAGCAGCTGGGTGACGACCCCGATGAAGTCCTCGGGCACGTCGATGGTCACCCGCTCGACCGGTTCGTGCAGCGTGCCGTCGATCGTACGGGTCACCACCTGCGGCTTGCCGACCGTCAGCTCGAACCCCTCGCGCCGCATCAGCTCGACGAGCACGGCGAGCTGCAGCTCGCCACGCCCCTGGACCTCCCAGACGTCCGGCCGTTCGCTCGTCAGCACCTGGATCGAGACGTTGCCGACCGTCTCGGCATCCAGCCGGTTCTTCACCAGCCGCGCGGTGAGCTTGTCGCCGCTGTGACCGGAGACCGGCGAGCCGTTGCTGCCGACGGTGACCGAGATGGATGGCTCGTCGACGCTGATGACGGGGAGCGGCCGCGGGTCGTCCAGGTCGGCCAGGGTCTCGCCGATGGTGATGTCGGGTATGCCGCCGATCGCGACGATGTCGCCCGGCCCCGCCTCCTGCGCCGGCACCCGGTCGAGCGCCTCGGTGAGCAGCAGCTCACTCACCCGCACCCGTTGCACCGAGCCGTCCGTACGGCACCACGCGACCGTCTCGCCACGGCTCAGCTGCCCCTGGCGCACGCGGCACAGCGCGAGCCTGCCGAGGTACGGTGACGCGTCCAGGTTCGTCACGTGCGCCTGCAGCGGCGCGCCCTGCTCGTACCGCGGCGCCGGTACGGTCTCGAGGATCGTCTCGAACAGCGGACGGAGGTCCGCGGTGTCCGGGACGGTTCCGTCGGTGGGCGGGTCGAGCGACGCCCGTCCCGCCTTCGCCGAGGTGTACACGATGGGGAAGTCCAGCGCCCCGGTATCACCCGACTGGTCCTCGAGCAGGTCCATGAACAGCTCGTACGTCGCGTCGACGACCTCGCTGATGCGGCTGTCGGCGCGGTCGACCTTGTTGATGACGAGCACGGTCGGGAGCCGCTTGTGCAGCGCCTTGCGCAGGACGAACCTCGTCTGCGGGAGCGGCCCCTCGGAGGCGTCGACGAGCAGCAGGACCCCGTCGACCATCTCCAGTGCCCGCTCCACCTCGCCGCCGAAGTCCGCGTGACCAGGGGTGTCCACGATGTTGAGGGTGACCTCGGTGCCATTCGCATCGGGGAACTTGATCGCGGTGTTCTTGGCGAGGATGGTGATGCCCTTCTCCCGCTCGAGGTCCATCGAGTCCATCACCCGCACCGCGACGTCCTGCCCCACGCGGAACGCTCCGGACTGCCACAGCATGGCGTCCACGAGAGTCGTCTTGCCGTGGTCGACGTGGGCGATGATTGCGAGGTTGCGCAGGTCGGTGCGTACAGCCATGCCTACATCTTCTCGGAAGGCCCCGGGAAGCCTTACATTAGGTACTCATCAAACCCTGGGGGAGCCGATGCGGATCAGCGACATCCTGCGTAGCAAGGGCGACACGGTGGTGACCGTCACGCCGGAGGACTCGGTGCGACACCTGCTCGCCATGCTCGCCGAGCACAACGTCGGCGCGCTCGTCGTCAGCCGCGACGGCGCCGGCGTGGACGGGATCGTGTCCGAGCGCGACGTCGTACGCCAGCTGCACCGAGACCCCGAGGTGCTCGACTCGACCGTGTCGTCGATCATGACGGCGGACGTGCGTACGTGCGCGACCGACGAGCCGATCGACGAGCTCGCGGTGCTGATGACCGAGCGCAGGATCCGGCACGTTCCCGTCGTGCAGGACGACCGGCTCGTCGGGCTGGTCAGCATCGGTGACGTGGTGAAGAGCAGGATCGGCCAGCTCGAATTCGAGAAGGAACAGCTCGAGGGTTACATCAGCCACTCCGGATAGCCTGCGTGACATGCGGTTAGCGATCGAGGTCGCCGGCACGCCGGCGCAGGCGTTCGACCGGGTCGTGGACGAGCTTCCGTCCGGCTTGGACCGGCTGGCGCCGTCCCGGTTGCGTTTCGAGCCGGGTGACGACGGCCGGCTCGTCGATGGGGAGGCCGTGGTCGCCGATATACGGGTGTGGCGGCCCGGGGAACGGCTGGTGCTTGCCTGGCGCCGGGAGCCCTGGCAACCGGAGGCCGACACCGAGACCGACTTCACCTTCGAGGAGACCGCGGACGGCACGCGGGTGAGCGTGCAGCACCGGCGATGGGATGCGGTCGTCGCCGCGTCGATGGGCGTCGAGGAGGAGATCGGCGGCTGGCAGGAGGCGCTGGGCTGGTTCACCGGTCAGGTCGTCGCGCCGTTCGTGGCGGCCGCATCGCCGCGGCGGCTCGCCGATTGGCTCACGGACCGGATTGCGCGCCGGCCGACCGGGCTGCTCGCCCGCGCGGTCTACGCCGACCCCATCGAGCACCAGAGCGGCTGGGAGCACGTGCTGACCGCGTTGCAGCTCGGCCCGGACGACAGGCTGCTCGAGATCGGGTGCGGCGGCGGTGGGCTGCTCGACTGGGCCTTGCGTACGGGTTGTCGCGCGACGGGCGTGGACCACAGCAGGGACATGCTGAGCCTCGCCGCGCAGCGCAACGCCGACGCGGTCGCGCAGGCGCAACTCGTCCTGCTACAGGCAGACGCCGCCGACCTGCCCGTTTCGGACGGGGCGTTCACCGCCGTGGCGATGGCGACGGTGTTCATGCACCTGCCCGACCCGGCAGCGGTCCTGGCCGAGTGCCGGCGGGTTCTGGACGGCAGCGGGCGGCTCGCGGTCGCGACGGTCGACGCGAGCATGCGCGGCACACCGGCGGCGCCGGAGCCGATCGCCAGCAGGAGCGGTTTCTACGACCGCGACCGGCTCATCGCGATGGCGCGGGACGCGGACTTCGCCACTGCCGAGGTCGCCGACGACGGGGGAGAGCAGCTGCTGTTCGCGCGTGTGCAGGCGTAGCCCGCGCCAGGACGGGTACACCTGTCCGCGGAGGTGATCGGATTGGCGAGCCGGCACGACAAGACGCTGAGCGCGCTGCTGGACAGGCACGGGCAGACGTACAGCAACCAAGCGGGCCTGCGGTTGCGGGACACCCCGTCGCCGCTGTTCGGCCTGCTCGTTCTGTCGTTGCTGCTCTCCACGCGGATCAGCGGCGACATCGCCGTCGCCGCGGCGCATGCCCTGCGCAAACAGGGCTGGACGACGCCGGCGAAGATGGCGTCGTCGACGTGGGCCCAACGGACGCGCACGCTGAACAAGTCCGGCTATGCGCGCTACGACGAGAGCACGTCGCGGATGCTCGGCGACACGGTGGAGCTACTCGAAAGTGAGTACCGTGGGGACCTGCGACGGTTGCACGACGAGGCCAAGGACTCTCGTGACCTGCGCCGGTTGCTGATGAGCTTCAAGGGCATGGGAGACGTCGGCGCCGACATTTTCTGCCGCGAGGTCCAAGCGGTGTGGCCCGACGTCTACCCGTTCGTCGACAAGCGCGCCGCCGAGGGCGCCAAGGCCGTGGGGTTGCCGAGCAGTACCCAGGGCATCGCCAAGCTCGTCAGCCAAGACGAGTTCCCGCGCCTCGTTGCGGCGTGCATCCGGGTCAAGCTCGCCAAGGACGCCGACGAGGTCAAGGCGGAGGCGCGGCAGCGCTAATCGTTCTCCGGCAGCGTCAGGATCTCGACGCCGGTGTCGGTGACGAGCACGGTGTGCTCGAACTGCGCGGTGCGCTTGCGGTCCTTGGTGACAACGGTCCAGCCGTCGTCCCACATGTCCCACTCGTACGTGCCGAGGGTGATCATCGGCTCGATGGTGAACGTCATGCCGGTTTCCATCATCACGTCGAGGTCCGGGGCGTCGTAGTGCGGCACGATGAGGCCGGAGTGGAAGGTCGTGCCGATCCCGTGGCCGGTGAAGTCGCGCACGACGCCGTAACCGAAGCGCCTCGCGTATGACTCGATCACGCGGCCGACCGCGTTGAGCGGGCGGCCGGGGGCGACCGCGCGGATACCGCGCATCATCGCTGCGTGTGTGCGTTCGACCAGTGCCTTGGAGTCTTGGTCGAGTTCGCCGGCCGCGAAGGTCGCATTGGTGTCGCCGTGCACGCCGCCGACGAAGCACGTGATGTCGATGTTGACGATGTCCTCGTCCGCTACCACCGTCGAATCGGGGATACCGTGGCAGATCACCTCGTTCAGCGAGGAGCAGAGCGACTTCGGGTATCCCCGGTACCCGAGCGTGGACGGGTACGCGCCGTGGGCGACGAGGAAGTCGTGCCCGATGCGGTCCAGCTCATCGGTAGTGACGCCGGGACGCACATGCCGCCCGACCTCCTGCAAGGCGCGCGCGGCAAGGCGTCCGGCGACCCGCATCCGGTCGATCGTCTCGGCGTCCTTGATGTCGGGCTCGCCGAGCTGTGGCGCGGGCTTGCCGACGTACTCCGGCCGCGGGATGTCGGTCGGTACGGAACGCTTGGGGGAGCGCTGACCCTTGACTACTGGCACCGGGCCAGCCTAATAGGGCTACCTCCGCGTCGTACGCTTCCCGGTGGCCTTCCTGGCGGGTGCCTTCTTGGCGGTGGTGCGATTGGCCGCCGAGCTCTTCTTTGCTGGACTCTTCTTGGCCGCAGTCCTCTTGGTGGCGGCCCTCTTGGCCGTACCCTTCTTCGCTGCGGTGGCCTTCTTGGCCGGGCTCTTCTTGGCCGCGGCCCTCTTTGTCGTGGCCTTCTTCGCTCCCGTACGGCCCGCCGCTGCGGTCTTCTTCGCCGGCCTGGTCGCCTTGGCTGCTGTCCGCTTCGCGGTGGCCTTCTTGGCGGGTGCCTTCTTGGCGGTGGTGCGCTTCGCCACCGTGGCCTTCTTCGCGGGTGTGCGTTTGGCCGTGGTTTTCTTTGCTGGACTCTTCTTGGCCGAGCCCTTCCTCGCTACCTTCTTGGCCGCCTTCGCGCCAGCGGTCGCCGCCTTCTTCGCGGGTGCCATTATGTGGTCGCCTCCATCCGGTATACCGCTCTATTGCACAAACGATGCACCGGACGGCGCCTTTTTACCAGCACCTACACGCGTTTACCTGCGAACTACTCGTATGCGTTCGGTCCGCTGATGGCCTCGAGCGCGCGGGCGAGCCGCGATCTGACCCGGCCGCGCTGGCTCGTCGTCTCACCTGCCGCGAGGTCGACCAGGTGCTGTACGGCCTCGAATGCAACGACTGAGTCGCCCAGATCGGGCACGGGTACGCGGGAATCGTTTGGTGGTACGACGATGGGTCCCGGCACGCTGAGCGACTCGTGTGCGATGGACCCGAGTTCCTTGTCGCCGGTGTCGATGCTGAACACCGTGCCGCCGTGCTTGCGTGCGTCGTCGACACGCTCGAGAAGGCGCGGTGGTGTCGCGGACGGTGCCACGACCAGGACCAGGTCGCCGCGCCTGGTGTAGTCGAGCCTGCGCATACCCATCGTCAGGTGCTGCGGGCCCTCACGCGGCGGGCTGTGCCGGATGAGTACGGGTGAGAGCTCGGGGACTCCCTGCCAACGCGCGGTGTCGTCGAGGTGCGCGGCGAGGTGCCAGGGCTCATCGTCCGGCGTGCCGACGAGCAGCAGGCCGTCGGGGTTGCGCGCCATGCGTCGCAAGCCATGAGTGAAATCGGCGATGCGACGCGGCCACTCGGTGGGCTGCAGGAGCAGCCGCAACATCGCCGCACTCGTGGTATCCACCATCCCATAGTGCCGCGCGACCCGGGGTCAGCGCTACGCTCCCCGCATGCGGATCACCGAGCTCGATGCGTCGGCAGGTACGGGTTCGGTACGGGGATGGCTCTGCGCGGGCGACGAGTCGGCCTACCTGCTGGCCGATGACGGCGACCGGGTGGCGCAGTGCTACTGGGGCCCGCCGATCGATGAGCACGAAGCCGTACGGCTGCTCACCGATCCCGTCGACGCCGCGCACGATGTGTACCTCACCTGGGGCGGGCTCGTGCCCTGCGAGCCCGCGCTACACGTCGACTACGGCGACGGGCAGCGCTTCCCGGCGTGGCGTACCTCGTCGTGCGCCGTCCGCGATGCGGGCAGCCACCTGGTCTGCACGCTGGAGGACGCGCCACACGGTTTGAGCGTCGAGCTGCACGTCCGCGTTCACCCGTCGATGGACGTGGTCGAGCGGTGGTCCGTGCTGCGCAACGCCGGCGCGGCTCCGGTACGGGTCGACCGGGTGTTCTCCGCAACATTCGTCGCGCCGCGCTGGGCGTCGTACCGGCGCAGCCACGCGTTCGGGCGGTGGTCGAGCGAAGGTCGCCTGGAGCGTCACGAGCTGCCGCACGGGATCGTGACGGACCGCTCACTGGAGGGCACCAGGTCGCTCGGGCCCAATCCCTGGCTCATGCTGGACGACGGCGGCGCGACCGAGGAGACCGGCGCCGTCTGCGGTGTGGCGCTCGCGTGGAGCGGCAGCTTCGCGCTGTCGGCGGAGCGTACGGCTGGCGGCGTCGTACGGATGACCGGCGGGATCGACGATACCGACCTCGTTCTCGACCTCGAGCCGGGGGAGGACTTCGCGACCCCGATCCTCGCCGGTATGTGGACGTCGGGCGGCTTCGGTGCGGCCAGTCGCACTTGGCACGGTTACACCCGTGGGTGGGTGCTGCCGCGCGCGACATCTCGTCCGGTGCTCTACAACTCGTGGGAGGCAACGGGATTCGACGTCGACGAGTCCAGCCAGCTACGGCTCGCCGACCTCGCTTCCGCGATGGGATGCGAGCTGTTCGTGATGGACGACGGTTGGTTCGGCGCCCGTGACAGCGACCGCGCGGGGCTCGGCGACTGGCAGCCGAGCACCCGCAAGTTCCCGCGTGGCCTCGCTCCGGTCATCGAGGGCGTACGGGCGCGGGGGATGCGGTTCGGCATCTGGGTCGAGCCCGAGATGGTCAACCCCGACAGCGACCTCTTCCGAAGCCGCCCGGACTGGGTGGTGCGCTGCAGCGACCTGCCCGCGACGCAGATGCGCAACCAGCTGGTGCTGAACTTCGGCCGCGCGGACGTGCGCTCGTGGGCGTACGACTGGCTCGACAGGCTGCTCGGCGAGCACGACATCACGTTCGTGAAGTGGGACTGCAACCGTGGGATGTCCGAGCCAGGTTGGCCGGAACGCGCGAATCCCGAGCGGCTGTGGGTCGAGCACGTCCGCGGCGTGTACGACGTGCTCGACCGCTTGCGCGTCGCGCACCCCGGCGTGGAGTTCGAGGCGTGTGCGAGCGGCGGCGGCCGCGTCGATCACGGCATGCTCGCGCGGTGCGAGCAGTTCTGGACGAGCGACAACACCGACGCGGTCGACCGGCTCTCGCTGCAGGAGGGCTGCTCGCAGGTGTACCCCGCGCAGGCCATGGGCGCGTGGGTCACCGACGTACCGAACTACCTGACAAAGCGCACCGAGCCGCTCGGCTACCGGTTCGTCGTCGCGATGGCGGGTGTGCTCGCGGTCGGCGCTGACCTCGCGTCCTGGACCGACGACGAGCGAACGGACGCCGCCCGCTGGGTCGCGCTGTACAAGCGCGTACGCGACACCGTGCAGGGCGGTGACCTGTACCGGCTCGCTTCCCTTGACGCCGACGGGTTCTCGGCGGTGCAGTACCTCGGTGCGGACGGTGAGCAGTCGGTGCTGCTCATCGCGGGCCTGGGCGGGGGGATGCATGCGCGGGAGCGGCGGGTCGTTCCCCAGGGGATCGACCTGGAGGCGACATACCGCGTAGAGACCCACGACGGAGCGGGTGACGGCACCTGCTCGCACACTGTCGAGCGCTCCGGCGCGGCCCTACGGGGCGAGGGCCTGGCCGTACCCGCGGGCGGCAACTACCCGAGCGCGGCCGTGATCCTCACCAAGATCCGTTCCTGACGGCCGCAACGCGCAGTTTCCTTCGCGGTGCGGCCATACGAAACGGATCTTCGTCGGGCGCCGCCAGATTCGCTTGTGGAAAACGCCGAGCGGGGTATCGATCGGCGAGACGCTGCCTGCATGCAGCTCGCCGAGATTGCCCGACGTCAGCACGGTGTCTTCTCCCGTGACCAGGCCCTCGCGTCGGGGATGACCCCGTACCGCATACGTACCGAGCTCGCGGCCGGCCGGTGGACCGAACCGGTGTCGCGCGTATACGTGGTTGCCGGCACGCCGGGCACGGTAATGACGTCGATCTGGGCGGCGTTCCTGTGCTGCGGTGACGCGGTCGTCAGCCACGTGTCCGCGGCGTTTCTCCACGGGTTCGATGTGCCCGCCGAGCCGGTCTGGCTCACCGTCGACCCGTCGCGCGACATCCGCCGGTACGGCCCGCATGTGGTCCGCGCGCGGCTGGAACCCGATGAGGTGGTACGCCACCGCGGCCTACCCATCACGGCGGTTCGCCGCGCGGTCTTCGACTGCCTCACCATACTGCCGTTCCGGCAGGCGCTCGACATGCTTGATCGCGCGGTGCAGCGGCAGGTTTGCGACCTGGACAGCGTCGCGGACCACGCGCGGTCGATGTTCGGCCGTCCGGGTGCGCCCCAGTTGCGTCGATTGCTCCGGCACGCTGCCCGAGACGCCCACTCCGAAGCCGAGCGGCAGCTACATGCCTTGCTCCGCAAGGCCGGCATCGTCGGCTGGTCGGCGAACGTACGGTTGCACGACTCGGTGGGTCGCTTGCTCGGAGTCGCAGACGTCGTCTTCGCCGATGCGCGCCTGGTGATCGAGGTCGACGGCCGGCGCTGGCACAGCGCCGAGGGCAACCGGTTCCAGCGCGACAGGACCCGGCAGAACGCGCTCGTCCAGGCCGGCTACCGCGTCCTGCGGTTCACGTGGGACGACCTGATGCACCGTCCCGCGTACGTCGTCAGCACGGTCAAGCGGATGCTGGCGGCCTCGGCCTGACCATGATCCGTTCCGCGCGGCCGTAGCGCGCAGAAACCTTCGCGCTACGGCCAAGAAGAACAGATCTTGGTCGGCGGCGGGTCACTCGCGCCAGGCGCTGGTGATCGGCTGGCGGCGGTCACGACCGAAGTTGCGCTCGGAGATCTTGGGGCCGGGCGGGTACTGGCGGCGCTTGTACTCCGACCTGTCGACCATCGCGATGACCCGGTCGACCATCTCCGGGTCGTGGCCGCGCTCGAGCAGCTCGGCGCGGCCGAGGTCGTCCTCCACGTAGTCGTCGAGCAGGGCGTCGAGTGCCTCGTACGGCGGCAGCGAGTCGGAGTCGAGCTGCCCAGGGGCCAGCTCGGCGCTCGGCGGCTTGTCGATGACGCTCTGCGGGATCGGCGGCGTCGCCCCGCGGCGCTCCGCCTCCGCATTACGCCACCGTGCCAGCGCCCAGGCCGTCGTCTTCGGTACGTCCTTCAGCGGAGCGTACCCGCCGGCGGAGTCGCCGTAGAGCGTCGAGTAACCGGTGGCGAGCTCGCTCTTGTTGCCGGTCGCGAGCGCGAGGTGACCCTCCTCGTTCGACACCGACATGAGCGCCATGCCCCTGATCCGCGCCTGCAGGTTCTCCGCGGCGAGGCCGTGCAGGGGGATCTCCTTGGTGAACGCGTCGTAGATGGCCTTGATGGGGTGGGTGCGGTGGTGGACGCCGAGCCGGCGGGCGAGGTCCTCGGCGTCGCTGACCGAGTGCCCGCTGGAATGCTGGGACGGCAGCAGCAGCGCGTGCACGTGCTCGGCGCCGAGCGCGTCCGCGGTGATGGTGGCGGCGAGGGCGGAGTCGATGCCTCCCGACAGGTTGAGCACCGCCGAGGTGAAGCCGTTCTTCCACGCGTAGTCGCGGGTGCCGAGCACGAGCGCGCGGTAGACCTCCGCGAGGTCATCGAGCGGCTCGGTGATGGCGGGCTCGATCGGCTCGTGGGTCGGTGCCGGTTCGCTGGAGATAACGATGCGGTCGGCGCTCGGGGTGATCGCCGTGGGGTCGAGCGTGCTCGCCCGCAGGTCCATGTCGGCGACGAGCAGGTGCTCGGCGAACTGGGGCGCCCGCGCGAGTGTCTCCCCGCGCGTGTCGACGATCAGCGAGTCGCCGTCGAAGACCAGCTCGTCCTGACCGCCGACGAGGTTGACGTACGCGACCGGGCAGCCGACCTCGCGGGCGCGGCGAGTGCACAGCTCGTGCCGCGCGTCGTCCTTCAACCGCTCGTACGGGGAGCCGTTCAGCACGACGACGAGGCCCACGCCGGCGCCGCGCGCGTACGCGGCCGGACCGTGCTCGCGCCAGAGGTCGTCGCAGATCATCAGCGCGATGTCGACGCCGTGCAGCCGCGCGATGGCGAGATCCTCACCTGGCACGAAGTAGCGGTACTCGTCGAAGACGCCGTAGTTGGGCAGGTGGTGCTTGGCGAAGCGCAGTACCACAGATCCCTTGTGGATCACCGCGCCCGCGTTGAGTGGGGCCGTCGGCGGCTGGCTCGCCTTCTGCCAGCGTCCTACGAGCGCGTCCAGGTACCCGCAGACGACGGTGAGGTCGCCGAGGCCCTCCTCGCCCAGCCGGGTCGCCAGCCGGCCCAGCTCGCGGTGTGACGCCTGTGCGAACGATTGGCGCAGCGCGAGATCCTCGATCGGGTAGCCGGAGAGGAACATCTCGGGCAGCACCATGAGATGCGCGCCGGCGGACGCCGCGTCGCGAGCCATCCGCAACGCGATATCGGCGTTGCCGCGCAGGTCGCCGACGGTGGGGTTGCCCTGCGCGAGCGCGATACGGATCCAAGCCACGCGTGCAGCCTATTAGCAGGGGCGGGCGCCGGGGAAAGGGCTGGCCCGGGTATCCTGACGCGAGCGATGCCCCTGCCCCAGCGACCCGGAGGTGCTCTGTGGCCGAACTCCATGTCGAGCTGGTCTCCGCCGAGCGAGAGATCTGGTCCGGCGAGGCGCGCGAGGTGCTCGCCAAGACCCTGGACGGCGAGATCGGCATCCTGCCCCAGCACGCACCGGTACTCGGCACGCTGGTCGATGGCGGGCTCGTACGCGTCCTCGACGACGACCACGCCGAGCTGGTGCGGGCGGCGGTCGACGGGGGATTCATCTCTGTCGCGAACGACCGGGTTTCCATCCTCGCCGAGACCGCTGAGCTGGCCGACGAGATCGACCCGTCGGCGGCGCGGGCCGCGTACGACCGGGCACGCACGTCGGAGGACGAGGACGCCGAAGCGGAGGCCGAGCGCGCCAAAGCGCGATTGCGCGCGGCCGGGGAAGAGGTCTAGGGCCCCGAGGCACCGGCACGAGGCGAGCTCATGGGGGGGCAGTCGAGCGCGAGTTGTTCCAGCGCGTCCGCTCCCCAGGTGCTGCCGCGGATCGCCGGAAGCGTCGCGGTCGACGGCGTGGCGATACTCGTCGCGATCGTCGTACTCGCACTCCTCACGCTGCTGACCCTGTCGGTCCGGCGGCAGCTGTTGTTGCGCGGGCAGGGCACCATCGACTGCTCGCTTCGCCACCACCCGCCCGCGCGCGGCGGCGGGTGGGTAGTCGGCGTCGCCAGGTACGACGGCGACCTGTTGAAGTGGTTCCGGGTGTTCAGCCTGTCCGGACGACCGGCCGAGACCATCTCCCGCCGCGGCCTCACCGTACGCGGCCGGCGCATGCCGGACGGCTCGGAGGCGCTGGCGGTCAACCCGGGTGCCGTGGTGGTGTCGGTGCGGGACAGCAGGCGCGAGCTCGAGCTGGCGATGAGCGAGGGCGCGCTCACCGGCTTCCTCGCCTGGCTGGAGTCGGCCCCGCCCGGCGCCTACATCGACCACATCACCTAAAGACGGATACGCGCTAGCGTTCCGAGCCGGGCTGCCAGAGCACGTCGCCGCGTTCGGCGTTGGCGGCGCGGGCGAGGATGAACAGCAGGTCCGACAGCCGGTTCAGGTACGTGCCGGTGAGCGGGTTGACCGTGTCGCCGTGCTCCTCGATCGCGCGCCAGGTGGCGCGCTCGGCGCGCCGGGCGGTCGTACGGGCCAGGTGCAGCATCGCCGCACCGGGCGTGCCGCCGGGCAGCACGAAGCTGCGCAGCTTCGGCAGCGCCTCGTTGAACTCGTCACACGCGGCCTCGAGCCTGTCGACGTACGACTGGTCGATGCGTAGGGGTGGGTACTCCGGGTCGGGCACCACGGGCGCGCAGAGGTCCGCGCCGACGTCGAACAGCTCGTTCTGCAGCCGGGTGAGCAGCGGGCCGATCTCGCCCTTGAGCTCGCCGAGGGTGAGCGCGGCGCCGATCGCGCAGTTCGCCTCCTCGACCTCGCCGTACGCCTCCACGCGGGGGTCGCTCTTCGCGGTCCTGGACATGTCGCCAAGCCCGGTGCTCCCGTCGTCGCCGACGCGCGTGTAGATCTGCGACAGGACCAGCTTCGACTTTCTGCGCGCCATGCCGGCAGCCTACCGGTACGGACGGCGGGTCTAACATTTCGTGGGTGGAACGGTTGCGGGTTCGAGGCGGCGCACGGCTTGCGGGCGACGTGCGCATCGGCGGCGCGAAGAACAGCGTGTTGAAGCTGATGGCGGCAGCACTGCTCGCCGAGGGTACGACCGAGCTGCGCAACGTGCCGGACATCCTCGACGTGGCGATCATGGGCCGGCTGCTCGACCGCCTCGGCTGCCGCACCGACCACCAGGGCGACACGGTGACCGTCGACGTTCCGGAGCGTCCCGCGCACGAGGCGGACTACGACCTCGTGCGCCGCATGCGGGCGTCGATCTGCGTGCTCGGCCCGCTTCTCGCACGTACGGGTGAGGCGCGCGTGGCGCTCCCGGGCGGCGACGCGATCGGCTCGCGCGGCCTCGACCTGCACGTCGCCGGGCTGCAGAAGCTCGGTGCGACGGTCGAGAGCGAGCACGGCTACCTGATCGCACGCGCGCCCGACGGCCTGCTCGGGACGACCGTCGTGCTGGACTTCCCGAGCGTCGGCGCGACCGAGAACATCCTCATGGCGGCGGTGCTCGCCCGCGGGCACACGGTCATCGACAACGCCGCCCGCGAGCCGGAGATCGTCGACATCGCCTGGCTGCTGCAGCGGATGGGCGCGAAGATCGACGGCGCGGGCACGTCCACGATCGAGGTCGAGGGCGTGTCGGCGCTCACACCGGCACGGCACACGGTCACGCCCGACCGGATCGTCGCGGCGACGTTCGCGTTCGGTGCGGCCATCACCCGCGGCGACGTCCACGTGCGGGGTGCCGATGCCAGGCATCTGGAGATGCCGCTGGACAAGCTCGACGCCGCGGGCGCGAAGGTCGAACAGGCCGAGGACGGCTTCCGTGTACGGATGGAGGACCGCGCCCGCGCGGTCGACGTCGTCACGCTGCCGTACCCGGGTTTCCCGACCGATCTACAGCCGATGGTGCTCGCGCTGAACGCGGTGGCCGACGGCACCGCGATGGTGACCGAGAACGTGTTCGAGGCGCGGTTCATGTTCGTCAACGAGATGGTCCGGCTCGGCGCCGAGCTGCACGTCGACGGCCACCACGTCGCCGTACGCGGACGCGAGCGGCTATCCGGCGCTCCGGTGGAGGCGAGCGACATCCGTGCCGGCGCCGGGCTCGTGCTCGCCGGGCTCGCCGCCGACGGCGTGACGACGGTCGGCGGGGCGATGCATATGGACCGCGGCTACCCGCGATTCACCGAGCAGCTGCGCGCGCTCGGTGCGGACGTCACCCGCGAGCCCGATCCGTACCCGTACCCCGTCTAGCAGACTGTGCTGCTCGATACCAAGTGCACTCGAAAGCAGCTCTCTGGTAGGTCTAAAGGTTGTCCGGTCGAGCTACTTTCGACCGCATTGGTAAGGGAGGTTCGCCGTGGCGAAGGTCGCAGTGATCGGTGCCGGGCTGATGGGCTCCGGGATCGCCCAGGTATCAGCGCTGGCCGGGTGGGACGTCGCGCTGCGCGACGTGGGACGCGAGCAGCTCGACCGCGGGCTGGCCGGCGTACGCGACAGCCTGGACCGGCTCGTCGCCAAGGGCAAGGTCACAGGCGACGACGCCGAGGCGGCCGTCCAGCGCATCACGCCGACGACCGAGCTGGAGGTCGCGGCCGACGCGGAGATCGTGGTGGAGGCGGTGTTCGAGCGCCTCGACGTGAAGCGCGAGGTCTTCGCCACGCTCGACGGGATCTGCCGTGACGACGCGGTGCTCGCCAGCAACACGAGTGCCCTGCCGATCACCCAGATCGCGGCGGCGACGAAGCGGCCGGAGTCAGTCGTGGGCACGCACTTCTTCTCGCCTGTCCCGGTCATGGCCCTGTGCGAGCTGGTGCGCGGGCGGCGTACGAACGACGACGCGCTGGCCCGCGCCCGGCAGTTCGCGGAGGGCGCGGGCAAGACCTGCATCGTGGTCAACCGTGACGTCGCCGGCTTCGTCACCACCCGGCTGATCTGCGCGCTAGCGATGGAGGCGGTGCAGCTGTACGAGTCGGGTGTCGCCACGGCCGAGGACATCGATCAGGCGTGCAAGCTCGGCTTCGGGCACGCGATGGGCCCGCTCGCGACCACCGACCTGACCGGCGTGGACGTGCTCATGCACGCGAGCAGCAACATCTGGGACGAGACCGGCGACCCGAAGTTCCACCCGCCGGAGCTGCTGGCCCGCATGGTCGACGCGGGAGAGCTCGGGCGCAAGTCCGGCGCGGGCTTCTACAGCTACGACTGACTACTTTTTCGGCGGGTCGCTGCGCTCCTCGCTGGCTGTGCTCGACTCGTCCGTACCGCTGGCTTCGGCGGTCGGCGAGTCGGGGTCGGGCTTCGCGACGGGCTCGCCTTCGGCCGGGTCGGCGCGCTCGGTGCTTTCCTCGGTAGGGTCGGTTGCGGTCTCCTCAGCGCCCGTGGCGGTACGCAGGTACCCGCGCAGCGCGCCGCTGGACAGGTCGACCGGGTGTTGTTGCAGGTGGTCGTCGAGCTTGGCCAGCGCCCGTACGACCCCCTCGTGGCTGGCCTCCCCGCGATGCTCGTCGTAGGCGGCCAGGCCGACCTCGCGCAGCAGGGCCTCCGCCTGGCGGCGCGCCTGCAGGTCGCCGAAGCGGTGCTGGCCCTGCTCGCGTGCCACGCGAGCCTGGGACTTGGCCAGCCCGGCGGCCTCCTTGGCGCGGTCAAGAAACCCCATGCGTGCCCTCCTCGTTGCGAGATTTACGGCATGGCACAACTCTCAAGCTACGCCCCCGCCGAGAAGTCAGAACAGCCGCATCGAGGGATCGTCGAGGCCGCGCAGCTCCTCGTAGTCGAGCGTGACACAGTCGATGCCGCGGTCGGATGCCAACACGCGCGCCTGCGGCTTGATCTCCTGCGCGGCGAACACGCCGCGGACGGGCGCCAGCAACGGGTCGCGGTTGAGCAGGTCGAGGTAGCGGGTGAGCTGCTCGACGCCGTCGATCTCGCCGCGCCGCTTGATCTCGACCGCGACCGCCCGTCCCTCGCCGTCCCTGGCGAGGATGTCGACCGGCCCGATGGCCGTGGGGTACTCGCGGCGTACGAGGCGCCAGCCGGTGCCCAGGGTCTCGATCTGCTCGGCGAGCAAGACCTGGAGGTCGGCCTCCACGCCCGCCTTCGTGAGGCCCGGATCGGTGCCGAGGTCGACCGACAGGTCCTCGACTATCTCGTCGAGTTGGATCGAGAGCGTCTCGCCGGACTTGCCGGTGACCGTCCACAGCCCGTCGGCCTCCTCCAGCCGACAGGGCGGCGACATCCAGTTCAGCGGCTTGTACGAGCCGCCGTCGGAGTGCACGAGCACCGACCCGTCCGCCTTGACGACGAGCAGGCGCAGTGCCGTCGGCAGGTGTGCCTGTAGCCGGCCGCGATAGTCGACCGAGCACTTCGCGATGACGAGCCGCACAGTGCGCCACCGTAGCGAAGGCGGGCAGGCTGACAGACTGCTGGGTGACGCGTACAGGAACGAACGGAGTGACGATGGGGATCGCGACGGTTGGCGTCGTCGGGCTCGGCACGATGGGTGCCGGCATCGTGCAGGTTCTCGCCGCCGGCGGCCTGTCCGTCGTCGGCGTGGAGTACGACCAGCGGCTGCTGGACTCCGGCCGCGACCGGCTGGCCAAGTCGACCGACCGTGCGGTGCGCCGCGGCAAGCTCGCCGCCGAGGCACGCGACGAGCTGCTGGCACGCGTGACGTTCACCACGGCGTACGCCGATCTGGCGGACCTCGACCTGGTGATCGAGGCGGCCACAGAGCGGCGCGACCTGAAGCGGGAGATCTTTCAGCGGCTGGACGCGGCGGTGCGCTCGGACGCCGTCCTCGCCACCAACACCTCGTCCCTCTCGGTGACCGATATCGCCGCGGCCACCGGGCGTCCCGAGAAGGTCGTCGGCATGCACTTCTTCAACCCCGCGCCGGTGCAGAAGCTCGTCGAGGTGGTGCGAGGCGTTCAGACCGACGAGGCGGTCGCCGAGACCGTCGCGGACCTCGCCCGACGGCTCGGCAAGGCACCCGTCGTCGTCGGCGACCGCGCTGGGTTCATCGCCAACGCGTTGCTGTTCGGCTACCTCAACCGTGCCGTCACCATGTACGGGGACGGCCGGGCAACGCGGGAGGACATCGACGCCGCCGTACGGCTCGGCTGCGGTTACCCGATGGGGCCGCTCGAGCTGCTCGACCTCATCGGGTTGGACACCGGCCAGGAGATCCTCGCCACGATGTACCGGGAGACGGGGAGCCGGTTGCACGCGGCGGCGCCGTTGCTCCGCCAGCTCGTCAGCGCTGGGCGGCTGGGGCGCAAGACCGGCCGCGGCTTCTACAGCTACGAGTCCGCGGGGTCGCCCAAGGTGGTCCCCGACGCGCTGACGCCCGCGGAACCGGAAGCGACCGAGTCCAGGTGGCCCGGCGACATGGTCCGCAGCCACGTCCCGTCCACCGGTGCGGACCTGGTCGAGGTCGTACGGACCGTGGAGTCCACGCCTGAAACGGTCGCGCAGGCCGTGGCCGCGTGCACCACCGACGCGAAGCAGGTGGTCGTCTGCGCGGACCGGGCGGGGTTCCTCGTCGACGCGCTGCTGCTGCCGTACCTTTGCGACGCGGTGCGCATGGTGCAGGACGGCTACACCAGCGTCGACGACGTGGACACGGCGATGAAGCTCGGCTGCGCGCTGCCGAAGGGACCGTTCGAGCTGCTCGACGACATCGGCCTGCCGACCGTGCTGGCGGGGGAGCAGGCGATCTACGACGAGGAGCGCGAGCCCGGCCTCGTACCGCCGGCCCTGCTCACCCAGCTGGTCGCGGCAGGCCGCGGCTTCCGGGCGCTGCAATAGATGATTGATTCCTTGGTCTGGGTCGCAAAACGCGCATGATCACTTGGAGCACGTTTTGCGGCACTCATGCTGAGCGGGTGAGTTGCGGTCACAGCACCTCCAGCATCGACTGGCAACAAGGAATCAATCATCTAGCATGGCGGACGTGTCCAAAGCAGTGCGGTTCTCCGAGTACGGCGGCCCGGAGGTCCTCGAGCTCGTCGAGGTCGACGACGCGTCTCCAGGCCAGGGCAAGGTACGGGTGCGGGTCAAGACTGCCGGGGTCAACCCCGCCGACATCAAGGTCAGGTCCGGCCGGATGGAGGGGTTCCCCACTCACTTCCCACAGGGGCTCGGCAACGACTTCGCCGGGGTCATCGAGGAGATCGGTGACGGCGTGACCGCGCTCGCTGCGGGCGACGAGGTGCTCGGCTTCACCGCCTTCCGCGCGTACGCGGAGTACGTCACGGTCCCGGAACGGCAGGTGACGCACAAGCCCGAGGCGCTCTCCTGGGACGTCGCCGGCTCGCTGTCGGTCGCCGGCCAGACCGCCCGCGAGGGGTTGGACCGCCTGGGCGTCGGCAAGGACGACACGCTGCTCGTGCACGCCGCGGCCGGTGGCGTCGGGGGAGTGCTCGTGCAGCTCGCCGCCCGCGAGGGCGCGACCGTGGTCGGCACGGCGAGCGAGCGCAACCACGACTACCTGCGGGACCTGGGCGCGATCCCGGTGAGCTACGGACCCGGCCTCGTCGAGCGAGTACGCGCGGCGGCGCCCGGCGGCGTCGACAAGGTGTTCGACGCGGCCGGCGGCGATGCCGTGAACGCCTCGCTGGAGCTGGTCCGCGACGCGGGCGACATCCTGACCATCGCCGACATGGCGGCGCCCGAACGGTACGGGGTCGAGACATTCAGCATGTCGCCGAACGCCGACAGGCTGGCCGAGCTGGCCGATCTCGCCGCGAGCGGGGCGCTACGTGTCCCGGTGTGGAAGGCGGTGCCACTGGCCGACGTGCGCGAAGCGCACGAGGCGAGCGAGCGTGGTCACCTGCGCGGCAAGATCGTGCTCACCGTGAGCTGAGGCGGGGCTCAGCCACTAGCGAACGTCGAGGATCGGCTACTTACCACGACGAACCCCTACTTCTCACGGTCTACAGATCGTGTGAAGTTGCGGTTGATCACGGTAACTACTTGGGGCCCCTGGTGGGGCCGTCCCCGATGGGTGAGAGGTCGAGTCGATCACGGTAAGTACGTGTACGAGTGCTTCTCCCGGTCAGCAAGGTGAGGGAAGTAGGTGCCGGGGTACTTACCGTGATCGACAAGAGCGCGTCCACCAGCCTGCCTGCACCGCAACCCTTCGAAGGAACGTGATCAACCAGACAGCGGCACAGCAGACAGCACCAGACAGCGGCGGAGGCCCGCTCATTGGGCCGGGGCTCAGCCGCCGCCGCAGCCGCAGCCGCCCC
>JBOHBN010000296.1:0-26077 GCA_050698355.1 Streptosporangiales bacterium | reverse complement strand
TCGCAAAGCAAGTGCGCGAGCAGATGGGCCTGGACGAGCCGGTCTGGGTACAGGTGGGTTCGTTCCTGTGGAACGCCGTGCAAGGCGACCTCGGCACCGACTTCGTCTCGCACCAACCGGTTACGCAGATCCTGGCGGCGTACCTCCCACACACGGTCATCCTGGCGTTCGCGGCCCTGGGGATCGCGGCCCTCGTGGGCATCCCGCTCGGCGTCTACGCGGCACGCAAGCCCGGCACCATCGTCGACGCCGTAACCAGCCTGATCTCGGTCTCCTTCATCACCATGCCGTCGTACGTGAGTGGCCTGTTGCTGCTGCTGATCTTCCCCGTGCTGCTCGGTGTTCTGCCCGCCACGGGAGTCGGCGACATCGGTAAGCCGGTCGATTACCTGCAGCACCTGGTGCTTCCGGCGTCGGCGCTCGCGCTGGTGTGGGTCGGCTACCTGGCTCGCGTCGTGCGCAGCAGCATGCTGGAGGTGCTCGGTGCCAACTACATCCGCGCCGCACACGCGCTCGGCCTGAACGACCGGTTGATCGCCTACCGGTATGCGTTGAAGAACGCGATCGTGCCCACCGTTGCGCTCCTCGGGGTGAGTCTGGGTGACCTGCTCGGCGGGGCGGTGTTCGTCGAGGTGATCTTCTCCCGTCCCGGTTTGGGTTCGCTGATCGTGGACGCGATCACCAACCGCAACTACCCGATCGTGCGGGGCGGGGTGCTGGTGATCGCGCTGCTTTTCGTCCTGGCGAACCTGGCCGCTGACCTCTCCTACCGCTTCCTCGACCCGCGGATCCGGGTCGAGGAGTCCGGGAGGCTGTCATGACCGTGTCCGCAATTCACCCGCCTCGCCTCGACGGGGGATCCCCCGCGGGGTCCGGGCGCGTCGGGGGTTCCCCCGTCAGGGACGGGATCTCGTGAGCGCGCTGGTGCAGTCCGTACGGCGCGGCGGCCACGTGTCGGCCGACGTCACGCGTGGAGTGGCCGCCAGCTGGGCCGGTGTGCTCGCCATGGTCCTGGTCGCGGCCGTGCTGCTCGCCGTCGCGTTCGCGCCGCAGCTGGCCCCGTACGACCCGATGCAGCAGGACATCGCCGCTCGCCTGCAGGGGCCGTCCAGCGAGCACTGGCTCGGCACCGACACGCTCGGCCGGGATCTGTTGTCCCGAGCCATCTTCGGCGCGCGCATCGCGATGTCGGTCGCGATCCCCGCCGGCATCATCGCCCTCGCCATCGGGCTCACGATCGGTGTGGTCGCGGGCTACCTCGGCGGGCGCACCGACCGCGTCCTCGTGGTGCTGATGGACAGCATGCAGGCGTTCCCCGCCGTGATCCTCGCCCTGGCGCTGCTGACCCTCCTCGGGCCATCCCAGCGCAACGTCACGCTCGTCGTCGCGATCACGTTCGCACCCGCGTACGCGCGGATGGCCCGAGCGTCGGTGTTCGTCGTACGCGAGCAGCCGTACATCGAGGCGGAACGGTCTCTCGCGGCGGGCAACCTGCGCATCCTCATCCGGCACGTGGTGCCCAACATCATCGCCCCGCTGTTCATCCTGATGGCGATCAACGTGCCGGTCGCCGTGACGATCGCCTCCGGGCTGTCCTTCCTCGGCCTCGGCGTACCGCCGCCCGAGCCGTCCTGGGGCGTCATGCTCTCCGAGGGGTTCGACCGCGTACGGGACACGCCGTGGGCACTCCTGGTGCCGGCGCTCGCGTTGGTGGTCACAACGCTCGGCTTCACCCTGCTCGGAGAGTCGTTGCGCGACTACCTCGACCCGCGCCTCGCCGGAGCCCGTGGAGGACCCCGTGGCTGAGCCCGCGCTGCGCGTGGAGCACCTCCACGTCGGCTACCGCGTGAAGGGGCAGAGCTTCGAGGCACTGCACGACGTCAGCCTCGAGGTCGCCACCGGCGGCGTCGTGGGCGTCGTCGGGGAGTCCGGGTGCGGCAAGTCCACGCTCGCGTCGACGATGATGCGCCTGCTCCCACCGAACGGGCGCATCACCTCGGGGCGGCTGAGCCTGCACGGGCAGGACATGTTGGCGCTCTCCGACCGCGGCCTCCGGCAGGTGCGCGGGAGCCGGATCGGCATGGTCTTCCAGGACCCGCTCACGAGCCTGAACCCGACGTTCAAGGTGTCCACGCAGATGATCAACGCGCTGCGTGCACACGGCGGCTCGCGCCGCTCGGGTTCCCTGCGCTCGCAGGCGGTCGAGATGCTCGACCGGGTCGGCATCGCAGACCCGGAACGGCGGATCGACGACTACCCGCACCAGTTCTCCGGCGGCATGCGGCAGCGGATCATGGTGGCCACGACCCTGCTGCTGCGTCCTGACGTGCTCATCTGCGACGAGGCCACGTCGGCGCTCGACGTGACCCTGCAGGCACAGATCCTGGGCATCCTGACCGAACTGTGCCGCGAGCAGGGCACCGCGCTGGTCGTCATCTCGCACGACATCGGGGTCATCGCTCAGATGTCGGACCAGGTGTACGTCCTCTACGCCGGACGCGTCGTCGAGAGCGGCCCCGCAGTCGACGTGCTGGCACGCCCGCAACACCCGTACACGCGCAAGCTCCTCGCCGCCGTGCCGTCGCGGCACCGGCGCGAGGAACGCCTGTCGACGATCCCCGGCCGCGTGCCGAGCCTCGCCGCCCTGCCGACCGGGTGCACCTTC
This sequence comes from Streptosporangiales bacterium, assembly GCA_050698355.1. Lineage (GTDB taxonomy): Bacteria > Actinomycetota > Actinomycetes > Streptosporangiales > WHST01 > JBOHBN01. The sequence continues at coordinate 23,412 of JBOHBN010000296.1, read as the reverse complement.
GCCAACCGCTGCGAGGCGGCGCAGGCGGTCTGTGAGGCGGGTGAGCCACCGCTGCTCGAGCACGACCGGGGCCAGGTCCGCTGCCTACTGGAGGTCCGCGACGCCGCGGACGTCGAGCTGCGAAACCGTACGCCCCCGGCCGGCGAGGGCCCATCGCCTGGCGCCGGATCTGCGGAGTCGGCGCCAGGCCTGGTCGAGATCCGCGACCTGCACGTGCACTTCGGCGGTCGGCGCAGGTTGCGCCGCGGCGGCGAGACCGTCCGGGCGGTCGATGGTGTCGACCTGTCGCTCGACCGTGCCGAGATCGTGGGACTCGTGGGTGAATCCGGGTCGGGCAAGACGACGCTGGGCAAGGCCCTGCTGCGGCTGGTGACGGCGACGCGAGGTGAGGTCCGTTTCGAGGGCACCGACATCGCCGCGGTCAGCCGGCGGGAATGGCGACACGTGCGGCGCGGCCTGCAGATGATCTTCCAGGACCCGTACGGCTCGCTGAGCCCACGGCTGCGCGTCGACCAGCTACTCACCGAGCCCTACCACATCAACCGGACACTGCCCGAGCAGCGCTACGGGGTCGACGAGCTGCTCGAGCTCGTCGGGCTCTCCAGCGAGCAGGCCACGAAGTACCCGCACGAGCTGTCCGGCGGGCAGGCCCGCCGGGTCGGCGTCGCCCGCGCCCTGGCCATGCAGCCGGACTTCGTGGTCGCGGACGAGCCCACCTCCGGGCTCGACGTCTCCGCCGCGTCGGCGATACTCAACCTCTTGCTGGACCTGCGCACCCGGCTGTCGCTCACCCTGCTCATCATCACCCACGACCTCAACGTCGTCGGCTACGTGGCCGACCGGATCGCGGTAATGCAGGAGGGCAAGGTAGTGGAGCTCGGCTCCGCCGACGCCGTCATGGACAACCCGCGGCATGCGTACACACAGAACCTGCTCGCCTCTATTCCCGAACTACCCGCAGTGCGCTGATCATGAAGGTTCGTCGTAGCCATGACTACGACGAACCTTCATGATCACCCGAGGGGCGGAGCCAGCCTCCAGGTTTCGGTCAGCTGCCGATCTGCTTGCGGCCGATGCGCCGCAGGCGCTTGCGCTGGCTCGGGTCGAGCATGAAATACCCGACGACCGGCGCCACGACGATGGCGGCGATGATGAGTGCGGCCAGCCATCCGGGCAGCAGCCACAACACGATGATGGCGGCGCCGATACCGCCGAGGGCGTACCACCCTGTCTTGGGCATTTCGTGCTCCCTTTTAGTTCGACTCGCTCCGGGTGCACCGGTCACCTCCAACGGTACCCGCTGGCGCGCGCCGCTGTGCCCCCCACGGAGAGTGAGGGCCTCTCGGCGGGGCAGCTTGCGTCTGCCGTGACCAGCTTGTTATCGTCCTGAACTTGTTGGCCGGGGTCCTGGGAGATCCCGGGTGGCGCTCGGGGGCGTCGCGGCTGTCGTAGGTGAGGCGGTCACCGCTCGACCGGGCGAGTTCCCCGGCGGTGTCCCCTTGCGCGCTCCGTGCCGCCTTCTCGCGCTCCCGCTGTCTCCCCAGGGCGCCCCTACCCCGTCAAACAGGGAGCATTGTGCGCAAGACAGCGACAATCGCTGTGGGCATCTCGATGGCCGCGGTTCTCGCGGGAGGCGGCGCAGCATATGCCGCGATCGACAAAGATGTCACACTGAACGTCGATGGCAAGTCGCAGACAGTACACACCTTTTCCGGAGACGTGAGCAGCATCCTCCAGGCGGCGGACGTGCAGGCGTCCAAGCACGACCTGGTCGCCCCGGGTAAGACCTCGACGGTCGGCGACGGAGACAAGATCACCGTCCGGCACGGACGCCAGATTACCGTCACCGTCGACGGCAAGCAGAAGAAGGAGTGGGTCACAGCCCTCACCGTGAAGGAGGCACTTGACCAGCTCGGCCTGCACAAGAACGGGCTCGAGGTCTCCGCGGACCGTTCGCACCGGATCCCACTGGACGGCATGTCGTTCTCCGTACGGCTGCCGAAGGACGTCACGGTGGTGACGAAGGACAAGAAGCACAAGGTGACGACCAACGCGGTCACCGTCGCCGGTGCGGTCGAGGATGCCGGTGTCAACCTGCACAAGCACGACATCGTCAAGCCCAAGCGTGGCGCGCATCCGGTCGACGGTGACAAGATCACCGTCAAGCGGGTGAAGATCAACCACGACGTCCGCAAGGTCGAGATCGACCCACAGGTCACCAAGAAGGAGACCGACAACCTCGACCAGGGCGACACCAAGGTCAAGGACCCGGGCACGCCAGGCCTGAAGAAGGAGGTCTGGGTGAAGCGGACCGTTGACGGTGACGTCACGAAGAACAAGAAGGTCTCCGAGAAGGTCCTGCGCAAGCCGGAGTCGAAGGTCGTGCTCGTCGGCACCGCAGAGCCGGAGCCGGCCGCGCCGCCGTCGAGCGGTGGCACGGTCGACGGCAGCGGCTCGTTCTGGACGCTCGGCGGCATGGACTGGAAGGGCCTCGCCTCGTGCGAGTCGGGTATGAACCCGCAGGCGGTCAACCCCAACGGGCACTACGGCCTGTACCAGTTCTCGCTGCCCACCTGGCACTCGGTCGGCGGGTCTGGCAACCCGGTCGACGCTTCGGCGGTTGAGCAGACGCAGCGCGCGTACACGCTGTACCAGCGTGCCGGCGCGGGCCAGTGGGCTTGCTCGCTGACTCCTCTATAGTCGGTCCATGGCGGACGCTTCGGTGGGGTCCAGGCTCCTGGATCCCACCGAGGTGCGTCTGCTCGCGGATCGCATCGGCCTGCGGCCCACCAAGGGCCGCGGGCAGAACTTCGTCGTCGACCCCGGCACCATCCGCCGCATCGTGCGCGCCTCCGGTGTCGGCGCCGATGACGTCGTCCTCGAGGTCGGCCCCGGTCTCGGCTCGCTGACGCTGGGCCTGCTGCCGGCCGTACGGCACCTGGTCGCGGTGGAGGTCGACGGCGTGCTCGCCGGTGCGCTCCCGGACACGGTTCGCTCGCACGCCGGCACGTACGCGGACAGGCTGACCGTCCTGTACGCCGACGCCCTGGTGCTGGCACCCGCCGACCTCCCGAATGCGTTGCCCCCCACCGCGCTCGTCGCGAACCTGCCGTACAACGTCGCCGTGCCGGTGTTGCTCCACCTGCTCAAGGTGCTGCCGACCCTGCGAGAGGGCCTCGTGCTCGTGCAGGCGGAGGTCGCCGAGCGGCTGGCCGCGCCGCCCGGCGGCCGGCTGTACGGGGCGCCCAGCGTCAAGGCCGCCTGGTTCGCCGACGTGTGGCGGGTTGGCGTGGTCGGCCGCAACGTGTTCTGGCCGCGGCCCAACGTCGACTCGGCGCTCGTCGGTTGGCGCAGGCGCCCGCCGCCGCGCACCACGGCGTGCGGGCGGGACGTGTTCGCCGCTGTGGACGCGGCGTTCCAGCAGCGGCGCAAGACCCTGCGCGCCGCCCTGGCCCGATGGGCCGGCGGTGCGGATGCGGCCGAGCGGATGTTGCGCAGCGCAGGGATCGACCCGCAGGCGCGCGGCGAGACCCTCGACGTGGCTGCGTTCGCCCGGCTGGCCGAGCAGTCGTCGCAGGCCTCATAGGATGCATGCTCATGGTGACCGTCCGTACGCCCGCCAAGGTGAACCTGCACCTCGGCGTCGGCCACGTGCGCCCGGACGGTTTCCACGAGCTGGTCAACGTCTTCCAGGCGGTGTCGCTTACCGACGACGTCACCGCGCAGCCGTCCGACGGCGGCGTGACCGTCACGCTCTCCGGCGAGCACCTGCGCGGCATACCGACCGACGGGCGCAACCTGGCCGTACGCGCCGCGCACACGCTGGCGCGGCACGCGGGCGTACCGGCGGACGCCGCGCTGCACGTACGCAAGCAGATCCCCGTCGCCGGTGGCATGGCGGGCGGCAGTGCTGACGCGGCCGGTGCGCTCGTCGCCTGCGACGCGCTGTGGGGCACCAAGGCGTCACGCGACGACCTGCTCGCGGTCGCGCGTACGCTCGGCGCCGACGTCCCGTTCGCCCTCGTCGGCGGCACCGCGGTCGGGCGCGACACAGGTGGCCAGCTGACGCCCGCGCTCGCCCGCGGTGAGTTTCACTGGGTGTTCGCGATCGCCGGTTCGGGGCTGTCGACGCCGCGCGTGTTCGCCGAGCACGACAGGCTCGCGGGCGATGCTGCGCCGAAGCGCCCCGCCGAGCCCGACGAGCTGATGGCGGCGCTCGTCGCGGGCGACGAGGTCGCGCTCGGCCGGACGTTGCACAACGACCTGCAGACGGCCGCGATCTCGCTGCGCCCCGCGCTGCGCCGTACGCTCGCCGCCGGCAGGGAGTTGGGCGCGATCGGCGCGGTCGTGTCCGGTTCGGGGCCGACGTGCGCGTTCCTCGCGCATTCCGCCGACCACGCGGTCGACCTGGCCGTCGAGCTGTCCTCGGCCGGAGTCTGCCGGGTGGTCCGGCGCGTACGCGGACCTGTGCCTGCCGCGCACGTCGTCGACAGGGACGGGTAGCGCGGGAGTTGCCGGTCAACCTGGTCAACCTGGAGTCCGTGCGCAAGGCGTACGGCGACGCGGTGCTGCTCGACGGGGTGTCGCTCGGTGTCGGTACGGGGGAGCGGATCGGTGTCGTCGGGCCGAACGGCGCGGGTAAGTCCACCCTGGTCTCCGTGCTCGCCGGACGCGTGCCGGCCGACACGGGGAGGGTGACGCACGGCCGCGGCCTCACCGTCGGGTTCCTGCCGCAGGCGGACATCGTCCCGGAGGGGACGGTTCGCGACGCGGTGGTCGGGTCCGCGCGCACCCACGAGTGGGCGTCCGACCCGCGGGTCCGCCGGGTGCTCGACGGGCTCGGCCTCGCCGCCGTAGGGCTCGACGCACCGCTCGAACGGCTGTCCGGCGGTGAGCGGCGGCGGGTGGCGCTCGCCGCGCTGCTCGCCTACGAGCACGACCTGCTCGTACTCGACGAGCCCACCAACCACCTGGACGTGGAGGCGGTCGCCTGGCTGGCCGAGCACCTGCGAGACCGCCGGTCCGCACTCGTCGTGGTCACCCACGACCGGTGGTTCCTCGACGCGGCCTGCGAGCAGACCTGGGAGGTCACGGGCGGCCAGGTGCGGCGGTACGACGGCGGGTACGCGGCGTACGTGCTCGCCCGCGCGGAACGCGAGCGGCTCGCAGCGGCGGCGGAGGAGCGGCGCCGCAACCTCGTGCGCAAGGAGCTCGCCTGGCTGCGCCGCGGGCCGCAGGCGCGTACGAGCAAGCCGCGGTTCCGAATGCGTGCGGCCGAGGCCCTCATCGCCGACGAGCCGCCGCCGCGGGACCGCGTCGAGTTGGCCTCGTTCGCCGCGGCGCGGATCGGCAAGACGGTGTACGAGCTGCACGACGTCACGCTGCGGCTGGGCGAGACGCCGATCGTCGACCGCGTCACCTGGCACGTCGGCCCGGGCGACCGGATCGGCCTGATCGGTGTGAACGGCACCGGCAAGACGACGCTGCTGCGGTTGTTGGCCGGCGAGCTGCGGGTCACGGACGGCAAGCTCGTCGTGGGACGCACCGTGCGCCCGGCGTACCTGTCCCAGAGCGTGGACGAGCTGGACGGCGACTGGCGGGTGCTCGAGGCGGTCGAGCAGGTGCGGCGGGTGTTGCGCGTCGGCAAGCGGGAGATGACGGCGTCGCAGGTGTGCGAGACGTTGGGCTTCTCCGGAGACCGGCAATGGACGCCCGTACGTGACCTGTCCGGCGGTGAGCGGCGTCGACTGCAGGTGGTACGGCTGCTCATGACCGAGCCCAACGTGCTGCTGCTCGACGAGCCGACCAACGACCTCGACATCGAGACGCTCACGGCGTTCGAGGACCTGCTCGACGGCTGGCCCGGCACGCTCATCGTCGTCAGCCACGACAGGTACTTCCTCGAACGCGTCACCGACCAGGTGGTAGCGCTGCTCGACCAGTCGCTCGCCCAGCTCCCCGGCGGGGTGGAGGAGTACCTGGAGCGCCGCCGTACGTTGTCAGTGTCTGGTTGGGCCACAGCTCAACCAGACACTGACAACCGTACGGAGCTCTCGTCGGCGCAGCAGGAGCGGCAGGCGAAGAAGGAGCTGGCACGGCTCGAACGCCAGGTCGAGCGGCTCGCCGAACGCGAGCGGGGTCTGCACGAGCAGCTGGCCGCGCACGCCACGGACCACGAGCGGCTGGCCGAGCTGGACTCCACGTTGCGGGACGTGCGCGCCGAGCGGGAGCGGCTCGAGGAACGCTGGCTACAGCTCGCCGACCAGGCGTGACACGTTGCGCAGCGTGTGAGCTACCTGACCCTTCGGCGGGCACCGATTGGGGTGATCGCCACGTAAAGTGCGGGTATGCCGTTCAGCACCGAGAACTACGCGCGTGGTTCCGCGCCGGTCAAGTACGAGGACCTGGACTTCGACGCGTTCGAGCGCGAGCCGCTGTCCGCGGAGACGCTGCGCGCCGTGCGGTACATGTGTGACGTCGAGTACCACACCGTCTGCTACCTGCGCGACATGCTCGTGACCCCGTCGCAGGGCGATCCCGAGGTCACCACGTTCATGACCATGTGGAACATGGAGGAGTTCTGGCACGGCGAGGCGCTTGCCGAAGTGCTTGCCAGGCACGGGATCGAGAGCGACTACGACCATCTCAGGAACGTGCGCAAGCGGGTCGGCTGGAAGGACAAGCTCGACCCGATCAAGCACTCGTTGCTCGCCAACTTCGCCGGGCACGACTACGTGGCCGTGCACATGATCTGGGGTGCGGTCAACGAGTGGTCGGCGATCGCCGCATACAACCGGCTGGCCGACACCGCCAAGCACACCGTGCTCGCCCAGCTGCTGGGTCGGATCGCCAAGCAGGAGACCCGGCACGTGGCGTTCTACGCGACGCAGGCACGCAAGCGGCTCGCGCTGTCCGGCAAGGCGCAGAAGCTCGCGAGGTTCGCGCTCGACAGGTTCTGGGGGCCGGTCGGCTCCGGCCTGATGCCGGAGTCGGAGGTGCGGCACGTGCTGCGCTACGTCATGTCCGGCGAGGCCGGCTACGCCGCGGGTCGCAAGATCGACGAGAGCGTGCAGAAGCTCCCCGGCCTGCACGGCCTGCACATCGTCGAGCGCTCGTTGCTCGCCCGCGGCGTGCCCAGCACCGGCTGAGCCCTTACTGGCTGTACTCCGCGACGAGCGTCGCCCGGCCGACCGCGTGGAAGAACAGATTGAAGCCGAGGAAAGCGGGCGTCGCGTTCGCCGGCAGGCTGAGCGACTCGACGTCGACCGCGTGCACGGCGAAGTAGTAGTGGTGGACTCCGTGGCCTTCCGGGGGCGCGGCGCCGACGTACCGCTTCGCCCCCGCGTCGTCGGCCAGCGTCATTGCGACGGACGGGATGCCGCTGCTCTCGTCGTCCCCGGCGTTTCTCGGCAGCTCGGTGATGCTCGCGGGGATGTCGCAGACCGCCCAGTGCCAGAAGCCGCTCGCGGTCGGGGCATCCGGGTCGAAGCAGGTGACCGCGTAGCTGAGGGTGCCTTCGGGTGCGCCCGACCAGGACAGGTGCGGCGAGACATCCTCACCACCGGCGCCCATGATCCCCGATACCTGGGGAAGCGGCAGGTCCTTGCCGTGGGTGAGGTCGTCGCTGCGCAGGTCGAACGACGGCAGCTGCGGCAGGAAATCGTACGGATTCGGCGGCGTGGCCCGGTCGGCCATGGTTCACTCCTTCGCGTAGCTGAGCCTTCGGTTCGGTCATTGTCGCGCGCGGCTAGTCTCGCCAATGTGTGCGACATCGAGCTTGTGTCCATCGCTCGCGCCGATCAAACCGGGCTCGATGCCGATCAGCGCGTCGCCCCGTTGCGCGACGAGGTCCTCACGTTGCGGCCGACGCCGGCGCAGGAGGTCTTCTCCTCGTACGCCACCCGCACGCTGCCGGAGGCCGACGCCGACCCGCAGCGCACGCCGTTCGCGGTGCTCGCGGCCGGCAGCGCAGTCGGGTTCGGCGTGCTCGACCGCGGCGGCGCGCTCGCACGGGTCACCGACCGGTCGGCGACGGCCGTGCTGCTGCGCGCGTTCTACCTGGATGCGTCGGTGCAGGGCCGCGGGCTGGGCCGCGCTGCCGTCGCGGCGCTGCCCTGCCTCGTGGGGCTGGTGGCGCCCGACGCCACCCGGATCCTGCTAACGGTCAACGTCGCGAACCCGGCCGCGATACGCGCGTACCTCGCCGGCGGGTTCACCGATACCGGGCGGCAGCATCCAGGTGGCCCCGCCGGACCGCAGCACGTGCTCGAGCTGATGCTGGCGCAGCCGGCGTCGTCATGATCGCGGTCCTGCTCGCGCTGGCGTCCGCGGTCTCGTACGGGTCGTCGGACTTCGTCGCCGGCGTCATGTCGCGGCGCGTGCACTACGCGTGGGTCGGCATGGTCGGCCAGGCCGGGGCCACGGTCCTGGTGTTCGCCGCGCTGCCGTTCGGCGGCGGCCAGGTGAGTGGTGGCGCGTTGCTGTGGGGTGGCCTTTCCGGGCTCGGAGCCGCGGCCGGCACGGTCACGCTGTACCGCGGGCTCGCGCGCGGCCAGATGGCGGTCGCGGGGCCGATCTCCGGCGTCGGGTCGGCGGCCCTCCCGGTACTCGTCGGGCTGCTCACGGGCGAGCGGCCATCGCTCGTCGCGCTCGCAGGCGTCGTCGTAGCACTACCCGCGGTGTGGTTGGTAGCCAGCGGCGACGGCGGGCCGCGTCGCGGTGGGCTCGTCGAAGGCGCCGTCGAGGGGCTGCTCGCGGGCCTCGGTTTCGGACTGCTGTTCGTCGCGCTGGCCCAGGCCCCCGACGGGAGCGGCCTGTGGCCGACGGCGGCCGGCCAGGTGACGAGCCTGGTCGCGGCATCCGCGTTCGTGCTGGTGATGGCCAGGGGCCACGCGGTTGCTGGACCCCTGCACGGGCGAACGATCGTCGGGGTCGTCGCCTCCGGGGCCCTGGGCGGCGTGGCGACCGTCACGTACCTCCTCGCCAGCCGGCACGGCCTGCTGGTCGTGGTCGGTGTCCTGGCAGCGCTCTACCCGGGGATGACCGTCCTGTTGGCACGGCTCGTCCTGCGCGAGCACGCGAGCCGTTGGCAGCTGGTCGGGCTCGCGCTGGCGGCGATCGCCGTGGTCGCGATCAGCGCGGGATGAGTCGGGAAGGGCCGTGGGACGGCGGGGCGGCTGGGTGCGTCCCGGGCCAAGGGGCTGCGACGCTCTACGGCAGGATTGCCGGTCATGGACGAGACCTGGTTGCTGCGGCTGGACGCCGACGGATCCGGCCCGCGGCTCGCGGTGAAGGACTGCATCGACGTCGCGGGTACGCCGACCACCGTCGGCTGCCGCGCCATCGCCGTGCACGCTGAGCCCGCCGCGTACGACGCTCCGGTGGTGGCCAGCGCCCGACGGGGCGGGGCGCGGATCGTCGGCAAGACCAACGTCGTCGAGCTGTGCCGGCACGCCGACGGCGTCAACGAGTGGACCGGTACGCCGCCCAACCCGCTCGACCTCGCGCGCATCCCGGGCGGGTCGTCGAGCGGGTCCGCGGTGGCCGTCGCGAACGGCGAGGCGGACGTCGCGTACGGCACCGACACGGGCGGGTCCGTACGGGTGCCGGCCGCGTGCTGCGGCATCGCCGGGCTCAAGACCACGGCCGGTCGCGTGCCGACGCACGGGGTCTTCGAGTTCTCCCGGACCCTCGACACGGTCGGCCCCCTGGCACGCGACGTCGCCGGCCTCGTGGTCGGCATGGGGCTGCTCGAGCCGGGAATCACCGCGCAACCCGAACCGGACACCCCGCTCACCGCGGCGCGCCTGCGGCCGCCCGTGCTCGACGAAGGCGTCGAGTCGGCCGTCGACGATGCGCTGTCGGCGGCGGGCGTGGCCGCCGAGGACGTCGAGCTGCCCGCGTGGGAGGACTGGATCGACGCGGCCGACGCCCTGATGCTCGCCGAGGGCTTCTTCGCCCACCGGCACCTGCTCGAGCGCGCCGGACAGCTGGAGTCCCGGCATGTCGAGGGCATCGAGAAGGGCGGGCAGATCACCGCGGCCCATGTGCTCGACTGCCGGCGTACAGGGCTCGCCCTGCGTACCCGGTTGCGGGCGCTGCTCGACCGGTACGACGTGCTGGCGCTGCCGACGATGCGCACGGCGCCGCCGAAGCTGGGTGAGAGCGCGTCCGTGACGTACCTGACGGTGCCGTTCAACCTGGCCGGCCTGCCTGCGGTGTCCCTGCCCGTACCGCGCGGTGCCGGTGAGCTGCCGGCCTCGCTGCAACTGGTGGGCGGCTGGTACGCCGAGGAGCAGCTGCTCGCCGCCGCGGCCCACGTGGAACGTGCCCTGTCCGGTTGATCACGCTCCCCGTAAACGTGTCAGTAGCTCAGCTCGCTATAGCGGGCTGAGATACTGACACGTTGCCAGCTGGCGACGTCGATGACGAAACGGGAAGGTGGTGATGGGTGATGGGCACGCCGCCGGCCGCCTACCAGAGCGGTGAGGGGGCGCTCGACGTCGACCGGGAGTTCTACGCCCGGCTCGCGCAGAGCGAGCCGGAGCAGGTCGACTCGTTCGTGCTGCCGATACGGTCAGGGCGCGCGTGGGAGGTGCCCGCCGGGCACCTGTGCCGGATCGTCGCGGTCGAGGGCCCGCAGGTCGGTGACCTCAACATCTGGAACCGGCACGATCCGCGCGAGCGGATGTGGGCGGCGCGTACCCGCCAGCTGCAGGCCGCGCACGTGACGACGTACGACCGGCTGTGGTCGACGCTGCCGTTCCTGCGGCCGCTGGCGACGATCACCGCCGACAGCCTCGCCGGCTACGGCACCGACAACGAGGGCGGCCGCGTGCACGACCTGCTCGGCAGCCGTTGCGACCCGTACGTCAACCGGATGCTGATGGGCGAGGACTTCGACTTCCACTGCCACTCCAACCTCACCCGGGCCGTGCTCCCCTACGGGCTGACCGAGTACGACGTGCACGACGTGCTGAACGTGTTCCAGTGCACCGGCCTGAACGACGAGGACCGGTACTTCATGAAGGCGTGCCCCGCGCAGCGCGGCGACTTCCTGGAGTTCTTCGCCGAGATCGACCTGCTGTGCGCGCTGTCGACCTGCCCGGGCGGGGACCTATCCGTACCGCTGTGGGGTCCGGACGCCCGCGACCCGATCGACGTGTGCCGACCGCTCGGCGTCGAGGTCTACCGGGTCGATCCCGCGCTGCTCGACGGGTGGAACCAACCGCCGCGGTCCGCGTACGCGGGCCTGCACGGCCTGCAGCCACCGCAGCGCTGACTCTGGGAGGGGATCCCCCGTCGGGTGTGGGAACGGTAGGGGATCCCCCGTCGGGTCAGGTGTCGGTGCGGTTGTCGAACGGGATGAGCAGCGTCCGCAGCAGGTCGGCCAGTGAGGTGCGGTTCGCCTGCGGGAGCGTCGCGAGCAGCGTGCGCTCCTCGCCCAGTAGCTCGGTGAGGACCGCGTCGGCCATGGACCTCCCGCGGCCGGTGAGCCGGACCCGTACGCTCCTGCCGTCCCGGGGGTCCGGGTGCCGCGAGACGAGCCCGGACGCCTCCATCCGCTGGATCCGGTTGGTCATCGTGCCCGAGGTCACCAGTGTCGCGCTGAGCAGCGCGCTCGGGCTCATCTCGTACGGTGAACCTGCCCGGCGCAGGGCCGTGAGCACGTCGAACTCCCATGCCTCGACACCGTGCCGGTCGAACGCCTGCCGCCGCGCCAAGTCGAGGTGCCGGGCGAGCCGGGAGACCCGGCTGAGCACCTCCAGGGGGGTGACGTCGAGGTCGGGGCGCTCACGCCGCCACGCCTCGACCAGCCGGTCGACCTCATCTCGCACCCGTCCATCTTGACATCAAGACAACACAGGGTGCGGACTCAGGGGCGTACGTACTGGCTGTCGGGCACATCGGTGACGAACATGTAGCCGGGCGCGTGGGTGATCGCGAACGGTGGCCGCGACGCCATGAGCGCGGCCTGCGGCGTCACGCCGCATGCCCAGAACACCGGCACGTCACCGGGCTCGGCATGCAGCGGGTCGCCGAAGTCGGGGGCGTCGAGGTCGGTCACGCCGAGGTCCCCAGGCGAGGCCACGTGAACGGGCGCGCCGTGCACGTCGGGCATTCCGCCGGTCACCTGGACGGCGAGGGGTACGAGGCCGGCGGGGATGGGACGCATCGACACGACCAGAGGGCCGCTCAGTCGGCCGGCCGGCCGACACGCGGCGCTGGTGCGGTACATCGAGACGTTGCGTCCCTGCTCGTGGTGGCGCATCGGTACGCCGGCCTGGAGCAGCCTGGTCTCGAACGTGAAGCTGCAGCCGATCAGGAAGCAGACGAGGTCGTCGGCCCACAGGTCGGTGACCTCGCTCGGCTCGTCCACGAGCTCGCCGTCGCGCCAGACCCGGTAGCGCGGCAGGTCGGTGCGGATGTCCGCGTCCGCCGCGAGCACCGTCGACGGCGAGCCGGGATCGGTGACGTCGAGGATCGGGCACGGCTTCGGGTTGCGTTGGGCGAACAGCAGCATGTCGAAGGCCCAGTCCTTGGGCACGATCACCAGGTTCGCCTGGGCGAAGCCGGCCGCCCACCCGGCGGTGGGGGTGGCCTCGCCCGCGCGGAAGTGCTTGCGGGCCTCTTCCGGCGTGCTCTGCGCGTTCACTGTGCCTCCTGTACGCGGGGGCCGATGGTGCGTCCGTACGCCTCCACCTCATGGTGGGGCAGGTCGTAGCTTCCCGACCGGGCGTGCGAGGGGAACAGGAAGGCGTGCGAGAGCCCGATCTCGGCCTGTGCCCGCAGCAGCCGGTCGGCGCAGTGCTCGGGGCTGCCGAACAGCCCGTACGCGTCGCAGATGCGCGCGGCCAGGTCCGCGCTGATGTCCTCCGGGCGCAGGTCCTCGGGCAGATCGATGCCCGCCGCGCGCAGCCAGCGCGCGGTGGAGGCGCTCGGGTAGTGCAGCCACGGCTGGCCGTCGCGGAACCAGGTACGCGGCCACCGCAGCGCCTCGTCGTCCGGCCCCACGGCGATCGGCACGATGAGGATCTCGGTCAGGTCGGCCGGATCGCGCCCAGCCCGCTTGGCGCCCTTGCGTACGTGCTCGCGCGCGGCCGCGACCGCGTCGGGGTGCAGGCCGACGAGCATCATCACGCCGTCGGCCACCTCGCCTGCCAGTTCCAGCAGCCGCGGGCCGGAAGCGAGCAGCAGCACCTGCGCGCCGGCAGCGGGACGGTGCGTCAGCTCGAGTTCCTGCCCGTCGAGCCGGGCCGACCCCTCGCCGAGCAGGCCGCGCAGAGCGGGGACGACCGAGCGGAGCCGTTCGCGGGTGGCCCGTGGCTGGCCGGCCTTCTCCACCGAGAGGAACCCCGGCGCGACGCTGAGGAGCGCGCGCCCGGGCGCCAACTCGTCCAGGGAGTTCACGAGCGAGGCGAGCACGAGCGGGTGCCGCGTGACCGCGTTCGACGTCGCCGGGTACAGCCGTACGCTGCTGGTGCGCCCGGCCATCGCGGCGAGCGCCAGGTACGCGTCGCGGCCGGTGTGGTGGTGGTCGGGGACGCCGACACCGGTGAACCCGGCGTCCTCGCACTTGCCGGCGAGGTCGGCCAGCTCCGGCAGCGAACCCCCGAGCGGCACCCGGATGTCGACCTGCAAGCTCACCTGGCGTCCTCCCTTAGAACGTTCGTCGGACTCGCTACCGAACCTACCGTCACGGGGACGCCCGGTGACGGTAGGTTCAGCACGGGGACGCCCCGCGCCGAACCGCGGCCGGACGATTCCGCGCCGGTTTTTCGTCACGGGGACGCCCCGTGCCAATAGGTTCGTCACGGGGACGCCCGTGCCGAACGCCCCGGGAGGAGGCTGGCTGCCGTGTCGGAACCGGCGAGCGAGCGCACGGAAGACACTGGCCCCAGCAGTCCTGGCGGCAGCGCGGCGCGCGGCAAGGGGTCCGCGCTGCTCGGCGCGGTGTTCCTCATGGCGACCGCGGCCATCGGCCCGGGGTTCATCACCCAGACGACCGAGTTCACGTCCCAGCTCGGCGCGGCCTTCGCGCTGGCCATCGTCATCTCCGTGGTCGTCGACGTCGCGATCCAGCTGAACGTCTGGCGGGTCGTCGGCGTCTCGGGTAGGCGGGCGCAGGACCTCGGCAACGCGGTGCTGCCGGGCCTCGGCTGGGTCCTCGCCGCGCTCGTCATCCTCGGCGGACTGGTGTTCAACATCGGCAACGTCAGCGGCGCAGGTCTCGGTACGCGCGCGATGGTCGGGCTCGACCCGCGTATCGGCGGGGCCATCTCGGCGGCGATCGCGCTCGTTCTCTTCCTCGTCAAGCGCGCCAGCCGGGTGATCGACTGGGTCGTCATGGTGCTCGGCGTCGTCATGATCGGATTGACCGCGTACGTCGCGGTCACCTCGAACCCTCCGGTCCTCGACGCCGCCCGCAACGTCGTGATGCCCGAGCAGGTGGGGTTCTTCGCGACCGTCACGATCATAGGTGGCACCGTCGGCGGGTACATCACGTACGCGGGGGCGCACCGGATGATCGACTCCGGCATCTCCGGCCCTGACCGGGTGGGAGCCATCACCCGCGGGTCGGTCACCGCCGTCATCCTCACCGGCATCATGCGCGTGCTGCTCTTCCTCGCGATCCTGGGTGTCGTCGCGAGCGGGTTCAAGCTCGCGAGCGGGAACCCGACGGCGTCGGCCTTCGGGCATGCCGTCGGTTCCTTCGGCTCGCACCTCTTCGGCATCGTGCTGTGGGCCGCGTCGATCACCTCGATCATCGCGGCGTCGTACACGTCGGTGTCGTTCCTCGCCGGGCGCCGCGGCATCTCGGACCGCCTGCGTACGATCCTCGTCGCCATCTTCATCGTGGTCACGGGCCTGACCTTCGTGCTGATCGGGGCGCCGCCGGTCACCTTGCTTGTCTTCGCCGGCGCGTTCAACGGGCTGATCCTGCCGATCGGTGTCGGCATCCTGCTGTGGATCGCGTTGCGGCGCCGCGACCTGCTGCGCGGCTACCACTACCCACCCTGGTTGCTCGTCCTCGGCGTGCTGGCGTGGCTGCTGACCATCTACCTGGCCGTCAAGTCGTTGGGCGGTCTCGTCGACCTGTTCTAGGGGAAGGAGCGCGGATGGCAACCATCGACCTGAACGCGGATCTTGGCGAGAGCTTCGGCCGGTGGGAGCTGGGCGACGACGCCTCGCTGCTCGGCGTGGTGACGAGCGCCAACGTCGCCTGCGGCTTCCACGCCGGCGACCCGTCGATCCTCCGCCGTACCTGCCACAGCGCGGCAGAGAGCGGGGTCGTCATCGGCGCCCAGGTCGCGTACCGGGACCTGCCCGGCTTCGGCCGCCGGTTCATCGACGTCGAGCCGCAGGCGCTCACCGACGACGTCATCTACCAGATCGCCGCGCTCGACGGGTTCGCGCGCATCGCCGGCAGCCGCGTCCTGTACGTCAAGCCGCACGGCGCGCTGTACAACGCGATCGTCTCGCACGAGGCTCAGGCGGCCGCGGTCGTCGCCGCGGTGCGTGCGTACGACCCGCACCTGCCCGTGCTCGGCCTGCCGGGGTCGGCGTGGCTGCGGCTGGCGGAGGCGGCGGGGCTGCGGGTCGTACGGGAGGCGTTCGCCGACCGCGCGTACACCCCGCAGGGCACGCTGGTGTCGCGGCGGGAGCCGGGCGCGGTGCTGCATGACGCGGACGCCATCGCGGAGCGAACTGTCGCCATGGCCACCGGCAAGCCGATCCCCGACGTGGAGGGCGGCGAGCTTCAGCTCTCGGCGGACTCTATCTGCCTGCACGGCGACACACCGGGCGCGGTGGACAACGCGCGCGCGGTGCGGCAGGGGCTCACCGAGGCCGGGGTGTCGCTCGCGCCGTTCGCGGCTACTGCTGGCCGATAGGGCCGGTGTAGCCGCGCATCCACTCCACCACCTCGCACAGTTTGCCGACGATGTGGTCGTGGTAGCGGCGTCCCTTGTCGGCCGCGAGCCCGGTGGACGAGCTGAAGCTGCCGGTGGGTGCGAACCGGCGCTGCTCGGTGCTGGACCACATGATGTCCACGCCCTCCGGGGCCGGGCCGAACAGGTCGTTGCCCGCGAACCCGCCGAACACTTCGTCGAAGTCGACCGAGGCGTCGGTGAGCCGGTCGGTGCGGATGAGGTCCGGGTAGCGGTAGTGGATGTGCGACAGCTCGAGCTCGCCGGCGTGATGCTCGTTGGTCTCCTTGATCTGCGGGGCGACGGAGCGCGCGAGGTGCAGCGGGTCGGCGACCGCGAGCATGACGCCGGGCAGGGTGTCCTCGTGCAGGTAGCGCGCGCTGGCGACGAGCGCGGGCAGGTTGGAGCCCTTGTGGCCGTTGATGAGCACCATCTTGTCGAAGCCGTGCCGGGCGAGGCTCGTGCACACGTCACGTACCAGCGCGCCCAGCGTCTCTGGCCGGATGGTGACCGTCCCGGGGAACGCGGCGTGGTGCGCGGAGTCGCCGTACCAGATCGGCGGGGCGCACAGCACGCCGGTGCGCTGCGCGACGTCCTCGGCGATGGTGATCGCGACGTACGAGTCGACGCCCAGCACGCCCGCGGGGCCGTGCTGTTCGGTGCTGCCGACCGGGATCAGCACGGTGCTGTCGCGTTCGAGGTGCTCCTCGACCTCCTGCCAGGTGAGGTCCTGCATCCATACCTGCTGGCTCTCGTTCGCCACGTCTCCTCCGGGTGTCGCTTTCCTCGTCGATCACGGTAAGTATGCCGGGACGTACTTCCCTCACCTTGCTGGCCGTGCGAAGCGGGCCTACGGGTACTTACCGTGATCGACTTCAGCACGGCAAGAGGAGCGGGGTCAACAGGTTCAGCGGCGCGGGCGCCGGTTGCGGAGGTAGTCGCTGACCACCGCGGGTCCCAGGCCGTCCAGGTCCGGCGCCACCACCCGGCCGCCGCCGCGGCGGGCCACCAGGTCGACGAACCGCGCCAGGCGCGGCTCGTCGCCGAGCTGGAACCACGTGACCGCGGCGCCCTGCCGCGCGAGGTCGTCGACCGCCCGCACGGTACGGCCGAGGGTCTCCGGCAGCGGCGGGTAACTGAAGATCGGCTCGCCGTCCGGTTCCAGGTGCGCGGTGGGCTCGCCGTCGGTCACGACGAGCACGACGGGTTGCGCGGACGGGTGCCGGCGCAGGTGCTGTGCCGCGAGCAGCAGCGCGTGGTGCAGGTTGGTGCCCTGCTCGTACGCGCCCTCCATCGCGGTCAGCTCGCCGAGCTGGAGCCGCTGGGCGTACCGGCCGAAGCCGATCAGCGCGAGCTCGTCGCCGCGGAACCGGGTGCTCACCAGGTGGTGCAGCGCCAGCGCGGTGCGCTTCATCGGCACCCACCGGCCCTCCGCGACCATCGACCAGGACGTGTCGACGCACAGCGCGACTGCGGCCTGGGTGCGCCGCTCGGTCTCGGTCACCTCGATGTCCGCCGGCGCGAGCCGTACGCCCGCGTCGGTGCGCCCACCCTCGCCGGCCGTACGGAGCACCGCGTTGCGTACGGTCGCGCCCACCGCGAACGGCTGGACGTCGCCGAACTGCCACGTCCTGGTCGACCCGGTTGCCTCGCCCGCCGCGCCGGCGTGGATGTCGTCGTGTTCACCGCGGCTCGACGTCAACTCGGTGAGCAGGTCGGAGAGCGCCGTCTGCCCGAGCCGGCGCAGCGCTTTCGGCGACAGCATCAGCGACCCGTCCGGCGCGCGGGTAAGGAGGCCGCGCCGGGCCAGCTCGTCCTCCAGCTCGCGCAGCCTGGCGACGTCGACGGCGGCGTCGTCGCCGATGTGCTGGGCAAGCTCCTCCACGTCGATGTCCTCCAGGCGCGCGCCCGGGTACGCCTGGCCGAGCTGTTCGGTGAGTTCCTCCAGCTCGCCCAGCTCCTGCATGGCCTGGGCGCCCTCGCCGAGGCCCAACGGGTTGTCGCCGCGGAACCGCTCGCCGGACTCCCAGTCCTCGCCGGGCCGTGCGCCGCGCAACCGCGCGTCCAGCTGCGCCAGCTGGTCGGCAAGCCGCGGGTCGCCGAACGCCTGCGCGGACAGCTCCGCCAGCTCGGCGCGCTGCTCCGGGCTCATCGAGTTCAGCATCCGCTGCGCGGCGGCCGCCCTCGACGCGAGCGCATCGATCAGCTCCTCGACGTTGCGCGGCTGCTCGGGGAAGAACTCCCCGTGCTTGGCCATGAACTGGTCGAACTGCTCCTGGGTGTCCCGCCCTTGGGCATGCGCGGCGAGCAGGTCGTTGAGGTCGCTGAGCATCTGGCGTACGCGCTCGACGTCCTCCGGCGTCGTCTGCTGCAGCGCCTGCTTCATGCCGGCGAACCGCGACTCGAGCATCTCCTGCCCGAGCAGCCGCTGGATCTCCTCGTACGCCTCCCGAGCGTCCGACGACCGCCAGTCGTAGTCGGCCAGCTCGCGTACGGACTGCGCGGTCGACTGCGGCAGCGAGTCGAGCCGCATCTCGGAGAACCGGGCGTCGTCGGAGTCGTCGTGGCGCAGCGCCTCGCGTTCTGCGGACACGGCGCGGTCGAGCAGCCTGCGAACGTCTCGCAGCGTGCCGTCCAGCCGGTTGCCCCGGGTCAGCTCGCTGCGCCGTTGCCAGACCTGCCTGGTGAGGTCGTCCAGGCCGCGCTCGCCGGGCATGCCGCGGCGCAGCAGCTCACGCAGCGCGGAACGCACCGAGCCGGACTCCAGCACGTCGCGGCCGATCTCGTCCACCGCGCGTTTGAGGTCCAGCGGCCGGGCAAGCGGGTCGGGCCCGCCGTGCCACGCCCCGTAGCGGTAGCGGGAGGGGTCACGCATCGGCATCCCAGCCGTCCTCGCCCCCGAAACCGGCGTCGGCGCCGAACACCGACCGCCCCTGCTCGTCCACGTCCTTGGCGAGCCGGCGGGTGAGGTAGAGCGACTCGCAGGCGAGCTCGATGGCCGCGGCCGCGTACCCGGGCGGGTCACCCTCGCCGACGCCGAGCCGGCGCAGCACCTCGCTGACCACGCCACCGCTGGGCAGCGCCGCGACCACATCGGCGGCGGGTACGGACGAGCCGGTCACCACCTGGTGGCCGGCACGTACAGTCGCGGCGAGCTGTTCCAGGTTCACCCCGGCGAGTCGGGACCGCGCGGTGTCGGCGACGGAACGGCGCAACAGGTGAAAGAGCAGCTCGTCGACGTCGTCGCCCGAGGCGTCCAGGCCGGTCTCGAACTCGAGCTTGCCGCGAAGCACGCTGGGTATGGCGTCCAGGTCGACGGGACGGGCCACCGGCTCGTCCTCGCCGACGAGGGCGCCCCGCCGCAGCGCCGCGGCGGAGAGCGTCTCCGCGGCGGCGATCGCGAACCGCGCCGACACCCCGGACCGCTGGTCGACCTCGGGAGTGTCGCGCAGGTGCCGGGCGAACCGCGCGGTCACCTCGATCAGGTGCTCGGGTACGTGCGCGACGGCCCGCGCCTCCTGGCGTACGAGCGTGACCTCGTCGGAGAGCTCCAGCGGGTAGTGGGTGCGGATCTCCGCGCCGAACCTGTCCTTCAGCGGCGTGATGATCCGGCCGCGGTTGGTGTAGTCCTCGGGGTTGGAGGACGCGACGAGCAGCACGTCGAGTGGCAGCCGCAGCAGGTAGCCGCGTACCTGGATGTCGCGTTCCTCCATCACGTTGAGCAGAGCCACCTGGATGCGCTCGGCCAGGTCGGGCAGCTCATTGACGGTCACGATGCCGCGGTGCGCGCGGGGCACCAGGCCGTAGTGGATGGTCTCCGGGTCGCCCAGACTGCGGCCCTCGGCCACCTTGACCGGGTCGACGTCGCCGACCAGGTCACCGACCGAGGTGTCGGGCGTGGCGAGCTTCTCCGCGTACCGCTCGGAGCGGTGCCGCCACGCGACGGGCAGGTCGTCGCCGAGCTCGGCGGCGCGCCGCAGCGACGCGGGGGTTATCGGTTCCAGCGGGTGCTCGCCCAGCTCGGCGCCGTCGATCACCGGCGTCCACTCGTCCAGCAGGTTCGTGAGGCTGCGCAGGACGCGGGTCTTGCCCTGGCCGCGCTCGCCGAGCAGGACGACGTCGTGCCCTGCGAGCAGGGCACGTTCGAGCTGCGGCACGACCGTGCCCTCGAACCCGACGATGCCGGGCCACGGGTCGCGGCCCGCGCGCAGCGTGGCGAGCAGGTTTTCGCGGATCTCCAGTCGGACGCTCTTGGGCCGGTACCCGGCAGCGCGCAGCTCACCGGTCGTACGGGGAAGGTTGGTGGGGGGTGTGTGCGTAACAGTCACTCTCCCGACCGTACGTCGAGCAGCGTGGCGGCTGACCCCTAACGGCCGTCCCGTGGCGCGAACGTGGTCAGGGCTTCGGCGTCGCCGGCCCTGGCGTGCAGGAAGTAGTCGGCCCAACCGGCGACGTCGGGGTAGGAGGACTGCGTACGGAGCTGGGCGCAGGCGCGGTCGGCGTCGAAGGTAGTGCGACGCAGCGACACGGCGCCGCCCGCGAGCAGTGCCCAGTGGGCGCCCGGGCGGCCGTACGGCATGCCGACGCTGCCGGGGTTGACGATCTGGCGGCCGTGCGCGAGCCGGACGAACGGCATGTGCGTGTGCCCGCCGACCACCGTTCTGACGGTCTCGGGCAGGCCGGACACGATCTCCGCCCACCGGCCGAGGCGGGTATCGACGAGCACGACCTCCTCGTCGTCGCGCGGGGTTCCGTGGCAGAACACGACGTCGCCGAAGCCGTCGACGGCCAGCGTGACCGGGTGCGGCAGACTCGCCAGCCGGTCGACGTGGTGGGCGCCGAGCTGTGCGGCCGCCCACGGCGCGATGGGGTCGGCGATGTCGGTGGTGCCGCCGCGCGCGAGCGCGACCAGCTCGCGGTCGGCGTTGCCGCGTACCCAGGTGACGCGGTCGCCGAGGGCTTCCAGGCGGTCGAGGACCTCCACGGGCTGCGGCCCGGCGGCGATGTCTCCGGTCAGGACGATCCGGTCGGCGCCGGCCACGCCGGGTTCACCGAGGACGGCGTCGAGCGCCGGGAGGACACCGTGGATGTCCGACAGCACGGCGACGGAAGCGACCATGCAATACGCCTCTCGCTATGAACGTTGCGCGAGTGTCCAGCGGGTGACCTGGCGAGTGAACCCCTCCAGGTCGTCGAGGTGATCGAGTTGGGCGACGACTCGGTCATCGTCCACGTCGGCATACTCGTGCACAAGAACGTTGCGGAACCCGACGGCACGCGCCATTGACTCCGCGACCTGGGCATCGAGCACGTCGTGCTTGGCCAGTTGCCGGAAGGCATCTGCGTTCGTCTCAGGTATTGCCCAGCCCTCCGAGGCGAGGAGGTGCTGCGCGACCCGGACGCAGCCCTCGATCGCCGTGACAAAGCGGTACTTGAGTGCGTCGAGGGTCGTTGTGTCCTTGGTCAGGTCGGGTGCTGCGCGCGTCTGCCTGGTCGCGCGGAGCGCGGCTATGTCGTCGCGGACCCGACTGATCAGCCGGGATACTCGTTCCTCATCGACCATCGGTGACCGCCTGGAGGTACTCCTCGTAGGTCTGTTCCATCGCAGGTAGCTCGTCGAGGTAGACCGTGCGCGTGTCGGCCTGCCATGCGACTCTGGCGCTCGGGTCGTCGTCGAACAGCAGGCGGCCGCGAAGCGCGATGCGCCCGGCGAGCCACAGCGGCGCCCGGTCGAGCACGATGAGGTCGACGCCCGCTGGGAGCCGCACTTCCCAGGCGTTGGGAGCGGGCATTCCCCACCACGCGGCCACGTCCAGGTCGCTCGTCGGCCGTGGCGTACCAGAGGCGCGGCTGCCGTGTACGAACGCGAACCGCGCGCCCGCGGTACGCAGCGCTTTGGCAACCGCCTCCTCGTCGAACGGCATGCCGCCATTGTGCCCGACGCGACGCGGTTTCGAGCGGACACCGTATGGCGCTGACTTCCGCGATGCGGAAGACTGGCCTACGCTGCCAGTGCAGGAGGCCTGGGATGGAAACCGAGACTCAACCGACGCTCATCGCCTCGGTGCAGCGCGCGCTGCGTCTGGTCGATGCCGTCGGCGAGTCCAACCGGCCGATGCCGGCGAAGGCGCTCGCCAGGCGTACCGGCCAGCCGCTGCCGACCACGTACCACCTGCTGCGCACCCTGGTGCACGAGGGCTACCTGCGCCGCGTCGACGGCGCGGGGTACGTACTCGGCGACCGGGTGGCGGCGCTGTCCGGTGGCGGCGCGGCGGCACGTACGGCGCGGTTCCATCCCATCCTGCAGAGCCTGCACGACGAGCTGTCCGCGGCCGCGTACCTCTCCATCCTCGACGACGGTGAGATCCGGCTGGTCGATGTGGTCGACAGCGCGCGGGCGCCGCGGGTGGACCTGTGGGTCGGTTTCCACGAGGCCGCGCACGCGACCGCGCTGGGCAAGGCCGTCCTGTCCGCGCTGGGGGAGGAGCAGCGCCGCGACTACGTCGGCTCGCACGAGCTGCCCGACCTCACACCGCGTACGGTGACCGACCGCAGGCTGCTGCTGCGCGCACTCGACGAGCCTCAGACCTACGCCGTCGACAAGGAGGAGTACGCCCTCGGCACGGGTTGCGTCGCGGCGGCGGTACCGTCGACGACGCTGACCGCGGCGATCGCCGTGTCCGTACCCTCCAAGCAGGTCGCGCGCATCGTCGACCGCGGTGACGTGCTGCGCCGGGCCGCGCGCCTGGTCGCGCTCGCGGCTGCCGACTGACGTTTGACCGGGCGGCTAACTTAGCGCTGCGGTGAGCTTGCGATACTGCTTTTTCGCGAGTTCGGTGGCCACCTTGGTGTCGGCCTTCGACGTGTTGGTGTTGGCAAAGACCTCCGCGTAGACATTGCCTACGGTGAACCTGACCACGGCGCGGGCATACGACGGCCGGTTAACCGAGCCTCGGGCTCCCGGAATCTCGTGGACGGCGAACCTGCTACCGCCGGAGTCTCGTCGCTTCCAGAAGCTCCGTGCCAGGCGGTCAGCGCCGGCGGCTGTGCGATGCCGGTAGAGGTAGACGTGCACCCAGTGTTCTCCAGAATCGGCGAACAGATGGTAACCGTCGGTGAAGCGCGCCATTTTCAGCGCCTTGCGGTCCTGCTTCGGGTCGGACGACAGTCCCTTCAGGTAGCTGCCGGTGTGAAAGGCGCCCGAGCTCAGGTATGGCTTAGAGCCGTGCTCGACCCGGCGGTATCCCGAGGGTGGGGACGCGACGTGGGCGTATAGGTCGCCTCGTACCGTCTCTTCGCCGTCGCTTGCCGTGGGGCTCGCCGTTTTCGATGCACTACTCGATGACGCACTCGGCGTGGACGGTGCTGGCGTGGATGAAGCCCCCGAGGCTTCCCCGCAACCAACAGCGAGTACCGCGCTGGCGAGCGCGGCCACCGTCCAGCAACGACGCGATCTGCTTGTTTGCTGGCGAGCCACGCGTGG
>JBOHBN010000295.1:0-30302 GCA_050698355.1 Streptosporangiales bacterium | reverse complement strand
TGGGGATCGGGTTCGTCATCGTATCCGCGGTGCTCTCCGACCGCGTGCGCACACGGCGCGACATCGCACGTACGCTCGGAGCGCGCGTCACGTTGAGCCTTGCCGGAAAGGACGGCAGCAGGCGGCGACTGCTCTCCGGCCCGCTACTCGGACGCTCTCGGCTCACCGACCGGGACCTGCGAGCCGCCGCACGTCACCTGTACGCGCGCGTTCCGTGGTCCGAGCCGAAGCCCACCCTCGCCGTCGTCGGCGTCGACAGCCTCGAGGCCGCCGTGTCGATCACAGCCTCGCTCGCGGCAGCAGTCGCGGATAACGGGTACCGGACTCTGCTCGTGGATCCCACCGGCGCCCTGGCCACGCGGCTCGGGGTGTCCGAACCCGGCACGCAGGACGCGAGCGTCGGGGTCGACGGCAGCACCGTGATCGTGCACCGCCCGGAGGCGTACGCGAGTCCCCCGGAAGGCCCGCTGGTGGTGTGGGAGGGAGACGAAGCCCTGCTCGCCGAATGGGCCGACGCCGATGTCGTCCTGACCCTCGCTGACCTGCCGCCCGCGCTCGGTGGCGATTATCTACGGACGTGGGCCGCGTCCGCCAGCATGGTGGTAACCAGCGGACGCTCCACCGCTACGAAGATCCACTCGGTTGGCGAGATGATCAGGACCGCCGGCCTGCGGCTCGGCCCGGTCATCGTCCTCGGAGCGGACAAGACCGATGAAACCATCGGTGTGCCGGCCGAGCAGAGCTCCCTACCGACGTACTCCGAAAGCCTCGAAGTGGTCGGGCAATGAGCGTGCAACAGCACGCGGCGCCCGTCGACGCGCTGACCGGTATCGGAGCCGGCTACCTGCGTAACCCGGCCGGCCGGATGGAGCAGCGGGTGCTCCGCCGGGTCAAAATCACCTGGCTGTTGCTCCTCTTGAACGTTCTCACCTACTACAGCGCGATGCCGACGCTGCTCGGCATCCCCGGCACCGTAGGGAAGGTCTGCACCCAGGTCGCCCTGCTCGCGGCCCTCCTACTCGCGCTCACCACGAACCGCCCCATCACGGTGCGCCCCAACGTCGCGCTCGTCCTCATCACCCTGCTGGTGGCCGGTTCGCTCGTCGCGGTCTTCCACGCCCAATTCGCGCTCGGAGCCGTGTTCAGGACGGGCCGGCTCGCCGGGTTCATTGCCGTTCTATGGCTACTGTCCCCGTGGTGGGGTCGCGAGGATCTGCTATTTGTCAAGGCGCACCTGACCGGCGTCTGGGCGGTTCTCGGTTCGGTATGCCTCGGCGTAGCGCTAGCTCCCGGTCTCGCGCTGCAGGACAACCGCCTCACCGGCGCGATCTGGCCGGTACCGCCTACTCAGGTAGCGCACTACGCAGCCGTGGCCACCGGCCTCGCGATCGTGCTGTGGCTGTCCGGGCGGCTGCGCCGGGAGCTCGCCCTGCTCTCGGTAGCGATCGCGGTGCCGATGCTCTTGCTGACGCACACTCGCACCGCCCTGGTCGCCATGCTGGCGGGGGTATTCATCGCCGGGCTCAGCCTCTTCACCGCGCGAGCGCGGGTACGACGAGCGTTCGCTGTGGGATTCATTGTCCTGTCCTTGGGGATGCTTACGGTTTCCTCCCTGGTCACGACCTGGCTCGCTCGCGGTCAGGACACCGAGCAGCTGATGCAGCTGACCGGACGCACCAAGGTGTGGGACGCAGTTGTCGCCGAGCCGCGCACGGCGTTCGAATACATCTTCGGATTCGGACTCACCAACAAGTCGTTCAACGGCCTGCCGATCGACAGCAACTGGCTCGCCGCGTACCACGACCAGGGTTTGTTCGGAGTGACGGTCACCGCGGCGCTGCTCCTCTTCCTGCTGGTGCTCGCAGCCTTCCGGCCGCAGGGTCCGAAGCGTGCGCTCGCCATCTTTCTCGTGGTCTACTCCTTCGTCGCCTCGTTCACCGAGACCGGCCCGAGCGATGCGTCGTTGTACCTACTCGAAGTAGCGCTCGCAGCAATTCTTCTCACCACCCGCTCTACCGTCCGAGGCACATCATGAGAGTCCTCATCGTGCACAACAGGTACCGCTCGGCCGCGCCGAGTGGCGAGAACCGGGTCGTCGACCAGGAGAGCGCCGCGTTGACCGCGGCGGGGCACGACGTGGAGCACTTCGAGCAGCACAGCGACGACATCGAGCTCTGGTCGCCCGCGCGCAAGGCAGCCCTGCCGGCACAGGTCGTGTGGAACCGGGCGGCACGGCACGCACTCAGCGGCGTGCTGCGCCGGTTCCGGCCCGATGTGGTGCACGTGCACAACACATTCCCGTTGCTCAGCCCGTCGGTGCTGTACGCGTGCAGGGACGCGGAGGTGCCGATCGTCGCGACCATTCACAACTACAAGCTGATGTGCGCGAGCGGCGACTTCTTCCGCGCCGGAAAGGTCTGCCACGACTGCGCCAGCGGGCTACCGGTCTCCGCCCTGGCACACAGGTGCTATCGCGGCTCGGCGCTCGCCACTCTCCCTGTCGTCGCGGGTGCTGTGGCGCATCGCCGGGCGTGGCGCAGCCTCGTGTCCGCGTACATCTTCATCTCCGCATCCCAGCGTCAGCTGCTATCCGGGCTCCACCTCGATCCCGCGCGAATGTTCGTCAAGGCCAACCTGGTGCCGTGCGCGGCAAGTCCACGGACCGCACGGCAACGCAGGGTCGCCTACGTCGGCAGGCTCGACGCAGCCAAGGGAGTGCCGCTGCTGCTCGAGGCGTGGGACCGGTACCGTGCGACTGCCGGCGACGACGCCCTGCGCCTTACCATCGCCGGCAGCGGGCCGCTGGCAGAGCACGTTTCCCAGTGGGCGGAGTCACGGCCGTCGGTGGAGTTGGCCGGATTACTGGACAAGCGGCAGTGCTTCGACCTGCTCGCCGGCTCGCGTGCGGTCCTCCTTCCGTCCCAGTGGGAAGAGACGTTCGGCCTGGTAGTCGTGGAGGGGATGGCTGTCGGCACCCCCGCGGTGGCCGCGGCGCACGGCTCGTTCCCCGAACTCGTCGCCGATGGCGTCGACGGCGCGCTCTTCCGGCCCGGCGATCCTGCCGACCTCGCTCGAGTGCTCCACGACGTGGATGCGTACCCACACCGGTTCGGCGCGTACGGGCAGCGCGCGCGCAGCACGTACGAGCAACGCTTCGAGCCCGCCCAGAACATCAGCCAGCTGGTCGACATCTACCAGTTCGCCACGCGGTATCCGGCATCGGCCGAG
Source organism: Streptosporangiales bacterium (assembly GCA_050698355.1). Taxonomy (GTDB): domain Bacteria; phylum Actinomycetota; class Actinomycetes; order Streptosporangiales; family WHST01; genus JBOHBN01. Next base: position 27,074 of record JBOHBN010000295.1, on the reverse strand, counting down.
GCGCCGCGGGCAGAACCCGTCGTTGGATAGGTGAGGAGCCATGCAAGGCGATTCCATGCCGCCCGCCACGCCCGGGCGTCGAACCGGAGGGTGGCAACGCCGCGGCGCTGCCCTCGCCGGCGGGCTGGCCCTCGTCGCCGGGCTGGCGTGGGTGATCACCGCGGCCAACCGGCCGACAGACCCCCCATCGGCAGCGTCGTCCGGCTCGTCGGCTACGGCACCAGCGTCCCCAACCGCTGAGGTCTGCGACAACGGGTCGATGCTCGACGGACCGCAGCAGCCACCTGCCGACGCCGTATCCGTCAGCACCTCCGACAACCTCGCGCAGATCACCAACGACAACCCCCCTGGGACGACGTTCTGGTTGGCCGCGGGCGTGCACGAGCTCTCCCCCACGACCTACGCCCAGGTGCATCCCAAGGACCACGACACGTACATCGGGGCACCGGGGGCGGTGCTCGACGGCCGGCACCGCAACAGGTACGCGTTCGGCGGTCACGCGGCAGACGTCACCATCAAGTATCTGACGATCAAGAACTTCGGCACATCGGGGGGCAACAACAACGAAGGTGTCGTCAACCACAACTCCGCTACCGGATGGCAGATGGTGCGCAACACGGTTCGCGACAACGCCGGTGCCGGCGTCATGCTCGGGAGCAAGAACGTCCTACGGGAAAACTGTCTCGCGCACAACGGACAATACGGCTTCAGCGCGTATCACCCGGACGGGGTTAACGATCTGACACTCGTGCGCAACGAGATTGCCGGAAACAACACCGACGACTGGGAGCAGCGCCGCCCCGGCTGTGGCTGCTCGGGCGGCGGCAAGTTCTGGGATGTCGACGGCGCGGTCGTCCGAGGAAACTGGGTGCACGACAACAAGAGCGCCGGGCTGTGGGCGGACACCAACAATGTCGGTTTCGCGTTCACACACAACTACTTCTCGGACAACGACGCGGAAGCCATCATCTACGAGATCAGCTACAACGCGGTCATCCGGGACAACACCTTCGTCCGGAACGGAAACGTCAAAGGCCCCGAGAACCCCGGCTTCCCGACGGCCGCCATCTACCTGTCCGAGTCCGGCAGCGACTCCCGCGTCCCGGGTCCGTACTCTTCGAAGCTCGAGGTCGAGGACAACGTCTTCAAGAACAACTGGTCGGGGGTCATCCTGTGGGAAAACGCCGACCGTTTCGCGGGATCCCCGGCGAACACGAGCACCGGCGCGAGCACCCTGGTCAACCCCAAGGTCACGGCCGACAGCTGCAATGCGAAGAACATCGACCAGGAGCCCTACTACAGCGACTGCCGGTGGAAGACCAAGAACGTGCGGGTCCACGACAACAGGTTCAGCTTCGACCCCGACGAGGTCGGGCCGCAATGCGTGACTGACCGCGGTTGCGGGTACAACGGGATCATGTCGAACTGGGGCACGTACCCCGACTGGTCCCCATACAAGGGGGACGTCATCCAGCAACGGATCACGTTCAAGCAAGGAAACCGCTTCTTCGACAACACCTACTCAGGACCCTGGCGGTTCCTGGTGCGGGACCAGGACACCTCGATCGTTTGGAGCACCTGGCGCTCCCAGCCGTACCAACAGGACGCCCACAGCACTATCGCGGCGGCAGCGTCCCCACGAGGTGCGGACAACTGTTCCCACAAGCAGACCAAGAGAGCGCGGTGCCATCCGGCGCCGAGCGGATCGAGTGGAGGCTGACATCGCCGGGTCACCCGAACTCATCCGTCAAGCGGCCCTCGCGGTCTACCTGGACTACGACTGGGACCTCATGGTGCTTGACCTGTGCTTCGACAGCCTCGTCGACACGGCGGCCGCACAGCAAGGCAGCTCTCGCTCGCTGCGGTTCGTACGGGGTGGGTGCCGCGTCGAGTTCGACGTCCGCGGCGTCGACAGGTTGAGCATCGACCTGGGAATCCACCCCCGTGGAGAGGTGACCGTAGCGGCGCTGGGGCGCGACACGCACGGCACGATGACGGTCGCGACCATCGCTGACAAGGGTCCGACCGACCTACCTCCCGGGCTGACCAGCCTCTTGCTGCGCTGGCCTGATGGCGAGCACCCGCCCGCCAGGACCGCCTGGGTCGTGCTCTGAGCGGTTTAGGACGCGAGTTCCTGCGCCAGCAAGGTGCGGAGCTTCGCGAGGCACCGACCGCGCATCGGGCCGATACTGCCGATCGGCAGGTCGAGCCGTGCCGAGATCTCCGCGTACGACACCGGCGGGTCGGCGGTCGAGAGCTTGAGCAGCTGCTGCCAGCGCTCCGGGAGCGTCTGGAGCACACGGCGCACCTCCACGGCGCGCTCTCCCGCGAGCAATGACTCGTCGACGTCCGGCTGGCTCTCGGCGACATCCTCCAGGGCGTTGTCTTCGTACGTCAGCAGCATCCGGCGCCTCAGCGCGACGACCCTCAGGCACTCGTGCCGGGCCGTGGTGGCGAGCCACGCGCCCACGCGCGCCGGCTCGATGCGGTCGATGTGCTCCAGCAGGCGGAGCCAGGTCGTCTGTGCAACGTCGGAGGCGTCGCTCTCGCTCATGCGACAGTTGCGGGTCACTGCCCAGACCAACCTCGCGTACCGGTCGACGAGCTGCTCCCACGCGCCGCGATCGCCTGCGCTCGCCCGCCGGACCAGATCCGCGATCTCGACCTGCCCGCCGCTTCCGTAATCCATCGACCTCATCAGTACGCCCCCGACTTTCTCAAAACCGCCCCCAAAGTGCGGCAGATGATCAATACATCCAGAAGCAGCGACCAGCGCTCGACGTAGCGGATATCGAGGCGGACGGTCTCCTCCCAGGGCAGGTCCGAGCGACCGCTCACCTGCCACAGCCCCGTGATGCCCGGGCGTACCGCGAACCTGCGGTAGACGTCCCGCTCGTACTGCTCGACCTCCCTGGGCAGCGGTGGCCGCGGCCCGACGAGCGACATCTCGCCGCGCAGCACGTTCACCAGCTGCGGGATCTCATCCAGTGAGTAGCGACGCAGGAAGCTGCCCACCCCGGTGACGCGCGGGTCTTGCCGCATCTTGAACAGCACCTGCGAGCTGTCGTTCAGTGCCAGCAACTCGCCCAGACGCTGTTCGGCGTTCACCTGCATGGTGCGGAACTTCAGCATCGAGAATTCCCGGCCCTCGTGCCCGATGCGGGTCTGGCGGAAAAAGATCGGGCCGCCGTCGGCAAGCTTGATGGCTGCCGCGATCGCGAGGAGGAGCGGTGACGCCAGGGCCACGCACAACGCGGCACCGACCCGGTCGAAGGTCGACTTGAGCGCCCGGCGCCAGTGTGTGAGCTCGCTGTGCTCCACGTGCAGGAGCGGAAGGTCCGCGACCGGGCGTACCGTCACCCGCGGTCCCGCGACCTCCATGAGCGCGGGTGCCACCAACAGCTCCGTACCCGACTTCTCCAGCTCCCAGCCGAGCCTGCGCAGCGTGGGGCCGTCGAGCTCAGGGCACGCCAGCACGACCACGACGTCCGCGCCCACCCGTTCGACGGTGGAGGCGATGCTGCCGAAGTCGCCGAGGACGGGGACCCCGCAGTCTTTGATGATGTCGCCGGCATCGGCGATGCGGTTCGGAGGAAGGCAGGCGCCGACCACGTCGAGACCGTGGTAACGGTTCAAACGAAGCGTGCCGACGAGGTTCGCCGTCGCGCGCTCGTAACCGACCATGACGGTGCGGTACATGTACGCACCGCGACCCAACCGACGGCGGTGTACGCGCTTGCGCAACACGTATCGCGCCAACACCGTGCAGATGGTCGCGGGCGGCACGCTCAGCAACACCCAGCTACGTGCGACCTCGAACTTGCCGGCGTAGGAAACCAGGGCGATGCCGACCAGCAGCACACAGCCGGCCATGACCACCCGACGGAATTCCTCGGTTCCGGTGAAAAGAAAACGCGGCTCGTGGGCCCGGGCCAGGGCGAGCAACGTTACCCAAACGATAGGAAACAGAGCGCTACAGACCAGGTACGGAAATGGCAAACGAGTCGAGTCGCCAAATCGGACGTAGAACGCCATAGCTGCCAATACCGTCCCTACGAGCAGGTCGGTGGCTATAACGGTGCGCCGGTACTTGGCCTGCCAGGTGGTGACCGCACTGTCGATCCGGATCGCGGCACGGCTGCCCACGCGTTCGGTCAGTTCAGTGACGTTCTCCAGGACCGACACGTCACACCTCTTCCGACCGGGCCGAATTCGGGCAGCACAAATCGACGCTTGGTGCGCCAAAGTTTTAAAACTGTCTAGATCAGGGGCGATGCACTGGCGACCCAGCCGCCAGCGTGGGGCCTTCATCTCCACCCACCACTGACGTTGCCATGTGGTTTACAGCCCGACACGGGAATCACCTGGAAGCGTGACGGTTCGGACGGAACGTCACGCAGCGATAGCGGGTCGTCAGCCGCCCGTTGGAACTAGTCCGCGCGGGGTATCCAGCGGGCAGATACGACGCGTAGCGACGGTCGGCGACACGGAGTGTAAGACAGGCAGAATTCTTCACTTTTCGCCACCGCATGGTCGCTCATCCCATACGGTGTATCCGGTTCCAACCGGAAGCAGAGCGCGGATGATCGGAGGTTTCGGCGGTGCGGCTGTTGCTCGTGTCTTCCAGCGGTGGCCACCTCACTCAGCTGGCCGCGTTGCGCACCTGGTGGGGCGACCACGAGCGAGAGTGGGTGACGTTCGATACCCCGGACGCCAGGTCGGCTCTGGACGGTGAACGCGTGGCCTGGGGCCATTTCCCGACAACCCGGAACGTCCCGAACCTCCTACGCAACGCGCTGCTCGCCTGGCGGATCCTGCGTCGCCACCGGCCGGACGTGATCGTGTCGACGGGCGCGGGCATCGCCGTACCGTTCATCTACCTCGGCCGGCTCCTCGGCTGCCGCACCGCCTACCTCGAGGTGTTCGACCGGATCGAGATTCCGACGCTCACCGGCCGGCTCTGCTATCCGGTCGTCGACCTGTTCGCCCTGCAATGGCCGGAGCAGCGCCGCCTCTATCCCCGCGGTGTCGTCGTGGGGCACACGCTGTGAGCGGCCGGAACGATCTGGTCGTCACCGTTGGAACCGATCATCACCCGTTCGACCGGCTGATCGAGTGGGTGAACTCCTGGTTGGATACGACGAGTCAGGGGCCAGGCCAGCTCCGCTGCGTGGTGCAGCACGGCGCCTCCCGACCTCCCGACAACGGCAAGGCGATATGCCGCATGCCCCGCGACGAGCTGGTCAAGCTGATGGGCGCCAGCGACCTCGTCGTCGGGCACGCGGGACCGGGCACGATCGCCGACTCTCGTGCGCAGGGACGGCTTCCCGTCGTCGTACCACGATTGGCACGTCTCGGCGAGGCCGTCGACGATCATCAGGTCGCCTTCAGCGCGCGCCTCGAGGCGGCTGGGCTGGTACGGGTCGCGGCCGACGAGCAGCAGCTGCATGGCCTGCTCGACAACGCGCTGGCGCACCCGTCCTCGCTACGTATCCCGCGCCGCGCCGACCCGGCGCACGCCACCGCACGGCGTTTCGCTGCCGAACTGCGGCGGGTCGTCACGCAGAAGCCACCCCGCCGCGCCCGACGCCGGGTTTAGGCCCCGAACATGCGTCGTTTCCGGTACGCGACAGTGCTATGCGGCGTGAGGTTCTGACAACCTGCTCAGATGCTGCGGCCGCGCCGGTGCAGCCGGCTCAGCACGGTATCGGGGCGCACGGCACCGCTCGCCACCGCGAGTGCAAGGTACGCGCGCGCCTCCCGCGGGTTGCGCGCCACGGTGCGGCGGACCCAACGCACCGCCTCACGCCGCTGTCCCTGGGCGGCCCGGGCAAACGCGATCTGCCCGGTTATCCGCGCCTCCCCGGAACGCACAGAAGCGAACTGTGGGTTGGACGCGAGCAGGTACTGCAGTGCATCGGCGATGGTGTCCCAGCGGCGCATGAAATGCGACGCGCGGTGCCATCGCACCAACAAATGGACATCCGGCACGTTCACGATGGAACCGGCACGCGCGGCCCGGAGCAGCAACTCGTAATCCTCCGCGTAACTGCCCGGGAGCTTTTCGTCGACCAGCCCGAGCTCGACCAGCTTGGCGCGCCGGAACAGGAACGAGGACGGATGCAGCTCCGGAAGGCGCTTGCGCAGGAGGTCGTCGAGCTCCACCCGCACCGACGCGAGCGACCGGTCGACCGTACGGTCGCCGTACTCGATCCGGATGCCGCACGTGGCGAGCACGGCCGTCGGATCCGCGGTCAGCAGCTCGACCTGGGCCGACAGCTTGCCCGGCAGCCACGCGTCGTCGTCGTCGCAGAACGCCACGAGTTCGGTGTCGGCGAGCAGGATGCCGGTGTTGCGGGCGCCTGCCAACCCTGCGACCCGGGTGTTGGACGTGACCGTCACACGGCGGTTGCCTTTCAGGCGCTCGAGCGTACGGTCCGGCGTCGCACCGTCGTACACCACGAGGCAATGCACGTCTGCGCCATAGTCCTGCGCGAGTACGGCTTCGACCGCGCGCCGGAGCAGCTCGGGCCGATCCTTCGTCGGCACGACCACGGTGACGGCCGGTTTCATCTGTTGCGCCTCCTTGCGGATTCTCGTTTCCTGCTGAGCCTTGCATCCTGTGCTCCGCGCCATGGGCCGGTTCGCCGGACGCGACGGACCGCCATGGACCGTCACCTACCGTTGCCGGTACGCAGAGCCACCGGACACAACGGCCCGTCGAAATGGCCTGCGAATTCCTGCGTTCCGGATTGGTCGCATCGCTCTGCGAATACCGTATTTGTCACCCCAACCACCCAGAAGTACCTGATTGGCGATGCGCATGTTGGTCGAGAGCGCCGTCAACGCCGTCGTCGGCACGTCAGGAGCCTGCTGATGGTCCCTGGGTGGCTCGACCTCCTGGCGCGCCAGGCGTGGCAACCCGCCATAGAAGAAGGCCGGTTGCGGGTGCATCTCGGCGGCGACGTGCCCGCCGGCTGGCGACCGCTGGAGGCGTACCGTGTGCTGCCCTCCGCCGGCAAGGCACGCCTGCTTGTCCCGTACGGTCCCGCGTCGCTGACCGCGGCGGCGCTCCTGGCGTACCGGCGGATGCACGGCAAGAGACGTGCGCGAATGGGCCGCCTCGCCGTCGGCATGGCCGCCAGGAGCGGGCTGCCGGTCAGCCGAGACGTTCTCCAGGTACTCGTCCGCGACAGCGCCGCCGCACCCCGGGCCACGGAAACACCGGTCAGCTACCTCGCGGGCCTGCTCGGGCACCACCGCCTGTACGCCTCACTGGGAGTCGTCGGATCGCATGCCAAGTTGACCTGGCGCCTGCTCGACGGCCACGGCCGCGGTCTCGGCTTCGCCAAGATGGGTTGGAACGCCGCCACCGAACGGTCAGTGGCCGCGGAGCGGACCGCTCTGCAGGCGCTCGCCGGTGGGCACGACTCGCTCCGCGCGCCCGCGCTGCTGGCCGACGGTGGATGGCACGGGCATGGCCTGGCCGTTTCGGCGCCGTTACCGCCCGAGGCGCGCTCGCCGCACCCAGGTGGCCCTCCCCCGGAACCGACCGCCCTGGCGCGCCTGCTGCCGATCGCGCGCCGCGACCGGCTCTCCGCGAGCGCACACGTTCAGCGGCTCCTCGACGCGGCTGCCGCCCTCCCGGCGCCGCACGGCGCGGCGGAGCTGCCCGCGATGGCTTCCTCGCTGGTCGCGGCGGTCACCGAGACCGACCCCAGGATGCTGATCGCGACACGCTGGCACGGCGACCTCGTGCCTTGGAACACCGCGCGCGTCGGTTCCGCGACCTGGTTATGGGACTGGGAGTTCAGCGCGACCGACGTGCCTGCGGGGCTCGACCATCTCCACTGGGCGGTGCACACCGCGCTCAACCGGGGCCGGCCGTTCGCCGCGGCCACCGCGGAGGAACTCGAAACCGCGCAGCCTTACCTCGCGGCGTTCGGCGCTTCGCGTCAGCAGGCGCGGGTACTCGTCTGCGTGTACGCGCTCGAGATGCTCGTACGTACCTGGCGCGGCGTCCTCGGTGGGGCTGGCTGGCCCGCACACCTGCGGCTTGCGCACCTCGCGGACCTGACGCGAGTAGCGCTGCACACCGCCCGTAGCGATAGAGAGTACGAGGGCAGGGTCAATGGCCGCTGAGAACGGCGACGGGATCGCGCTCACCGATGTCACCGGGGCCGTCCGGCGGCACTGGGCAGTGCTCGTCCTCGGCGTACTGGTCGGCCTGCTCGTCGGCGCGGCTTACTTCGCGGCCGCGCCACGCGCCTACAGCGCCGGCGCGACCGTCACGGTCAGCGCGATCGACGACCCGTCCGACAGCGGATCGGCCGAGCCCCCGAGCATGGCGACAGAGCGGGCGGTCGTGTCCTCGGGTGCTGTGGCGCGGGAGGCCGCCCGCGCGCTCGGCCGACCAGGTTCGGCGAGCGAGCTCACCGAGAACCTCACGGTCACGTCGCCGCAGGACTCCCAGGTCCTCGTCATCACGTACCAGGCCGCGACCGGGCGAGCGGCCGCGAAAGCCGCGAACGCGTTCGCCAAGTCCTACCTGAAGTACCGAGGCGACGAGGCGGAACAGCAGTACACGGCGGCATCGAAGAACGTCGAGTCACAGCTGGCGAAGCTGCGCAAGAAGCTGGGCAAGGTCGAGCAGCGCATCGACGGCGGCTCGCAGCCCAGCTCGGCCACCGTCGAACGCGACCAGCTCTTCACCCAGATCAGCCAGCTGCGGTCGGAGGCGACTCGGCTTGCCACCCATGTCGCCGACCCAGGCGCCGTGGTCGACCGCGCCAGCCCGCCGGCGTCACCCAGCTCACCCCGTCTCGCCGTGGCCGGTGCGGCGGGTCTGGTGCTCGGCGTGCTGCTCGCCGCCGCCCTGGTCGTGTGGCGCGAGCTCGCCAACAGTCGGCTGAAGGGACGGCAGGACGTCGAGCGACACCTGCGCCGCCCCGTGCTCGCCGTGGTGACGAGCGGCGCCGGGAACGGCAGCGACCGCGGGTACCGGGTCGCGGCCGCCAAACTGCTTGGCGACGTCCCGCCACGCAGCATCGTCGTCACCGCCGCGAACGAAGGTGTGGCGTGTACCGCGGCGCGGCGGGTGATCCGGTCGCTTACGGCGCTCGACACCGCCGCCACCCTGGTCGAGGCATCCCCGGCCAACGGCATCCACGTTCCCGTGCCGGACAACGCGGACGTCGTCGCGCGGCAGCCGAGCGCGTCGGCGCTGCGCGAGCTGGAGGAGCGCGGGCAGGGGGTCATCGTCACCGCGATGCCGTGGCACAGCCTCCCGGAGCTGCTGCTCGTGGCCCGGGCGGCGGACCTCGTCGTACCGATCGCGGTCGCGGATGACGACAGGCAGGCCGACGTCCGCCGGCCCCTCGCGGACCTGGACCAGGTCGGTGCGACGATTCCCGGCGTTCTCCTCGTCGAGCCGGGAGCCGAGTACGACGTCGTCACACAGGAGCAGGCGCAGGAGGAGACCGAGGACGCACTCAGCTAGGCGTGTGCTTCAACGCGCCCGCTACAGGCCGAACGGCCAGCGCAGCTGTGTGCCCAGGTAGCTCTCCAGAGCCTGCTGGTGTGCGCCGAAGAAGGACGCCAGCTCCGCTCGTGCCTCCTCGGGTATCGGGGCGGTCGGGATGTAGTTCAGCCGCGACCTCTGCGGGAGTACGGACTCGGGGACGTTGAGGAACGCGCAGACCCGGTCGACGGTCGCCTGCGCGTCGGCGTACATGTCCTCGCTGCGCAGCACCAGGATCTGGTCGGCCGGGTACTGCGCGTACCAGCGGCGGAGCTGCGGCAGGTACAGGCCGCGGTCGCGGTAGCTGTAGTAGTCGTGCGCGGTGCTGTAGTACGACGGATCGGCGAGCATGCGGTCGACCTCGCCGCGGGTGCGATCGTCCTCGGCCTCCAGCGCCTGCTCGAAGGTCAGCGGCTCGACACCCTGCCCGACGCGTTCCTGGTAGTGCGACCACGCGCGCTTGACCGGGTCGCGCAGCAACACGATGATCCTGGCGTCGGGTGCGAGCTGTAGCGCGCGCTCAGGGACACGTGGGTCGTACAGGTAGTACGGGGACGCCTCACCGGAAAGCGGGCGGTAACCCAGACGCCGCTCCAACGCCCTGCGGTACGCCTCGGTGTGGAAATGCGAGCGATACCAGGCCTCGCCGAGCGAGTATCGCTGGAAGAAGTACGCGGGGCTCTTCAGCTTCCGCATCTGCGGGAACATCCGCAGGATCCCGGGCAGCCGGGTCAAGTAGTCGAACAGCGAGGTCGTACCGCCGCGCTTGGTGCCGACGATCAGGAAGTCGGGTACCGGGCGCCACCGGGCGGTGAGCACACCCCAGCGCCGTGTCGTCGTGTTCGCCACCGCCTTGGCGAGCGGCACGGTCACAGCACGCGCGTTCATGAACGGTCTCCCACCTGACGCAGATCGGAATCGGCGGCCTCGACGGCGACCGGCTCGCGGCTGGCCTTCGCGCGGAGCGCGGACAGGAACTCATCGACCCGCAACGACCGCCGGTCCGCCCAGCACCACGCCGCGAACAGCAGAGCGCCGAGCACGGCGGCGACCACGAGGCTCGACGGCGACGCGCCCCAGAACAGCCTGAGGGGGATCCCCGTACCCGCGAAGCAGACCAGCGCGGGCAGGATCGCGCGGGCGGCCGCAGCCGGTTGCGGGCGTATCCGCACGAGCACGGCAACCTCCGCGGCGGCGAGGCCGGCGTCGAGCAGCATGCTGGCCGCCCACGCGACCGCGGCACCCAAGATGCCCATGACCGGGATCAGCGCAACGTTGAGGGCGATGTTCATGCCGAGCACGACCACTCGGTTGGCGGTCTGCCAGGCGCTGCGACCGCTCATCAGCAGGACCGACTGCACGTTGCCGGCGGCCAGCGACACGAGCATGCCGGCACACAGGACGGCGAGGGGCCAGGCCGCCCGGGTGAACTCTGCGCCCAGGAGCGAAAGGACCACCGGAGCGAAGATCGCCAGCACGAGGTAGATCGGCGCGCTGCAGAGCAGCACCCAGGTGGTGGCGGCGCCGTACAGGTCCTGCACCTCCCGGCGCCTGCCCTTGGCGAGCAGCGCACTGAACCGCGGCGCCACGACCACGCGCAGCGCGGTCTCCGCGATGAGGCCGGCCGCTACGAATCGGCTCGCCGCTCCGTAGACCCCGGCGGCCGCCGAGCCGAGCATGCTGCCGACGAGGAGGACGTCGAACCAGAGCAGGGACTTCTCGAGCATCGCCGAGGCGGCACGCGGCAGGCTGAACGACCACAGCCGCCTCGCCGCGCTCGCTTCCGGCCGCCAGCTCCCGTATGCGGTCGACTCCCGTTCCGCGCGACGGACCCGCGCCAGCAGGACGGCGCCGGCAACGACGACGACCACGGGCAGCGGCAACGCCCAGGCAAGCGATGCGGCGAGGGCCCCACCACCAGCCGCCCCCACCGCGACCACGCCGAGCAGACGCGCGGCGGGAAGACCGAGGCTGCCGAGGAGCACGTACTGCCGGATGCCGCCCAACGCCCGGATGGCGGCGAGCAGCACGATGACCAGCGCACCGCACGGGACGAGCCAGCCCACCACCCCGAGCGCCTGGGCGACGGCGTGCGCGTTCGCCGCACCACCGCGGCCACCCAGGAGCCGACCGCCAAGCGACAGGCCGCCGCCGATGATGACACCCGCAGCGGCGACGGGTGCGACGGCGGCGACGAGGGCCCCACGCAGCCGCTCGGTGTCCGCGCCTTCCAACCGTGGCACGAGCCACAGCACGCCCGTGTCCGTGCCGAGCTTGACGAGGTTGAACGCGATCGTGAAGACGGCGATCACCTGCAGCACCACACCCGCACCGGTGTCGCCGAGCAGGCGCGCGAGGACGACGGTGAGCAGGAAGCCGAGGAGCGCGCTCGTCCCTGCCCCGGCGAAGCTCAGCGCACCGCCTCGCGCGGCGCGGTGGACCTCACCGCCACTCCCCGGGCCGGCCGACGTATTCACCGCATCGCTCCCGCCAGGGGCCGGAACGCCTCGACGGCCGGTTCCGGCGGCTCATGGTCGGTGTGGAGGCGCAGCGCCAGTCCTGCCGCCACCATGGTCGTCATGAGCTCAGGACCGTTGAGTCCGTAGTAGATGTGCGTCACCAGCGCGGTGGCGACGACCACGTGCGGGAGTAGCCGCTCCGCCGTGGCCGCTCGCCGGCTACGCCACAACACGGCCAGGAAGAACAGCTCGAACGCCAGGAGGGCCACGAAACCGTGCGAGAACATCACGTTCCACAGCTGGCCCTGGGTGCCGAGCGACACCGAACTGTTCGGGGACGGGCGCGGCGCACCGTAGCCCAGGAGCGGTGACCGCAGCGTCGCGTCGAACGTCTCGGCGTACAACGCGCCCCGTCCTTCCGAGGACTGGCTGTACTGCGCGCGGGTCGCGAGCTGCTCGCCGAACCCGAGCGTCTGCAGTCCAGCGATGAGCACGATCGCACCGGCGCACAGCGCCACGAGCGCCATCAGCCGCCCCCGCAACGCGAGCCGGAACGCGCTGTAGGCACCGGCGAAGGCGAGCGCCACGAACATTCCGCGGTTCAGCGTGGCTGCGGCCGGGACGATTGAGGCCACCAGCGCCGCCGCCAGTGTCAGCCGCACGAACCGGCGCCGGTGCCGCACCATCGTGTAGACGGCGAACGGCGTGCTCAGCGCGAAGTTGAGACCCCACGCGTTGGTGTACGGGAACGGTGCGCTCGGGCGCGCGAAGACCACAGGCGAGCCCCACGGCGACCGGATCTCGGCGAACTTCGGGATGACGAGGTCGCGCACGTACTCGTTGGACATGAGCGAGTCCGGCAGCACGACCGAGACCGGCGTATGCAGGCTGCCTCCGGGGAGGATCACGCCCAGCCAGCCGCCGGCGACCACGACAAGCCAGAACAACGTGAGGAGTGCGGCGACTTTGCCGACCGGAAGCCGGTGCCGTGCGTTGTACACGTACAGCAGTGCTACCGCGGCTCCCAGGTAGTTGCCGAGCCGCAGCGCGAAGCCGACGCCGCGAAGCAGGCTGTCGAGCATGACCGCCGACGCGAGCACCAGCAGGAGGAACACGCACCACGGCAGGAGCGCGGCGGGCAACCGGATCCCCCGGCCCCGCGTCAGCAGGACGATCGCCATCGGGACCGCGGTGAGCGGGATCAGGAAGGCCGCGAGCCCGAGCATCCACCAGACCGGGAAGCCGACGAAGAACAGGCCGACCGGCCACACCGGCAGGTCGGCCCGGTCCACGGTGCTCCCCTGTGCCCTCATCGGACTCCGTCCGGCATAGGCACCCGCCACACCGCGGTGTGGGCGCCCTCGCTGCTGACCAGGAGGCTGCGGCCGTCTGCGGAGAACGCGATCGCCTCGCCCTGGGGCTGGTCCGGCAGCGGCACTTCGATCGGGTCGGCGGCGAGGGTCGTAGCGAGCTTCCCGTCGTAGTGCCACACGTACGCGGTCGTAGCGTCGCGCAGCGCGACGAGCGACCCGTCCGGCGACCATGCCCCGCCGGACACGCCCGCCAACGGCACGGTGCCGATGCGACGCAGCTGTACGGGCTCGCCGGCTTCGGCGTCCGGCGGTAGGGCCCAGACCTCGGCCGGTGGTGTCTCACCGGAGCCGCGCGGCCGAACCTTCGTCACCAGCGCGATCTCGCGCTCGCGCGGATGGACGAGGAGGGCCTCGGCGTTGCGCCCCCGCCCGTCCGGATAGATGACCGGCAGCGACACGACTCGATGCGCGTTCGTGGCCGCCGGTACGGGCGTGTGGCCGATCATCGGACGGTCGGCTCGGATCAGAGCGAACCGGGTCCGCGCCGACAGCTCTCGCTTCTCGCGGTCGCGGTACGCGTCACCGGTGTCGGCGATCCACAGGTGGCACCGGCCGTCCGGCCCCCGGCTGGTGGCGAGGTCCTCCCAGTCCTCGTTCCGCACGCCGGGTAGGCGCACCTCGGTGGCCGGCGCACCGTCCAGGTTCGCGATCTGCACCACGGCGGGCTGGCCAGCATCATTGACGGTGGCCAGCCGGGCGCTCGGCAAGAGGGCGATCCCGCTGGACTCGTCGACCTCGGGATCGTGCCAGGAGAACACCTTCGTCGGTGCGCTGCCCGCGGCGTGCCGGTCCGCCGCGACACGGCAACGCACCGCGGCTTGACCCTCGTTCCTGCCCGCCGGCTGGTGGCCGCAGCCGGAGGCAACCATCGCCGCCACCATCAGTACGGCGGCCTCACGCGTCCAATGCGCCATGCCGGACCGGTCATCGCCCCGCCGACTCGGCGCGCAGCGACAGGTCGAAGCTGATGTCCCTGGTCGCGTGGTAGTTCAGGTGTACGGAGGACGCCACGACGTTCGTGCCCGACCGCAGCAAGGAGGTGGGCACCGAGAACGAGACCGGGTCGTCGGCTGCGCGGGACGTACGCGGCGCCTTGGTCGCGTACGTGTCCTGCGACACCTCCCCGGACGGCATGTTCGCCCGGCCGACCTCGGTGCCGTTGACGTAGACGACCACCCCGTCGTCGGCGACCACCGACACCTGCGCCGAGGACAGTTCCGCGGGGTCGTCCACCTCGAACGAGTGCCGGAACTGGGCGGCGAGCGGCCGCTCCTGCGCCCCGCCCGGCACGTCGATGTCGGTCGCGACCGACGCGGAGCCGAACCCCAGGATCGCGGGGCCGCGAGCCCACCCGGAGTCGTCGAAACCGGTGCCGCGCCAGCCGTCCGGGATCGGGCTCGTGTCGTAGCGCCACCGCCAGTTGCTGGCCGGCGCCACCAGCGCTGCCGGCGGCGGGGCGAGGGTGAGCGCCTGCGTGCTCGCGGAACGGTTGCCCTCGTCGTCCACGGCGCGGACGAAGTACCGCGTCGACTTCGACGGGTTGGGCAGGTCCAGTGAGGTGGCGGAAGTCGTGGCGACGACCCTGTTGTTCCTGAGCACCTCGTAGGTGACGCCGGACTCGTTGTCGCTCGACGGCTGCCAGGAGAGCGTCGGGTTGCTGGTGTCCGCTCCCGAGAGCTTCGGCTCCGTGGGCTCGGTCGGCGCCTTGGTGTCTCGCTGGGCGAACCGGACGAAGCCGCCGGCCCACGCGGTACCCCAGGTCGCCCGGGCATAGCCGGTGTAGTCGCCGCCGAACCAGGTCGTGCCGGAGTCGTCGGCGAAGATCGCCCACGGGCCGTAGCCCCGCCGGGTGCGCAGCCCCGGATCGAACTCGGGGATGACCTTGCCCGTACGCGCGTTCCACGCGCCCGCGGAGTCGATGCTGTCCGCCTCCGTCCAGTTCGTTCCCGGGTCGGGCCAGGTGAAGGCGTGCGAGTAGATCCAGTCGAAGCAGTGGCAGCCGGCGTACACGACGCCGTCGACGGCGTCGCTGGCCTGGAAGTCGCCGCCCATCCGGGCGATGTTGCCCGAGAGCCTGGAGAAGTCGTCCGGGTCGAAGCTGAAGAAGCTGTGCTCCGATCCGCCGACCCAGATCCGCGATCCCGCGGTGAGGATCGTCTGCTGGTAGTTGTCGTGGTTCGACGACCAGGTCGGGTCCCACCTCGGCTGCACGACGGACGCGTTCTGCGCCGACAGCGCCGCCACCTGCGGCGTCTCCACGTCTCCGGAGCGCCCGAACCAGCCGGCCGCGTAGACCCGGTCACCGTCCGGGCTGGTGTCGAGGTCGGCGACCGACGCCGTGAAGTTGGGGTTCCACGCGGGGTCCGGTCTGCCGTCGCTGACCCGCACCCGTGCCGCGCCGCGCGCGTAGACGGGGTTGTCGCGGGTGCCGCCGGTCAGGTGGGTGAACCCGCCGCCGAGATACAACCAGTCCCCCTTGACGACCAGGGACCGTACGATGAGCAACCCGCCGGTCAGCCTGTTCTCCAGCTGCACGTCCCAGTCGGCGGACTTCTCGCCCGTCTGCGGGTCGAGTGCTGCGAGCCCGGCGGCGCGCTTGCCGTTCACCGTGGTGAAGTCACCACCGGCGACGAGCAGCCCGTTGGGCAACGCGGCGAGCGCCTTGACCTGGCCGTTGAAGTCCGGGCGGAAGCTCCTTATCCAGTCGCCGGTGTCGGCGTCGAAGGCGGCGAGGAAGGACTGCTCGACCTTGTCGTCGCCAGTGGCGTCCGCGCCGTTCTGTACGTAGCGGAAGTTCCCGCCGACGTACACCCGGTCACCGATCTGCGCGAACGCGGACACCTCGCTGGAGAGCTCGCTGTCGGGTTCCACCACGCCGGTGACACCCCACGGGCTCGGTAGCGCGGTGTTCTCCAACAGCGGTGACAGCTCCTGCTTGGGCGTACCGCTGTCCGGGATGGACGGGAAGTCCAGGTCGGCGAGCCGCAGCTTCGGGCGCAGGTAGACCTGGGCGAAGGGCCGCGCGGAACCCTGCCCGGTGCTGCTCGACCACAGGTACGACGTCGCCGAGTGGGTGCCGGCGACGTGCGTGCCGTACGACCAGCCCATCGTCCAGTCCTGCGCTTTCGTGGATCGCACGTCTATGCGCTCCAGGCCCTGGTTCGTACCGAAGTTGCGGGTGATGCCCCCTTGCCCGGTGTCGCCTTCGAACGAGTACGTGCCGACCGGGTGCTTGGCACCGAACGCCCAGACCCAGCGGTCCCGCCCCGGCATCGTGAACCGGGCCTCCTGCCAGTCGGTACCGGCGGCGTTCGTGGCCCGCCTGACCCGCACCCCGTCGGGCAGGTCGGACACCGGTTCACTGTCGAGCAGCCCGTCGATAACGGCAGAAGACAGCTGGCGGGCGTTGAACGCGTCCGGACCCGTCACGGTGTTGCGCACCTGCGCCGCGGTGCCCTCGCCCTGGTAGGTCTCCTTCCAGTCTTCCCTGCCGCGACCGATCAGGACCCAACCCCCGCCGTCCGTCGTCATGTTGCAGTAGAAGCGCTGCGGTGCCTGCAACGTGGGTGTCACGAGCCAGTACACGCCGTCCTCCGCGTCCGGGTGGCCCTGCTTGATCTCCCAGCAGGACGCCGCCGCGGTGAACGAGCTGCGCCCGTCCGGCGCCGTTGCCGCGGACGGCGCCCCCGCCGGGGCGAGCGCGGTGGCACTGACCGCTAGTGCAACGGCGGCGAGCACGACGAGCGACCGCCGCCGCCACCGGTCAGCAGTCAGGGTCATCGGGGAACTCCTCACGATCGAGCAGCCACGCGGATCCGTGCCTCACCAGCCGGTACACGTGCAGCGTGCGATTCGTCGCGGGCCGCTGCTTCTGCACGCGGTGACCGTCGTCGTCGACCAGCTTCACCTGCGAGGTGTCGAGACACACCCGGACGACCGCCCGTGGCGGGGATGCGTACACTCGCAGGCGCCCGACGCGTACATCGCCCACGACCCGTGCGGCGCCCGACTGAGCCACACCGCTTCGGCGCAACTCGTCACGGGCAGCGGCAAGGGCCGCGGCGAACGCGTTCGTAGTGACCCTGCTCGCCGGGTTGCCGGTTGTGGAGGGGTGCGCTCGCATCCGGTGAGCGGCGCCGAGGTAGTCGCGTACGGCATTGCGCACCTCGTCGCGCTGAGCCGCGGCCGGCGTCGGCGACGCGGTGACAGCCGCCGGCGTGGCGCTGGCAGCGCGGGTCGCATGCGATGTGGCGGTCGGCGTGGCACTGGGCGCAGGGGGGGCCGTGGGCCCGCTGCCGGCCGGCCGGGCCGCAGCATCGTGGACCCCGACGGCCGCCGAGGCGCCGGTCGCGGCGACGGCGGCGAGCACGAGCACGGCAGGCAGCGCCCGACGGAGGCTGAAGCCGCCGAGGCGACGGCCGTTCGAGCCCATCCGATCAGCACCTCTCATCACGCTGGGACAATTACCAGTCGGCTCGAAAGTAGCCCGACTGACCGAGCCTCTAGTCCTACAAAAAGGGCTACTGGAGAGTCGGGGCTAGTAATCATGGGCACAGCAATCGCACCACAGCGCGCGCAACCGTGAGCACGCTTTGGCGTTCCCCGCCGCGGGTGTAGGGACGACGCGCAGGGTTGCTTACCTTCCGTCACCCTCTGCCGCGATCATCGGCGAACCGGGCACGGTTCGACCCGAGATGCACCCAGAATGACGATGATCGCGCGTAAACCGAGGATTGGGAGGCATGGTGGTGACACGGCCGCGCCCGGTCCTCGTCACCGGCGTGCCGCGCTCCGGCACCACCTGGCTCGCCCGCCTGCTCGCGCTCTCC
Source organism: Streptosporangiales bacterium (assembly GCA_050698355.1). GTDB lineage: Bacteria > Actinomycetota > Actinomycetes > Streptosporangiales > WHST01 > JBOHBN01. The sequence continues at coordinate 8,893 of JBOHBN010000295.1, read as the reverse complement.
CCCGGGTCGTGCATGACCGGACGGGAGCCCATGAATCCGCGGGGCAGGCAGTTCGCGCTCGCCGGGACGCTTTCGGGCTGGACGCGGCTTGACGCGCCGACCCCCGGGCAGCGCCGCGCCCTGCGCCGGACATACCGCGGGTGGGAACCGCGTACGTACAGCCGGTTCGGCACGCGCCAGTGGGCCGGCCCACTGCCCTGGTCGCGCGTCGTGGTGAAGGACCCGTTCGCGCTGTTGTCCGTACCAACCGTGGTCGAGACGACCGATGCCCTACCGGTGCTGGTGTACCGGCACCCGGGCGCCGTCCTCGCGAGCTACCGCAGGATGGGCTGGCGGGCCGACGTGGACGAGCTGCACCGGCTGCTACCGCAGACCGTCCCGGCGGGGGACGCCGGCGACGATGTCGCGGCGATGGGCCGCTTCTGGGCGTGGTCGCACCAGCTGTTCCTCGACGGCCAGCCCGACGACGCCGTCGTGGTCGACCACGGCGCGCTCGCCCGCGCTGGCGTCGCAGGCGTCCGCCGCCTGGTGGACAGGTGCGGGTTGCCGTGGGGCGGTCGACTCGTCCGGGAAGTACGCGGCTGGGGCGGACGCGAGGCACGCGGTGAGGCGCCAACCGGCGTACTGCACGATTTCGGCCGGTCGCCCGACGCCGTTGCCGACTCCTGGAGAGCGCACCTTGGTGCCGACGAGGTCGACCGGCTCGAGCGGATGACCGGCGCGGTCCACGCCGCGCTGCGCGAGTTGTCGGTACCGCGGGCCGCTTGACGGTCACATGCCGGCGATGAGCTTCTCGACCCGGTCGTCGACGGCACGGAACGGGTCCTTGCACAGCACGGTGCGCTGCGCCTGGTCGTTCAGCTTCAGGTGCACCCAGTCCACGGTGAAGTCCCGGCGCCGCTCCTGGGCACGGCGGATGAACTCGCCGCGCAGCCGCGCGCGCGTCGTCTGCGGCGGCACCGACTTGGCCTCGAAGATGTCCACGTCGCGGCAGACGCGAGCGACCGCGCCGCGGCGCTGCAGCATGTAGAACAGTCCGCGGTTGCGGTTGACGTCGTGGTACGCGAGGTCGAGCTGCGCGACCCGCGGGGACATCAGCGGAAGACGGTGCTTGGCGCGGTAGCGCTCGAGCAGCCGGTACTTCATCACCCAGTCGATCTCCCGCTCCACCAGGTCGAGGTCGTTGCCCGATACCGCTTTGAGCGTGCGGCCCCACAGGTCGAGTACGCGCTCGTCGGTCTCCGTCGCGCCGTACCTGTCGACGAAGTCCATCGCCCGCGAGTAGTACTCGCCCTGGATGTCCAGGGCGCTCGCCTCACGGCCGTTGGCCAGCCGGATCAGCCGGCGCCCGGTCACGTCGTGGCTGACCTCGCGGATCGCCCGGATCGGGTTCTCCAGCGCCAGGTCCCTGATGCTCATGCCGGACTCGACCATGCGCAGCACCAGGTCGGTCGCGCCGATCTTCAAAAGGGTCGTGGTCTCGCTCATGTTGGAGTCGCCGACGATGACGTGCAGCCGGCGGAACCGCTCGGCGTCCGCGTGCGGCTCGTCGCGGGTGTTGATGATCGGGCGGGATCGCGTCGTGGCCGACGACACGCCCTCCCAGATGTGCTCGGCGCGCTGGCTCACGCAGAACAGGGCGCCGCGCGAAGTCAGCAGCACCTTGCCGGCGCCGCACACCATCTGCCGGGTGACGAGGAACGGTACGAGGACGTCGGCGAGCCGGCCGAACTCGCCGTGCCTGCCTACGAGGTAGTTCTCGTGGCAGCCGTACGAGTTCCCCGCGGAGTCGGTGTTGTTCTTGAACAGGTAGATGTCGCCGGCGATGCCTTCCTCGCGCAGCCGGCGCTCTGCGTCGACGAGCAGCCCCTCGAGGACGCGCTCGCCGGCCTTGTCGTGCACGACCAGCTGGGTGATGCTGTCGCACTCCGGCGTCGCGTACTCCGGGTGGCTGCCCACGTCGAGATACAGTCGCGCGCCGTTGCGCAGGAAAACGTTGCTGCTGCGCCCCCACGACACCACGCGCCGGAACAGGTAGCGGGCGACCTCGTCCGGGGACAGCCGCCGCTGGCCGCGGAACGTGCACGTGACGCCGTACTCGTTCTCGAGGCCGAAGATTCGCCGGTTCACGCCTCCAAGGCTACGGGTTCGACCCGCCGTGTGGCGGCCGAACACGTCGGGTCAGCTGTCCGACTCCGGTTCGCCGGCCCCACCGGACTCCTCGCCACCCTCGCTGGCCTGCGCGGATTCCTCGGTGGACGGCGCCGGCGCGCTGGCCGATGCCGTCTCGGCGAGGACACGGTCGAGCCGCGCGCCCTGGATGCGGCGGAACGTGCGGCCGGTGCGCGCGCGCTCCAGTACGCCCACCTCCAGCTGGTCGGCCGCCAGCTCGCGGCGCCCGCCGCTCTCCTGCGCGCCGAGCGCGTTGACCGCCGCCCGCAGCACCTGCGCGAGCGGCTGGCCCTCCTGGTACTCCTGGCCGAGCGCCGAGCTCACCTGGTCGGCCATCCCGCCCATGACGAGGAAACCCTGCTCGTCCTGCACCGACCCGTCGAAGGTCAGCCGGTACATCTGGTCCTCGGCGGAACTCGCGCGGCCGACCTCGGCCACCACCAGCTCGACCTCGTACGGCTTGTGCGCGTCGGTGAAGATGGCACCGAGAGTCTGGGCGTACGCGTTGGCGAGACCGCGCGCGGTGACGTCACGCCTGGCGTTGGTGTAGCCGCGGACGTCGGCCAGTCGGATGCCGGCCTGGCGGAGGTTCTCGAACTCGTTGTACATGCCGACGGCGGCGAACGCGACGCGGTCGTAGATCTCGCTGATCTTGTGCAGCGTGCGCGAGCGGTTCTCGGCGACGAAGACGATCCCGCCGTCGTACTGCAGGGCGGCCAGGCTGCGCCCGCGCGCGATGCCCTTGCGGGCGTACTCCGCCTTGTCCTTCATCAACTGCTCGGGCGAGATGTAGCCCAGCGGCATCGTCACAGGGGCGCTCCTCGGGTCTTCGTCGGCTCTTGGCGGGGTTGGTCGTGGCGGCTAGCCGCGCTCGCGCAGTGGCGCGGTGGGGCCGTCGGGCTGGCGCTGCCGGTCGGCGACGATCGACTCGACCACCTCGCCGACCTCCTCGGCGGGCAGCTGCCGGTAACCGTCCTCGGTCACGGCGGCGACCACCGGGTAGATGCGGCGCGCGGTGTCGGGCTTGCCCGTCGCGGAGTCGTCGTCGGCGGCGTCGTACATGGCCTGCAGGACGGCGAGCACGGCGTCCTGCTCGTTCGCGCCCTCGCGGAACAGCTTCTTGAGCGCGCCGCGGGCGAAGACCGAACCGGAGCCGACGGCATGGAACGCGTGCTCCTCGTAGCGCCCGCCGCTGATGTCGTAGCTGAAGATCCGTCCCGTGCCGGTGTCGAGGTCGTACCCGGCGAACAGCGGGACGACGGCGAGCCCCTGCAGCGCCATGCCGAGGTTGCTGCGGATCATCGTGGACAGGCGGTTGGCCTTGCCATCCAGGGAGAGGGTCGTGCCCTCGATCTTCTCGTAGTGCTCCATCTCGACCTGGAACAGCCGGACGATCTCGAAACCCATGCCCGCGCTGCCGGCGTAGCCGACGCAAGAGTACTCGTCGGCTTGGTAGACCTTGACGATGTCGCGCTGGGCGATCACGTTGCCGGTCGTGGCGCGGCGGTCACCAGCCATGATGACGCCACCGGCGTAAGCCGCGGCCAGGATCGTCGTGCCGTGGCGCACGTCCCCGGCCTCGACCGTGTCAGGCAGCGTGTGCCTGCCGGGCAGGAGGTCAGGGTTGTGCCGCGCCAGAAACTCGGTGAACGAGGGGTTACCAACAGCGGTGAACTCCCCCGGGAGTCGTCCGGCGCCGTCGAGGAAGGACGACACAGCACTCCTTTCCACGCTGCCGCGGCAGCACCTCGGGCTTTGCTTTCAGCGGGAGCCTAGCGTGCTGCTACTCCCCGCCCTTCTGGACGTACTGGCGAACGAACTCTTCAGCGTTCTCCTCGAGAACCTCGTCGATGTCGTCGAGGATCGCGTCGACATCCTCGGTCAGCTTCTCCTGCCGTTCCTGGACGTCACTGCCGGTCTCGACCTCGGCTTCCTCGACCTCTTCGTGCTGCCGGTCGGTCCGCTTCTGGCCGCCCGCGGTCTCCTTGCTCGCCATGACACCTCCCGTGTCGTGCCTACCCCGACACTATCCGCCCGCGACCCAAATCAGCATGTCCATCCGTCTCGATTTCTAGTGCGCCATTGAGAGTGGCCGTCAAGCCACAGGTAGACTACAATGGTGCGGCGCAGAGATCTGATTCGAATGATCGCCAAGGCCGCCAGCCCCGCCGATGTGGAGTGGACCTTGGCACGCGAGGGCGACTGGTGGAAGTGAAGACGTACCAGGTCGATGTCCGACGCTCCGGACAGTATTGGCACGTTGACGTGCCGGAGGTTTCTCGTGCCACGCAGGCGCGTCACCTACGTGAGGTCGAACCCATGGCCCGCGACCTGATCGCCATCATGACCGACGTCCCGAAGGATTCCTTCGACTTGGAAATGGAAGTCCACCTGCCCGACGAAGTGCGCACTGAGCTTGAAGAGTCAACCGAACTCCGAGAGCGGGCCGCGCGTAATCAGTCCGAGGCTGCCCGGCTCGTCCGCGATGCAGCTGCCCGCCTGTACGGGCTGGGTCTGCCCTACCGGGACGTCGGGACGGTCCTCGGTGTGTCGTTCCAGCGAGCGAAGCAGCTCGTCGACGAGGCAGCTGGGCGCAAAGTGAGCTGAAAGAAGACTCGCCGCTGACTTCGGTCAAGATCCGTCTCGCCTGGCCGTAGCGCCAAGAAACCTTTGCGCTACGGCCGGAAGAAGCGGATCTTGACCTGGGCATTCAACGTCACCTGGATCGGCTGACCGACCAGCTGAGTTACTCGCCGGTGAGGGCAGCCACGAGCTGCTCCGCGGTCTGGCACCGGTCGAGCAGATCGCCGACATGCGCCTTGGTGCCGCGCAGCGGCTCCATCATCGGTACCCGCTGCAGCGAGTCGTGGCCGGGCACGTCGAAGATCACCGAGTCCCAGGACGCCGCCGTCACCTGGCTGGCGAACTGCGCGAGGCACCGACCGCGGAAGTAGGCACGTGTGTCGGTAGGCGGCTCGTCGACCGCCCGAGCCACCTCCGAATCGTCGAAGAGACGGTCGGTGGAGCCCCGGTCGAGCAACCGGCCGGCGATGCCCTTCTCCGGCCTGATGTCGCTGTACTGCAGGTCGACCAGCTGCAGGCGCGAGTGGTCCCAGTCGATGCCGTCCCTGGCCCGGTAACCCTCGAGCAGGCCGAGCTTGGCGACCCAGTCGAGCTCGCGGCGCAGCTGCATCGGGTCGTCCGCCAGCCGTACCAGCACCGACTCCCAGCGCGCGAGCACGTCCTTGGTGATCTCGTCCGCGTCGTTACCGTACCGGTCCTCTACGTACTTGCGGGCCTGGTCCAGGTACTCCATCTGCAGCTGGACCGCGGTCATCCGCCTGCCGTCGGCGAGGTCGAGCAGGTGCTGCAGCGACGGGTCGTGCGACACCGCGTGCAGGCTGGCGACCGGCTGGCTCACCGCCAGACCCCCCTCCAGCCAGCCATCCTCGATCATCGCGATGACCAGCGAGGTCGTGCCCAGCTTCAGGTACGTGGCGAACTCGCTCAGGTTCGCGTCACCGAGGATGACGTGCAGTCGCCGGTACCTGTCCGCGTCGGAGTGCGGCTCGTCGCGGGTGTTGATGATCGGGCGCTTCAGCGTGGTCTCCAGGCCGACCTCGACCTCGAAGAAGTCCGCCCGCTGGCTGATCTGGAAGCCGGGCTGGTTGCCCTCCTGACCCAGACCGACCCGCCCCGCGCCGGCGAAGACCTGCCGGCTCACGAAGAACGGCGTGAGGTGACGCACGATGTCGGCGAACGGTGTCGACCTGCTCATCAGGTAGTTCTCGTGACAGCCGTACGACGCGCCCTTGTTGTCGGTGTTGTTCTTGTACAGCAGGATCGGCGGCGCGCCGGGGATGTCGGCGGTGCGCCGCATCGCCTCGAGCATGACCCGCTCGCCTGCCTTGTCCCACAGCGCCGCATCCCTGGGGTTGGTGCACTCCGGGGACGAGTACTCCGGGTGCGCGTGGTCGACGTAGAGCCGCGCGCCGTTGGGCAGGATCACGTTGGCGAGGCCGAGATCCTCGTCGGTGAGCTGGCTCGCGTCCGCGATGTCGCGGGCCGCCTCGAAACCGCGCGCGTCGCGCAGCGGGGTCTCCTCCTCGAAGTCCCACCGCGCCCTGCGGGCGCGCGCGGCCGCGGCCGTCGGGTACGAGTTCACCACCTGCGAGGAGGTGAGCATCGCGTTGGCCCCCGGCTGCCCGGGCACCGAGATGCCGTACTCGGTCTCGATGCCCATGACCCGGCGTACGCTCATGTGCTTGCCTCGCGACCGCATCGCGCGACCTCGCCGAGTTGCCCGGCCAGCCACCGTATCGCGCGATCAGCTCCTTCGCTCATACTGCTTGCCTCGCCTCGTGGCAGGTCAGAGGTACTGACCGGTGCCGGTGACCGTGTCAATCGACCGTCCCTCGGACACGCCTTCCTTGCCGGACACCAGGGTACGGATGTAGACGATGCGCTCGCCCTTCTTGCCGGAGATGTGCGCCCAGTCGTCGGGGTTGGTGGTGTTGGGCAGGTCCTCGTTCTCCTTGAACTCGTCCTTGATCGCCTGCAGCAGGTGCTGGACGCGAAGACCCTTGGTGTTGGTCGACAGGTAGTCCTTGATCGCCATCTTCTTGGCCCGGCCCACGATGTTCTCGATCATGGCGCCGGAGTTGAAGTCCTTGAAGTACAGCGTTTCCTTGTCGCCGTTGGCGTAGGTGACCTCGAGGAACCTGTTCTCCTCCGCCTCGGAGTACATCCGCTCGACAACGCGGTCGATCATGCCCTGGATGCACGCGTCCTGGTCGCTGCCGAACTCGGCGAGGTCCTCCTCGTGCAGCGGCAGCTTGCCGGTGAGGTACTTGGAGAAGATGTCGCGGGCGGACTCCGCGTCCGGACGCTCGATCTTGATCTTCACGTCCAGCCGGCCGGGCCGCAGAATCGCCGGGTCGATCATGTCCTCGCGGTTGGAGGCGCCGATCACCACGACGTTCTCCAGCCCCTCGACGCCGTCGATCTCCGACAGCAGCTGCGGGACGATCGTGTTCTCGACGTCCGAGCTGACCCCGGAGCCGCGGGTGCGAAAGATCGAGTCCATCTCGTCGAAGAACACGATCACGGGGGTGCCCTCGGTGGCCTTCTCGCGGGCCCGCTGGAACACGAGCCTGATATGCCGCTCCGTCTCACCGACGTACTTGTTGAGCAGCTCCGGACCCTTGATGTTCAAGAAGTACGACTTGCCGTTCGGCTCTCCGGTGCGGTGCGCCACCTGGCCCGCCAGGCTGTTGGCCACCGCCTTGGCGATCAGCGTCTTGCCACACCCGGGCGGGCCGTAGAGCAGCACGCCCTTCGGCGGGCGCAGCTGGTGCTCGTGGAACAGCTCGCGGTGCAGGTACGGCATCTCCACCGCGTCCCTGATCTGCTCGATCTGGTTGCTGAGGCCGCCGACAGCCGAGTAGTCGATGTCGGGGACCTCCTCAAGGACGAGCTCCTCGACCTCGGACTTGGGGATCCGCTCGTAGACGAAACCGGACTTGGGCTCGACGAGCAGCGAGTCGCCAGCACGCAATGGGCCGTCACGCAGTGTGTCGGCGAGCCGGACGATGCGCTCGTCGTCGGTGTGCCCGATCACCAGCGCACGCTCGCCGTCGGCCAGCACCTCCTTGAGCATGACCACGTCACCGACCGTCTCGTACGACAGCGCCTCGACGACGTTCATCGCCTCGTTGAGCATCAGCTCCTGACCGGGGCGGAGGTCGTCGACGGTGACGTTCGGGCTGACCGTCACACGCAGCTTGCGCCCGCCGGTGAAGACGTCGATCGTGCCGTCCTCGTGGGTGTCGAGGTACGCGCCGAACGTCGCCGGCGGTTGGGCGAGCCGGTCGATCTCCTCTTTGAGCGAGACGATCTGCTCCCGAGCCTCCCGCAGCGTCGACGCCAGCCGCTCGTTTTGTGCGGTTACGTCGGCCAGGTTGTTCTGCGTCTCCGTGAGACGGTGCTCGAGCGCACGTACGTCACGTGCGGAATCGGAGTATCGCCGCAGCGTCGCGAGCTCCTCCTCGAGGAAGGAGATCTGGGTCGTGAGATCGTGAATCTCCTTCTCGTAACGAGCCACGCGCGCTTCTGCATCGTCGCGAGCTGCCACGCGCGTTCACCTCCTAAGTCGCAGGCGTCACCATTGACCCTACAGCCGCACGGTCGGGTGGCGCGAAGACGAAGAGCGCGTGGCGCTCCTGGAAACCCCGCAGCCCCCGGCTCGGTGGGCCGGTTCGCTGGTCAATTTCGAGGCCAACCTACTTGTTCCCCGGCGTACCGGCGTTCGAACTTTGCGAGAACGTCACCTGGAGGGGTTCGCCTTGGTGTGTCGGCGCTTGCGCGCGGGTGGCCGTACCCCGTCAGCGAGCCGGCGTGCGGTGACCAGGAAGCCGGTGTGCCCGACCATGCGGTGGTCGGGACGTACCGCAAGCCCCTCGACGTGCCAGGTACGCACCATCGTCTCGGCCGCGGCGGGCTCGTCGAACCGCTCGCTCGCGCGCAGCGCCTCCACCACGCTGGACAGCTGCGGTGTGGTCGCGACGTACGCGCAGAACACGCCTCCGGGCACGAGGGCGCCCACGACCGCGTCGAGGCACTCCCACGGGGACAGCATGTCCAAGATGACCCGGTCGAGGTCGCGTTCGGCGAGGCTCTCGGCCAGGTCGCCCACGGTGAGCTGCCACGCGGGGTGGGGGCC
>JBOHBN010000294.1:0-1627 GCA_050698355.1 Streptosporangiales bacterium | reverse complement strand
GTGTCGTAGAAGTACGGGCAGCGGGTGCGTTGCAGCAGGTTGCCGCCCACGGTGGCCATGTTGCGGAGCTGGCCGGAGGCGCCGGACAGCAGCGCCTGGGACAGCATCGGGTAGCGGGTACGCACCCGCGGGTCGGCCGCGAGCGTGCTGTTGCGCACCAGCGCGCCGATCCGCAGCCCGCCGCCGGGCAGTTCGTCCACCGTGTCGTACGGCAGCCCGGTCACGTCCACGACGGTCTCCGGCCGCTCGATGTCCTCGCGCATCAGATCGACCAGGTTGGTGCCGCCGCCGAGGTACTTCGCGCCCGGCTCGGCGGCGGCTCGGAAGGCGGACTCGGCGTCGGCCGGCTTGACGTACGCGAAGGGCCTCATCGTGCGTCCACCCCGGCGACGTCCTTGATCGCGTCCACGATCCCGTTGTACGCGCCGCAGCGGCACAGGTTCCCGCTCATCCGCTCCCTGATCTCCGCCGCGCTGAGCACGGACGACTCGGTCACGGCGCTGGGCATGCCGGCTTCGTACTCGGCCAGCATCCCGATCGCGGAGCAGATCTGGCCGGGCGTGCAGTAGCCGCACTGCAACCCGTCGTGGCGCACGAACGCTTCCTGCAGCGGATGCGCCACTCCCTCGATCGTGGTTATCTCGCTGCCGTCGTACTGCACGGCCAGGGCCAGGCACGCGTTGATCCGCGTACCGTTGGCGAGCACCGTGCAGGCGCCGCAGGCGCCCTGGTCGCAACCCTTCTTCACACCGGTCGCCCCGAGCCGCTCGCGCAGCGCGTCGAGCAGGCTGACCCACGGCTCCACGTCGAGCGACTCGACGTGGCCGTTCACGTTCATCCGTATCTCGGTCACGCGACTCCTCCACGTCCAGAGCTCCGACGCTAACAGAACACCGTTCCCGTAACAAGTGGACGGTGTGCTGTTAAATGGTGCGCCAGTATGCTGACCGGGACATGACACGGTCGACATTTCTCCGGGCCAGGCGGCCCGAGCACAAGCAGCAGCGGCGTGAGGCGATCCTGACCGCCGCGCGCGAACTCGCGCGCGCCTCCGGAGTGCGTAACGTGAGTCTGGGCGCAGTCGCCGAGGCCGTCGGGCTGGCGAAGTCGAACGTCGTGCGCTACTTCGGCACCCGCGAGGAGATCTACCTCGAACTGCTCGCCGAGGAATGGCGCGAGTGGGCCGAGACCGCGTCCGCTCGGCTGCGCGACGCCGGAGACACCGGCGAGGCGGTGGCCGCCCTGGCCGAGACGATCGTGGACCGGCCGCTGTTCTGCGACCTGCTCAGCCAGGTCTCCACCACCCTTGAGCGCAACGTGTCCGTCCCGGCCGCCCGCGCGTTCAAGCACACGGTGCACGATCGCCTCGCCGAGATGGGCGCCGAGGTCGCCCGCGCCACGGAGCTGACCGAGCACGAAGGCCGCGAGCTGGTGGCCACGGCCGGTGGCATAGCCGGGATGCTCTACCCGGCGGCCAACCCGTCACCCGCGCTCGTCCAAGTCTACGCCGAGGATCCCGAACTGGCCGGCTCCCACCCCAAGCTGCCCACCACGCTGATCCGGGTGCTCTCGGCACTGGCGGCCGGCCTGCCCACCCTCAGGGACCAACAGGGCCGCTGACCCAACG
>JBOHBN010000293.1:0-9766 GCA_050698355.1 Streptosporangiales bacterium | reverse complement strand
TCGCGTCGCCGGTGAGGATGCGCTGCAACGGCAGGCCCTGCTTGCGGATCGTACGCGCGAGCGCCGACTTGCCCCGCTCGATGGCTTCCTCGCGGCGTTCCTTGGAGAACCACTGCCGGATCTTGTTACGCGCCCTGGCGCTCTTGACGAACGACAGCCAGTCGCGGCTCGGACCGGCGTTCTGGGCCTTCGATGTGAAGACCTCGACCACGTCACCGTTGTCGAGCGCGCTGTCGAGCGGCACCAGCTGCCCGTTCACCCGCGCGCCGATGCACCGGTGGCCGACCTCGGTGTGCACGGCGTACGCGAAGTCGACCGGCGTCGCGCCCTGGGGGAACGACTGCACGTCACCCTTCGGGGTGAACACGTAGACCTCGCCGGCGTTGATCTCGAACCGCAGGCTGTCGAGGAACTCGCCGGGGTCGGTGGTCTCCTTCTGCCAGTCGAGCAGCTGTCGCAGCCAGCTGATCTCGGTGCCGTCGGAGCCCTCGCCGGTGTCGGGCGGTTCCTCCTTGTACTTCCAGTGCGCGGCGATACCGTACTCGGCGCGCCTGTGCATCGCCCACGTACGGATCTGCAACTCGACCGGCTTGCCCTCGGGCCCGATCACGGTGGTGTGCAAGGACTGGTACATGTTGAACTTCGGCATCGCAATGTAGTCCTTGAACCGCCCGGGAACCGGGTTCCAGCGGGCGTGCACCGCGCCGAGCACCGCGTAGCAGTCGCGCACCGTTTCGACGAGCACCCGGGTGCCGACCAGGTCGTAGATGTCGGCGAAGTCGCGGCCCCGCACGATCATCTTCTGGTACACCGAGTAGTAGTGCTTGGGCCGACCGGTCACGGTCGCGCGGATCTTCCCGCCGCGCAGGTCCTCCTGGATCCGGTCGATCACCTTGGTGAGGTACTCGTCGCGCCGCGGTGCGCGCTCGCCGACGAGGCGGACGATCTCGTCGTAGCGCTTCGGGTACAGCGCGGCGAACGAGAGGTCCTCGAGCTCCCACTTCACCGTGTTCATGCCGAGCCGGTGTGCGAGGGGTGCGTAGATCTCCAACGTCTGCCGGGCCGTACGGTGTTGCTTCTGCGTGGACAGGTAGCCGATCGTACGCATGTTGTGCAGCCGGTCGGCGAGCTTGATGATCAACACGCGGGCGTCGCGCGCCATCGCGATGATCATCTTGCGCAGCGTGCCGGACTCGGCCGCCTCCGCGCCGTACTTGACCTTGTCGAGCTTCGTCACGCCGTCGACCAGGCCGGCGACCTCGTCACCGTACTCGCGGCGCAGCTCGTCGAGCGTGTACTCGGTGTCCTCGACAGTGTCGTGCAGCAGGGCGGCGACGATGGTCGGCGTGGTCATGCCGAGCTCGGCGAGGATCGTGGCGACCGCGAGTGGGTGGGTGATGTAGAGGTCGCCGCTCTTCCTGCGCTGCTTGCGGTGGTGGTAGGCGGCCGTGTCGTACGCCCGCTCGATCGTCCTGGTGTCTGCGCCCCTGTGCGTCGCGCGCACCGTGCGCAGGAGCGGCTCGAGCACCGGGTTGCCGCCGCCGCTGCCGCGCTGCACTGCGAGGCGCGCCAGCCGGCGCAGCGTGGACCGCTGGTGCACCGGCTGCAAGGGGTGTACGGGTTCAGGCTCCTGCACCTGCTCGTGCGGGGAAACCGTGCCGTTCGACGCGGCACCGGTGCCGTTCTGCTGTGCCTGGCTGGACGTCACGCCATCCGGCGGCGCGGTGCCGTTCTCGGCAGCGGGCACCGTGGCAGCACTCTGCGCGCCTTGGCGTACGTCGTCACCCGACACGCACACCCCCTACGGTCGACGACCTGCACCTCCAGTCTACTGGCCAGCGCCTCTCGTCCAACCCCCCGCCGACTTGTCAGGCCGAGACAGTGAGCAGCGACCACGGCTCGAGCGCCGCGATGCGGTCCCTGCCGTGCAGGAACGACAGCTCGACCAGGAACGCCGTGGCCACGATCGTGCCGCCGCACCGGTTGACGAGCTCAGCGGTTGCCGCGGCCGTACCGCCGGTCGCGAGCACGTCGTCCAGCACCAGCACGCGGTCACCCGGAGCGATCCCGTCGCGGTGCACCTCGACCGTGGCGGTGCCGTACTCCAGCGCATACGAGGCCGAGTACGCCGGCGCGGGGAGCTTGCCTTCCTTGCGGACGGGGACGAACCCGGCACCGCACCTGTACGCGACCGGCGCCGCCAGGATGAACCCGCGCGCCTCCACGCCGACGACCTTGTCGACACGCAGGTCCGCGTACGCCGAGGCGAAGCCGTCGACCACGGTGCGGAACGCCTCGGCGTCCGCCAGCAGCGGCGTGATGTCCTTGAACAGGACGCCCGGCTTGGGGTAATCGGGAACGTCACGGACGCGGTCGGCGACGACAGTGCTGAGCTCGCCGGAGACGGTCACCGCTTCTTCTTCTTGCTCTTGGACTTGCTCTTGCTGCCGCTGCGCCGCGGCTGCGGGCGCCCACCGCCCCGCCGGTTGGCCGACGAGCCCTGCTTGCCGGTGCCCTGCGACTGCTTGCCGCTGGCTCCGGACCCACCGCCCGAGCCGGGCACGCCGGTAACCGTGACCTTGGACGCCGTCCCGTTGCTTTCGGACGCGGGCTCCTCGCCCGTCTCGTCACCGGCGCCGTTCGCTGCCGTGTCGGCCTTCGTACGGGTGGCGGTCGCCGTGGTACCGCGGGAGCGGTCGTCGCCCGCCCGCGCGCTCTTCGACTTGGCCTTGGCGGCGCGCGCGGGGGTGTCTCGCGCCGCCTCCTCCTCCTCACCGGACGCGCCCTGCGCGGCCCGACGTGCCGTGACGCGGCGGCGCAGCGCCGCCATCTGCGGCTCACGCTCCTTCATCACCGCCAGCAACGGCGTCGCGATGAAGATGGACGAGTACGTGCCCGTGAGGATGCCTGTGAACAGGGCGAGCGACAGGTCCTGCAACGTGCCCGCGCCGAGCACGCCGACCGACACGGCGAGGATGGCGGCCACCGGGAGCAGGGCGACGATCGAGGTGTTGATCGACCGGGCCAGGGTCTGGTTGACCGCCAGGTTCGACGCGCTGGAGAAGGTATGCCGGCTGCCGCCGAGTATGCCGGCGGTGTTGTCGCGTACCTTGTCGAACACCACGACGGTGTCGTACAGGGAGTACCCGAGGATCGTCAGGAACCCGATGACCGTCGCGGGGGTGACCTCGAATCCGACGACCGAGTAGACGCCGGCCGTGATCACGAGGTCGTGGAGCAACGCGACCATGGCCGCGACGGCCATCTTCCACTCGAAGACGACCCATAAGAAGATCGCGCACACGACGAGGAAGATCAGCAGACCGAGGCCCGCCTTCTTCGAGACCTGGATGCCCCAGCTCGGCCCGATCTGCTCCTGGCTGACGTCGTTCTGCCCGATGCCGGTCTCGTCCGCGATCGCCTTCTGGACCTGCGTGACCTCTGCACCCGACAGCGACTCGGTCTGCACCCGCCACCGGTTCTGGTTGACGCTCTGGACGACCGCCTGGTCGACGCCCGCCTGCTCGACGGTGGTCTCAACCTCCTGCTTGCTCGTGTTGGGCGCGCTGAACGTGAAAATCGAGCCGCCGCTGAACTCGACGCCGAAGTTCAGCTGCCTGGTGCTCAAGGACACCGCGCAGAGCACGATCAGGATCGCCGAGACAAGGAACCACAGCCGCCGGCGCCCGATGAACTCGTAGCTGACCTCGCCGCGGTGCAGGCGCGCGCCGAACCCTCCCAGTCGAGACATCAGACGCCCCTCACAGCCGTCCTGCGGATGGCTCGTGCCGCGTCCTTCGCGCCCATCCGGCTCGGTTCCAGCCCGGACAGCGGGTGCCCGCCGCCGTAGAAGCGCGTGCGCACCAGGAGCGACAGCATCGGCTTGGTGAACACGAACACCACGACGACGTCGATCAGGGTGGTGAGCCCGAGCGTGAACGCGAAGCCCTTCACCTGGTCGACCGAGACGAGGTACAAGATCAGCGCGGCGAGGAAGCTGACGAAGTCCGCGGTCAGGATCGTCCGCCTCGCCCGACCCCAGCCACGCTCCACGGCCGTGCGCAGGGTGCGGCCCTCGCGTACCTCGTCACGCAATCGCTCGAAGTACACGATGAACGAGTCTGCGGTGATACCGATCGCCACGATCAGACCAGCGATTCCGGCGAGTGATAGTCGATAACCGACGAGCTCGCTCAACAACACCACGGACCCGTACGTGAGCGCGGCCGCGCAGCCCAGGCTCAGCACGGACACGACGCCCAGCCCGCGGTAGTAGAGGAACGAGTACACCACGACGAGCGCGAGCCCGAGCGCACCTGCGAGCAGTCCGCCCTCGAGCTGGGTGTGACCGAGTGTCGCCGAGACCGACCGGATCGAGCTCTGCTTGAACGTGAGCGGCAGCGCGCCGTACTTCAACACGTTGGCGAGGTCCTGGGCCTCTTTCTGGGTGAACTTGCCGGTGATCTGGGCGGTGCCGCCGGTGATTGGCCCCTCGTCGATGGCCGGCGCCGAGATGACCCGGTGGTCGAGCTCGATCGCGATGCGGCGCCGGTCGGAGCCCTGCGGCTCGTTGTACGCCTTCGTGGTCACCTCGCCGAACGCATCCGTCCCCTTGCTATCGAAGGTCAGGTTTACGAGCCACTGGCCGAACTGCTGCGGACTGGTCCGGGCCTCCGCCTTCGTCACGTGGGTGCCGTGGACCTTCACCGGGCTGAGCACGTACTTCTCGTCGCCGCTCTTGGAGCAGGCGACGATCTGCTCGTTCTCCTTCTCCAGCCGTCCGCCGGAACGGTTCTTCGCCTTGGTGCAGTCGAGCTGGCGGAACTTCTGCATCACCTCGGGCTTGATGCCGCTGGTGTCGCCGCCGCCGCCCTGCTGGGCGAGCTGGGACTGCAGATTGCTCGGCAGGCTCGTCGGGAGCTTGGTGGGTTGCTTCTTGGCGTCCGCCGGCTGCTGGGCCGCTGTCGGCTTGCTCGACGGTGCCAGCGCGCGGTCGAGCACCCGGCCGGACGGTGTCGGCTCGGGTTTCTGGGCCTTGGCCCCCTTCTTCCCCGGCTTCGCCGACGGTTGGCTCGTCGGCGTCGACTTCGGCTGCGACACCTGCCCAGGTCCGGCGTACAGCACCTGGCGGAAGTACAGCTTCGCGGTCTGCCCGACCTGCTGAACGACCTCGCTCTGACCCTGACCGGGCACCTGGACGATGATCGAGTCGCCCTGCGCCGTGACCGTCGCCTCGCTGATGCCCAGGCCGTTGACCCGCTGCCGGATGATGTTCACCGCCTGCTGCATCTGATCCGGCGGCGGCGCGTTGCCGCCCGGGGTGACAGCGGTAAGGGTGACGGTCGTGCCGCCCGCGAGATCGAGGCCGAGGCGCGGGGTGTACTTGCCGTTGCCGAGCTCGGCCTTCGCAACGATACCGGCAAATATCCCGATGAGCAGCACCACGAGAACGGCGAGTGCCGCGCCTACGCGCGGGCGGTTGGTCGAAGGGGATGCCACGATCGTCTCTCTAGCGGGTTACATGGGCTTGGGCGCGCCGGGTCGCCCCCGGGTACTGCAACACGCTGTCAGTATGGCCGACGCCGTTACGACGACTTGTTCCGGTCGTCCTTGCCGGACCCGAACAGGCTCGATCCGGAGAACGGCCTCTTCCGGTCTCTCGCCTTCGGGCCGGACTCGGTGGAGGTCTCGGGCTGCGTACCGTTTTCGTCCGCCTTGTCCTCGGCCCGGGTGCCGTCGGCGGACTCGCCGTCCTTCGCGCCGGGCTCAGCGGCCGTCGGGGCGGGCTCGGCGCTTTCGTGCGCCTGCTCGGTGCTCTCGGTGGCCCCCACGGCGGCCGGCTCGGTCGACTCGGCGGCGGGCTGGCCCTCGGGCACGACGCGCATGACGGCCTGCTTCATGTACTTGCAGGTCACGCCGGGCGCCACCTCGAGCAGCAGGGCGTCGTCACCCTCCGTCGCGACCACCTTGGCGTACATGCCGGCGGTCGTGACGATCTCGGTGCCCGGCCGGATCGACTGTTGCATCTGCTGCTGCTGCTTGCGCCGCTTCTGCTGCGGTCGGATCAACAGCAGGTAGAACACGGCCACGATGGCGACGATGAAGAGAATGGGTTCGAGGTTCACAAAGGTCCTTCCGACCCGGTCGGGTCCGCAGTATAGAGATTGGCCACGTCGGCCGCGGACACGCCAGCGAGTCTATGCGGCGGCCCTACACGCGGCAACGCGGCCCGCGGTCACCAGTCGTCCGAGCCCGGCTCGAAGAGCATCGGACCCGCGCCGGTCGCCTCCCGCCGTGGCGGGGTGCGGCCGAGCTGGCGCCATGCGGCCGGTGTCGCCACGCGTCCACGAGGCGTACGGGCCATCATACCGGCCCTGACCAGGAACGGCTCGGCAACGGTTTCGACCGTCTCCGGTTCCTCGCCCACGGCCACCGCCAGCGTACCAAGGCCGACGGGACCGCCGTCGAACGTCGTGATCAGCGCCTCGAGGATCGCGCGGTCGAGCCGGTCCAGGCCGTCCTCGTCGACCTCGTACACCGCGAGCGCCGCGCGCGCCACCTCGGCGGTGACGACCCCGTCCGCGCGGACCTCGGCGTAGTCACGCACCCGGCGCAGGAGCCGGTTCGCGATCCGCGGCGTGCCGCGCGACCTGCCCGCGATCTCGGCGAGTCCTTCGGGGGTGCTGCTGACGTCCAGTACGCCCGCCGACCTGGCGACGATGCGCTCGAGCTCGGCGCTCTCGTAGAACTCCATCCGGCCGGTGAACCCGAACCTGTCGCGCAGCGGCCCGGGCAGCAGCCCCGCCCGCGTGGTGGCGCCAACCAGGGTGAAGTGGGGCAGGTCGATCGGTACGGCCGTCGCCCCCGGGCCCTTGCCCACGACGACGTCGACGCGGAAGTCCTCCATCGCGACGTACAGCGTCTCCTCCGCGGGGCGGGCGAGGCGGTGGATCTCGTCGATGAAGACGACCTCCCCGTCCGCGAGCGTGGACAGGATGGAGGCGAGATCGCCCGCGTGCTGGATCGCCGGCCCGCTCGTCACCCGCAACGGCGCGCCCATCTCGACAGCGATGATCATGGCGAGCGTGGTCTTGCCGAGCCCCGGTGGACCGCCGAGTAGCACGTGGTCGGCCACTCCGCCTCGAGCGCGCGCCGCCTCGAGCACGAGCGACAGCTGCTCGCGTACGCGCTCCTGCCCGATGATCTCCGCCAGCTGGCGCGGCCGTAACGTCGCCTCGAGCGCGCGCTCCCCCGGCGCGGCCTCGGCCGCCACCAGGCTGCCCTCCTCGCGCGGGCTCACCGCCACCTCCCCTCAGCTCACCGGCCGGACCGACGTCCGACGGCTCAGCGTCCGGCCAGCGCGGCCAGCGCCGACTTCAGCAGCCGCGCCACGTCGGGTTCCTGGCCCGCGTCCTGGGCCTGCTCCACCTCGGGCGCGACCGCGGTCAGCGCCTCGTCGACCTCGCGGGTGCCCCAGCCGAGGCTCGCGAGCCCGGACGCTACCTGACCGCGCCAGGCACCCGCCGCCACGGACGCGCCGGCTCCCGTCCGGGTCTCGCCCACGGGCGCCCCGAGCCGGTCGCGCAGCTCCAGCACTATCCGCTGGCCGCCCTTGCGCCCGATGCCGGGTACGCGGGTCAGCGCCGTGACGTCCTCCGACGCGACGGCCCGGCGCAGCTCGTCCGGTGCGTACACCGCGAGCATTGCCTGGGCGACGCGCGGCCCGATACCGCTCGCGGTCTGCACCAGCTCGAACACGACCCGCTCGTCCTCGGTGCAGAACCCGTACAGGGTCAGCGAGTCCTCCCGGACGACCAGTGAGGTGAACAGCCGCGCCGGCTCGCCGGCGCGGAGCCCCGCGAGCGTCGCGGGTGTGCACTGGATCGCCAGCCCGACCCCGCCGACCTCGACCACGGCCGAGTCGGGAGCCAGGGCCAGCACGGCGCCACTGACGGTCGCGATCACCGCGCCCTCCCCCTTGCCACCGGTTGCGTCACGGCGTGTCGCGAGGCGCGTTCGGCCTGCAGGGCGGCCGCGATGCGCTGCTGCCCGGCGCCACGCCACAGATGGCAGATGGCGAGCGCCGCGGCGTCCGCCGCGTCCGCCGGCCGAGGCGGTGTCTGCAGCGACAGCAACCGCGCCACCATCGCTCCCACCTGGGCCTTGTCCGCGCGTCCGTTGCCGGTGATCGCCGCCTTCACCTCGCTCGGAGTATGGGTCGCGACGGCGAGATCGCGTTGAGCGGCGGCGAGCACCGCGACGGCACCGGCCTGTGCCGTGCCCATCACCGTGCGCACGTTGTGCTGGCTGAACACCCGCTCGACGGCGACCGCGTCCGGCTGGAGCCGGTCCAGCCAGTCCCGTACAGCGAGGTCGATCGCCACCAGGCGGCTGCCCAGCTCCGCAGCCGCGTGGGTGCGCACCACACCCACCTCGACCAGCGTGGGCCGACCGCCAAGGCCGCCCTCGACCACGGCCAGGCCGCACCTGGTCAGGCCGGGGTCGACCCCGAGTACGCGCATCGCCGAGCGACCCTCCAGCTGCTTTCCGAACAGACGTTCGGGCGGAACGCTACCGGCTACCTCCGCGCGTACCCGAGCCGACGCGCCGTACGTGATGAGACCCGGGCAGATGTCACTTATCCCGAATGGGGGCGAAGGGAATCAGCCGACGCGTTCGAGGATGTCGTCGGCGACGTCGTAGTTGGCCCAGACGTTCTGCACGTCGTCGGAGTCCTCCAGCGCATCGACGAGCCGGAACACCTGCCGGGCCGTGGCCTCGTCCAGCGGCACGTTCACGCTGGGAACGAAGCTCGCCTCGGCGGACTCGTACTCGATGCCGGCGTCCTGCAAGGCCGTGCGTACGTCGACCACGTCACCCGCCTCGCTCACGACCTCGAACGACTCGCCGAGATCGGAGACCTCCTCGGCGCCCGCGTCGAGCACCGCGGCGAGCACGTCGTCCTCGGTGAGCGGAGCGCCGCCGGTGGGCTTCGGCACGACCACGATGCCCTTGCGGCTGAACAGGTACGCGACCGAGCCCGGGTCACCCATCGACCCGCCGTTCCTCGTGATCGCGGTGCGCACGTCGGAGGCCGCCCTGTTCTTGTTGTCCGTGAGGCACTCGACGAGCACCGCCACGCCGCCCGACGCGTAGCCCTCGTACATCACCGTCTCGTACTGAGCGCCACCGGCCTCGAGTCCGGCTCCGCGGCGCACCGCCCGGTCGATGTTGTCGTTCGGCACCGAGCTCTTCTTCGCCTTCTGGACCGCGTCGTAGAGCGTCGGGTTGCCCGCGACGTCGGCACCGCCGAGCCGCGCGGCGACCTCGACGTTCTTGATCAGCTTGGCGAACAGCTTGCCTCGCCTGGCGTCGACGACCGCCTTCTTGTGCTTGGTGGTGGCCCATTTGGAGTGGCCGGACACGTATATCCCTCTTCGTGGTTGCCGCTGGCGTTTCGAGACTACCTAGAAAGACCCCGCGCCCGTCAGGGCGTGGCCGGTGGCTCCCCCGCCGGCCCGGGATCGCCCGGCTCCGGCTTGGCGTGCCGGCGCCTGCGGGGCGCGAGCTGGACGTCGGGGTGGTCGTCCGGGGTGAGCCCGCCACCACCGGGCGGCTGCGCGGGGCGGCTGATCGGCTCGGTCGCCTGCTCGGGCACCGGTTCGCTCGGCGGCGCGGGCACCTGCGGTTCCGGTGGCGCCGCGTGCCTGGGCTGTTGCAGCGGACGGGCCTGCAGCGCGTGCTGCTCGGCGCCCTCCCCCGGGGC
>JBOHBN010000292.1:0-13656 GCA_050698355.1 Streptosporangiales bacterium | reverse complement strand
GCGCGAAGCAGCCCACGGGCTCGACCGATGGCCACGAGTCACCATGCGACGAGAACTCGGCGAGGCCAACGACTGGCAACCAGACAAGGACCGCAACGCTCCACTGCCGGATTGACCTCTTGGGTATCAAGGGCGTGGCGCGCCGTCCTCGGGCAGGCCGGCTACCTACTCAGAACCCTGAATCGGGCGACGGCGCGAATGTCATGCCACGGGTACCCGCCGTACGAAGCAGTCTTCCCAATTCGATACCACCCAGCGACCGGGTTCCGCGCGTCTTGCACGTGCCAGTTCTGGCGGTCGGTACGCTCGCCCGGCCCGAGCCCAATGCCGATCGCTGGCCAGGGCTGGCCAGGCTCCGGCCAGGCCCTCACCCATTGTTGTCCATTCCACCGTTCCACTTCGAACGGCAGCCCCGTCAGCAGATCGACCTCTCCACGATTCACCAGCTGCAGGCCGATCGTGCCATGCAAGTCGACCGACTTGGCCGACAAAGCAACCTTCGCTACTGCCTCGCCGGCGGCCGTATGCACCCGCGCAACGCCCGAGGCCTTCGCAGCCGGCGGTTCGTCACTACTAGCGGACCCGCCCGGTGGCCCAGCTCCGACGACCTGACCGCACCCGGCGACCAGCGACAGCACGAGCACGGCCAGCACGGTTCGCATCGCTGCCTCCGATCCCTCCGCCGTCCCTACGAACCAATCTTAGGCTCCCCTCTGCATGCCAAGGGCCGCTCGATGCCTCCGGCGGGGGCGCTCCGGCTCCGGGATGGCGAGCCCCAGTTCGGTTGTCGGGTGGTCACCGAGTGTCTGTTCACCCCGCCAGCCGACGACCCGGACAAGTCGAGCAGACCTGCCCCTCGGGGCGAAGGTCGTTCAGTCGTGGAGTGCTCCACCTTCACCCCGAGGGACGGCCCCGCTCCCGCGAGCGGCGGGTCGACGGCAGACGGGATGAACAGCCAAGGGGAGCTTGTGCTTGCGCAGGTAGGAACGAGACAAGACCGTGCCCTCCATGTGCCCCAACCGGAGGTCAGACGAGGCCACTCACCGTGCCGCGCGAGCCAACCAGCACGCCCACAACTCCGGCATATCGGACCTTGAAACGACCTTCCAAGCTGGTTATGCGGGTTCGATTCCCCTCACCCGCTCCACCCCATCACTGCAGGTTAGGAGTCGCGACGGCGACCAACCCGAGCCGCTACGATGGTGCTATGAGCCACGCGAGCGCCGAAGCCCTGACGGCGGCCGATGAGCGCAGGCTACGCGCCCATGCTGTCGAGTTGCGGGCACTCGGCGAGCGGCACGGCATCAGCGAGCTGCGCTACGCATCCCCTGGTCGGCTGCTCGGGCGAGTGGCACCCGACCGTGACCTGTTCGACGTCTTTGCGTTCCAGAGAGAGGCGAGCCACCTTCTCGGCGCGGAGATCGAGCTGTTCTCCGAGGCGGTCTTGAACCACGAGCACGTGAGCCCGGACCTGGCCGCAGCGCGCAAGCTGTGAGCGGGTCAGCGGACGCGCGACCCGAGCGACACGCGCTACTTGAACTCGACGCCGTACTCGCACAGGTGAACGCGCTGCGCGACGAGGGTGACCAAGACCGCTTCGAGAGCGACAACCGGTACCGGTGGCTACTGCACCGGCTCTGGATCGCCGCCGGCAACGAGGCGTACGCCTACACCACCACGATCGGTCGTCCAGTGCACTTCGCATCTCCGTGGGCCGACCTCTACGACCTGCGCAACCACCTGGCGCACCATCGCCTCCCCGACATCGACGAAGCACTCGTCCAACGGGTCACCTGGCTACGGCTGGAAGGCACACGCGAGCAAGTGCGAACCGCCCTGCACTAGAGGGCGCCCCGCCGTGCGATTAGCGTGCTATTACGGCCGGGCAGCCACGGTCACTCGCGGATCGCCCAGCACGCTTGCGACGCACGCAGCATGGAGCGCAGTGCTGCTCGCTCCGTCCTTCCAAGCTGGATATGCGGGTTCGATCCCCGTCACCCGCTTCACCCCATCACCGCAGGTCACAGCGCTAATCGGTGCCCCGGACGCACAACCGCGCGAATGCCGGCAGCGGAAACACCCAGGTGACGACATCGAAAACGAGATCGCGCAGGCGCTCGGCACATCTTCCAAGTTGGTTATGCAGGTTCGATTCCCGTCACCGGCTCCTCACATTCCCTCGCCCGCGGCGCGATCATGGTTGTCGAATCACCCTCTTGGGTCTCAAGAGCGCCGTACCGCGCTGGCCCATCACCTCTATGCTGCGCACGTGCAGGCCGGTCGCGCGGACATACGCGGTCGGCTCCGCCTCATTCTCCAGGACGAGCGCGTGCACGCCGTGCAACCGCAAATCGCTGGCCAGCATCAAACCGGTTCGGCCCGCCGCCGGCAATAACCACGTCAATCATGACCCCCCCCCATTTCAACAAGCTTGCATTTTGGCCAGCTGCACACACGGCGCGGCGGCGCACACCCGCGAGACCCAAACGTCGACAAAAAGAACACGTACTTCGTAAATCTCTGATGGCAAGGAGTGCGAAAGCTCCTTGCCTCTTCTTTTGCCGTCCGCGAACACGCGGGTGCGCATCCGAGGGTGAGGAAGGCTTCGCGAGCGCACGGGAGCGAATCAGGCAAGCCCGGGTCGGGTAATTCCAGGGTGACGCTGGTTCAGGCCGGCAGAAGGTCGCGTAACCGTACGGGCGAGGGTCCAGGGGGCGGGCGTACTGGCCGCCCGAGGTCAGCCTCCCGCGGAGCGGGCGGCTGACTGCACGCGCCGCCAGACCTTCCGGTACGCCTCTATGCCGTCCAGCGAGAGCGGCGCGATGGGACCGGCGCTGATCGCCACGCGCTCCGGGATCGTTCCCCAGATGGGGACACCCGCCTCGGCCCAGACGTCCAACGTGTCGCGGTAGCTGATCGTGAAGCTGCGCGCCGAACTGAGCACGAGCCCGACCGGCGTGCCCTCCGGCACCATGTCATGCACGGCCTCCGCGCGGGACGCCTCGACACCGCCCGCCCGGGTGGGGATGACCACGACCGTCGCCCGGTCCAGGGCCTTACCGAGCAGCCGCTCGTTGCCCGGTGGCGTGTCCACGATGGCCACCTCGTCCGGCGCGAGCCGGTCGAGCGCCTTGTTCAGCAGCCGGTCGGTGGGCGCCTCGACGACGTCCACGCGCTGGAACCGCTCCTCGAGCGAGGGGTCGACCCACTCCGCGGCGCTCGCCTGCGGGTCGGCGTCGATCAGGGTGGCCGAACGCCGGTTCGACGTCGCGAGCCCGGCCAGGTATACCGACGTCGTCGTCTTACCGACGCCGCCCTTGAGTGCGGCGACAACAACGATCATTTGGCCGACAGTACCCGGTTATGTCGCATTGGACGAGGCTTGTACTGAGATCGACGCCGAGGTTGCTGGTAGGTTGGCAAGAAGTGACGCGGGGTGCCCTGCCGGGCTGAGAGAAACACCCGTCGAACCTGATCTAGTTCACGCTAGCGGAGGGACGTCACATGACGCGCTCGCAGCCTTACCCGTACGCCGAGGTCGCCGCGACGATCGCCGAGCTGCGCGACCGCACCCCCCTCGTGCACTGCCTCACCAACCGGGTCGTCATCAACTTCACGGCGAACGCGCTGCTCGCGGCCGGCGCCTCGCCCGCGATGGTCGAGGACCCTGAGGAGGCGGCGGAGTTCGCGCCGCTGGCGAACGCGCTGCTGGTCAACGTCGGCACCCTCAGCCGCACGCAGGCCGACGCGATGCGAGCCGCCGTCGCCGCCGCCACGGCCGCCGGCACCCCGTGGGTGCTCGACCCGGTCGCGGTGGGCGGGCTCACCTTCCGCACCCAGGTCGCCACCGAGCTGCTCGGCAGCAGGCCGACGGTGCTGCGCGGCAACGCCTCGGAGGTGCTTGCGCTGGCCGGTGCGGAGGCGCACGGCAAGGGTGTCGACTCCGCGGCTGACTCGGCCGCGGCGGTGGACGCGGCGGGCACGCTCGCGGACAAGCACGGCTGCGTCGTCGCCGTGAGCGGCGAGGTCGACTACGTGACCGACGGCCAGGCCGTCTACCACGTACCGGGTGGTCACCCGATGATGACCAAGGTGACCGGGATGGGCTGCGTGCTCGGCGCGCTCATCGCCGCGTGCACCGCAGTCACCGAGCCGCTGCGTGCGGCTGTGACGGGCTCGACGTTGCTCGCCGTGGCGGGTGAGCGGGCCGCAAGCGAAGGGCTGCCGGGGAGCCTGGCGGTGGCGCTCCTCGACGAGCTGTACGAGTTCGTGTTCCACGAGGGGGACGCGAGTTGAGCGCACCCATCGACCTCTCGCTGTACCTGGTCACCGACCGCAGGCTGGCCAGCGCCCGCGGCGTCGTCGCCACCGTCCGAGCGGCCCTGGCCGGCGGCGTCACCGCGGTGCAGCTGCGCGACCCCGACGCGACGGGACGCGACCTCTACGCCGCCGCCCGCGAGCTGCGCGACGTCGTCGCCGGTAGCGGCGTACCGCTGATCATCGACGACCGGCTCGACGTCGCGCTCGCGGCCGGTGCGGACGGCGTCCACCTCGGTCAGTCGGACCTGCCGGCCGACCGTGCCCGCGAGCTGGCCGGACCGCACTTCCTCATCGGCGGCTCCGCCGGTGACGGCGACGAGTTGGCCGCGGCCGATGCGCTCCCGGCTGGCACGTTCGACTACGTGGGCATTGGCCCGGCCTTCGCGACGAGCACCAAGATGGACGCAGGCGCGCCGCTCGGAGTGGACGGCCTCGCGCGACTGGCCGCCGCGACCCCCCTGCCGACCGTCGCGATCGGCGGGATCAGCAAGGAGAATGCCGCCGCGGTGGCTGCGACCGGCGTGGACGGGCTGTCGGTCGTCTCGGCGATCTGCGCAGCCGCCGACCCCGAGGAGGCCGCCCGTACGCTGAGAGACCTGGTGCGCACATGACCCCAAACGTGCTCTCCATCGCCGGCACCGACCCCACGGCCGGTGCCGGGATCCAGGCGGACCTGAAGACGTTCTCGGCCCTCGGCACGTACGGCCTGACGGTAATCACCGCGCTGGTCGCCCAGAACACCCAGGGCGTACGGGCCGTACACGAGGTGCCCAGCGACTTCCTCGTCGCCCAGCTCGACTCGGTGTTCGACGACGTACGCGTCGACGCGGTGAAGATCGGCATGCTCGGCAGCGCCGAGGTCATCGAGACCGTCGCGGACGTGCTCGCGCGGCGCCGACCACCCCACGTCGTGCTCGACCCGGTGATGGTGGCCAAGAGCGGCGACCGCCTGCTCGCCGCTGACGCGGTGAGCGCGCTGCGCGAGCGGCTGCTGCCACGCAGCGACCTGATCACCCCGAACCTGCCGGAGGCCGCCGACCTGCTCGGCGCGAGCGAGGCGGAAACCGATGCGCAGATGCGCGAGCAGGCGAATGAGCTGCTCGGGCTCGGTCCGCGTGCCGTCCTGCTCAAGGGAGGCCACCTCAAGGCTGCCGACAGCCCCGACCTGCTCGCGGTCGACGGCGAGGTACACCGCCTCGGTGGCCCGAGGGTGGAGACGAAGAACACGCACGGCACCGGGTGCACGCTGTCGTCGGCGATCGCGGCACTCCGTGCGCGGGGATCGAGCTGGCAGACCGCCGCCGAGGAGGCCAAGGCGTACCTCACCGGCACCTTGCGTGCCGCGGACCAGCTGGACGTCGGTAGCGGACACGGCCCTGTGCACCACTTCCACGCACTCTGGCGCTGACCCCCGCCGCAGTCATGGGCCGTCCATGCGGCAAGGTGATGGGATGGCCGAGAACGCACGTGTCCTCATCCCGCCCGCACTCGAGGCATTCTCCGAGCGCGTACTCAACGTCGCCGCGGACCGGTGGGACGCTCCGACCCCGTGCACGGAGTGGTCCGTGCACGACCTGGTCAACCACCTGGCCAGCGAGCACCTGTGGGCGCCGCACCTGTTGCGTGGAGAGACCATGGCCGAGGTCGGCGACCGGTACGACGGTGACGTGCTCGGCGACGACCCCGCCAACGCGTGGGGCGCCGCGGCGGCGGCGTCGAAGACCGCATGGCAGGACGCCACCGACGACCAGGTCGTGCACCTGTCCTTCGGAGACGCGCCCGCGAGCGAGTACGCCGAGCAGATGCTGCTCGACCTCACCGTGCACGGCTGGGACCTGACGCGGGGCGCGGGGCTCGACATGGACCTGGACCCCGAGGCGACCGAACACGTCCTCGCGTACGTCCGCTCGCGCGCGGGGGAACTCGCCGGCACCGGTCTGTTCACCGATCCCGTGGAGGTCGACTCGTCCGACCCGGGTGACCAGTTGCTCGCCCTGCTCGGCCGCCGCCCCTGACACCTTGTCAGTGCGTGGTTGAGCTATAGGTCCACCACGCACTGACAACTTACAGAAGGCGCACCTGGTAGCACGGCTCCGGGCCGCCCGCGGTCAGCTCGACGGTGCGGATGCGGCCGGCGGCGCGGATGTCGTCCATGACCTCGCCGACCCGCTCCAGCGTACGAGCGTCGGCGCGCACGGTCAGCACGTCGACGTCGGCTCGCATGGAGACCTTGACCTGCGACTTCGCCCTGCGAACCGCGCCGATCGCCTCGGCTGCGAGCAGCACGAGGCCGGGGTCGGCGCCCTGTGCCGCCGCGCGCAGCTCGTCCGCCGACGGCCATGGCGCGCGATGCACCGATCCGTCCCGCCTCCACGACCAGACCTCCTCGGTCACGAACGGCAGGAACGGCGCCAGCATCCGCAGCAACGCCGACAGCGCCGCGCCAAGGCCCGCTCGCGCCGACGCCTGGGCCACTGCTCCGCGCTCGCCGTACGCGCGGGACTTCACCAGCTCCAGGTGGTCATCGCAGAACGCCCAGAAAGCCGCCTCGACGCACTCCATCGCGCGGGCGTGCTCGTACGCGTCGAGCGCCGCGGTCGCCTCGTCGACGACGTCTGCGAGCCAGCCGAGCAGGGCTCGATCAAGAGACTCCGTCGTGTCCGACCGACCAGCCGGCTCACCGATGCCGAGAACGAACCGGCTCGCGTTGAGCACCTTGATCGCGAGCCGCCGGCCGGTGCGCAGCATGCCGTCGTCGAAGGCGGCGTCGACGCCGAGTCGGCCGTGCGCGGCCCAGTAGCGGAAGGCGTCGGTGCCGTACCGGCCGAGAACCGCCTCGGGTGTGACCGCGTTGCCCTTGGACTTCGACATCTTCTTGCGGTCCGGGTCGTAGATGAACCCGGAGATGGCGGCGTGCCGCCACGGCAGCACGCCGTGCTCGTGCTCGGCGCGTGTGATCGTCGCGAACAGCCAGGTACGGATGATGTCGTGCGCCTGCGGCCGCAGATCCATCGGGAACGCGCGGGCGAACAGGTCGGGGTCACCACGCCACCCGGCCGCGATCTGCGGGGTGAGCGACGACGTCGCCCAGGTATCGAGCACGTCGGGGTCGGCGACGAACCCGTGCGGCTCACCTCGCTGGCGCTCCGCGTACCCAGGCGGCGGGTCGGTCGACGGATCGACGGGCAACGCGTCCCCGTCCGGGGTCAGAGGCGAGTCGTACGCGGGCTCGCCGGCAGCGTCGAGCGGGTACCACACGGGCAGCGGAACGCCGAAGTAGCGTTGCCGGCTGACGAGCCAGTCGCCGGTGAGGCCGTGCACCCAGTCCGCGTACCGCGCGGACATGTACGGCGGGTGCCACCGCAGCTCCTCGCCACGAGCGAGCAGCCGTGCGCGCAGGCCGACGTCGCGACCACCGCCCCGGATGTACCACTGTCGGGTCGGCACGATCTCCAGCGGGCGCTCGCCTTTCTCGTAGTAGTTGACCGCGTGGGTGATCGGGCTCGGCTCGGCGGCGAGCTCTCCGGACGCCCGCAGCAGCTCGACCACCCGTTCTCGGGCCTGCCGGGTCGTACGGCCGGCCAGCTCGTCGTACGGGTGCGGCGGCACGCCCGGTGGAGCGTCGGCGAGCAACCGGCCGTCGCGGCCGACGACAGCGCGCACGGGCAGGTCGAGGTCGCGCCACCACGTCACGTCGGTGAGGTCGCCGAAGGTGCACACCATCGCCAGCCCGGTGCCCTTGTCGGGCGCGGCCAGCCGGTGCGTGTGTACCGGCACCGGCACGCCGAACAGCGGTGTGCGCACGTGCTGCCCAGCAAGGGCCGCGTACCGCTCGTCGCTTGGATGGCACACCAGCGCCACACAGGCGGGCAGTAGCTCAGGGCGGGTCGTCTCGACGACCAGATCGCGGTCGTCGGCGTGGAAGGTCAGCGCGTGATAGGCACCGCTGACCTCGCGGTCGTCCAGCTCCGCCTGCGCGACGGCGGTGCCAAAGTCGACGTCCCACAGGGTCGGTGCCTGCGCGGCGTACGCCTCACCGCGCGCCAGGTTGCGTAGAAACGCGAGCTGCGCGACTGCCCTGGCCCGGTCCCCGATCGTCGTGTACAGCAGCGACCAGTCCACCGAGAGGCCGAGGGTGCGGAAGGCGCGCTCGAACGCCTGCTCGTCGGCCGACGTCAGGCGCTGGCACAGCTCGACGAAGTCGGGGCGGCTGACGGCGACAGGTTCGCGCCCCGGCCGCTCGGGCGGCGTGAACGCGGGGTCGCGCGGCAGCGACGGGTCACAGCGCACGCCGTAGTGGTTCTGCACGCGGCGTTCGGTCGGCAAACCGTTGTCGTCCCACCCGATCGGGTAGAAGACGGCCCTGCCGCGCATCCGCTGGAAGCGCGCCACGATGTCGGTGTGCGTGTACGAGAACAGCGTGCCCACGTGCAGGCTGCCGCTCACGGTCGGCGGCAGCGTGTCGATCGCGTACACCCGCGAGCGGGGGCTGGCACGGTCGAAGGCGTAGGTGCCTTGTTCCGCCCAGGCTCGGGACCACTTGTCTTCGAGGCCGTCGAGGGTGGGCTTGTCCGGGATCCGGGTCATGGATATCTCTTCGGTCGGCCGCGGGGACCGCGGAGCATGAGTACGGCGGCGAGGAGCGCTCAGCGGCGCTCGGCTACTCGCCCGCCCGTACGGCCGACCGTGTGGGTCACGCCGACAAGCGTACCCGACGGCCGGCGGTCAAGAGGCGTGACGCAGCCTGGCCCCGGCGACCGAGAGATACACGCCCAAGGCCATGGCGAGCAGGGCGACGGGCACGTGGGCGGCGACGAGCGCGCGCTGGCCGCCGTCGCTGATCGCCTGGCCGAGTCCGACCTGGATGAGTAGCAGCACGAACAAGGTGATCGACAGACCGACGATCCCCGACCCGCGCCGCCGCAGCGTGGTAACCGCGACGATCGCTGCGACCAGGGAGAGTAGCACCACGACGTACCCAGTGATCGCGTGCACCTCGACCCAATCGGCCCCGCCGACTCCGCCGATGAACTCACCGGCCCACAGCCCCTGCAGCAGGATGCCGAGAAGGACGAGCCCGTTGAGCATCGAGAAGACACGCACGCCGCCGGTCGAGCTGCCCGCGGAGTGACCGTTCATGTGCTCGCCTCCTGGTTTCGCTGCATCGCTGCTCAGCCCTCCCAATCGAGCATAGGTCGCCTGAGGGGTACGCCCCCGTCAGCGCCGGACAGCCTACAATCCCTCGTATGAGCCGGATCCACGACGTGGGTGGCATGGAGGGCTTCGGCCCGGTCGACCCGCACGATGACGGCGAGCCCTTCCACGCCGACTGGGAGGCGCGCGTGTACGCGCTGCAGTCGTCGCTGCTGCGGAGCGGGGTCTTCCAGCTCGACGAGTTCCGCGACTCCATCGAGAGGCTGGAGCCTTCCGCGTACCTGTCCGCTTCCTACTACGAGCGGTGGCTGGCCGCGATCGAGGATCTCCTGGATCGCAA
The DNA here is from genome assembly GCA_050698355.1 of Streptosporangiales bacterium. Lineage (GTDB taxonomy): Bacteria > Actinomycetota > Actinomycetes > Streptosporangiales > WHST01 > JBOHBN01. The sequence continues at coordinate 3,842 of JBOHBN010000292.1, read as the reverse complement.
GGGCGTTCTCGCCCGAGATTGGGCCGACCATGGCTGAGCGGTTCGCGCCCGGCCAGCGGGTACGGGTGATCCTTGACGACCCGGCCGGGCACACCCGCGCGCCGCGCTACGTCCGCGGGCATGTCGGCGAGATCGTCGAGCGGCACGGCCAGCACCCGCTGCCGGATGCGACGGTGGCCGGCGAACGACGCGAGCCGAGTGCTGTGTACGCGGTCCGGTTCGACGCCGACCAGTTGTGGGAGCACGGCGGCCACACCGTGACGGTGAACCTGTGGGACGAGTACCTGGAGCCGGCTGATGGCACATGACGACGCGGCGGTCTCGCAGCGGGTCCGCGCGCTGGAGAACGTACTGGAGCAGCGCGGCGTGGTCGACGGTGCCACGCTGGACCGGATCCTGGACCGGTTGCTGGCCCAGTCAACCCCGCGTAGCGGGGCGCGGGTAGTCGCGCGGGCCTGGCTCGACGACGCGTTCCGCCGACGCCTGCTCGCGGACGGCAACGCCGCGATCGGGGAGCTCGGGCTGTCGATGAGCCACGGCCCGGCGCCACAACTGCTGCGGGTGGTGCAGAACACCGAGGACGTGCACAACGTCATCGTGTGCACCCTGTGCAGCTGCTACCCGATCTCGCTGTTGGGACCGTCGCCTTCCTGGTACAAGAGCGAGGCATACCGCTCCCGAGTGGTGCGGTGGCCGCGCGAGGTCCTGGCCGAGTTCGGGCTGGAGCTCCCCGCCCAGACCGAGATACGGGTCTGGGATTCCAGCGCCGAGACCCGTTACCTCGTCGTGCCGCGGCGCCCCGCCGGCACGGAGTATGCCACCGAGGACGAGCTCGCTGGTCTGGTTACACGCGCGGGCATGATCGGGACCGCCGCGGTGTGACTGCTCACCGGCAGCCCGACGTGCTGTCACCACCGATGCGTCGCGGAGCAAGCGCTCGAGTCCAGGAACGTCTTCGCGGTGGGTGGTGACCGGACGGTCGCTCACACGGACCTCCGGATACGTCGGTTGCGGTAGCGCAAGAGCCGCCCTGTGGACGACGACCGCGGCATCCTCGCGGAGCAGTATTACCGGCATGACACAGCAATCGATGCACGCCGCCAACAGCCGCACCAGTCAGGAAGAACACGAACGAGCCTCGACCCGCCAGCGATCCTCACTGCAGGTCGTGGCCGTAGCCGGCCTGGTGGTGATGGCGGTCGCGACCTACGGAGTGACTCAGACGCACCAGGGCCCGAAGGAGGCCATCTCGGTGGTCTTCGCCTTGCTGCCGCTGGCCCTGGCCGGGCTCCTGGCGGCCCGAACCAGGCTTGCGGTCGCCGTTACCGCGGCGGTGGTGGCGGCCTTCTACCTCGCCGGCGCCCCGCAAACTGCCGGGGAGATGCAGACGCTGACGCATCCGGCGCTCAGTTGGGGCTTCGCCGCCGTCGCCGGCGAGGTCCTCGCCGGGGTGGTGGTGCTGGCCGCCAGCATCGGTGTCGCGCTGCGAGCGAGGAGGCTTTCCTTGCATCGCCACCGCGGCCAGCAGTAACCGCGCCCGGGTCGTTCGCCGCTCATCGGTCGCACGGCACCCAATGACAATTCGGCATCCTGTCAGTGTTGTGCCAATGCCAGGACTGACTAGGAGGAATCACCGTGACCGGGCCCGACCATCTCCAGTTCCGTCTCGCCAGCCCGTCCGACGCCCAGGCGGTTGCGGCGCTGCACGCCAACAGCTGGCGCCGGCACTATCGGGGCGCCTACACCGATTCCTACCTCGACGGTGATGTCGCCACCGACCGCCTGGCGCTGTGGAGCAACCGGCTGGCCGCCCCCGACCCGCTGAGCCACACCCTCCTCGCCGAGGACGACGACGGCTTGGTGGGTTTCGCCCACACCATCTTCGAGGACGACCCGGCCTGGGGAGCCTTGCTCGACAACCTCCACGTGGTCGCCGATCGCAAGCGCAAGGGCATCGGCTCGCGCCTGCTGACATTGACTGCGCAGGCCGTCGTGCGACGGGGGACGAAGACCGGTTTCCACGTCTGGGTTCTCGAGCAGAACACCGATGCCGCGGCCTTCTACCAGGCGCGCGGCGGGCAGTATGTGGACCGCCGCGAGGTATCGCCGCCGGAAGGGCTGCCCGGAAGGCTGAACGGCGCCCCCATCGCGCTTCGCTACGCCTGGCCGGATCCCTTCGTACTGGTCGCGAACCTGTAAGCGATCGTCCAGGATCGCGTCGGTCCATCGGACCCTGCGGGAGCAGCTCGGGCAGGCGGCGTCCATGCCTGGGCAGCATCACGCGGTCGCTGCGTGCCCTGACGACGTGCCGGGTGGTATGGCCGGTGCCGAGGTGGCGGTCCCAGGAGCACTTCGGTTAGGCCTCAGCGGCCACCTGGTGACGAGTCGAACATCGCGGCGAGTTCTGTCGGCAGCTGCGCGAGAGTATCGTCGATCTGCTCACGTGGCGCGGCCGCCCGCAGCACCTGCAGCACGGCTGCCGCCTGCGCTTCTACCCGGTCGGCATCGATGGTGTGGATCTCCCCGCCGACGGTGTCGACGAAGGTCGTCTTGTCGAACCGGCCGGCCTGCCCGCTGCTCGCGGCGAGTTCGCCACGCAGTTTGTCCGGCAGCCACTGCGCCAGCTGCGCGGCCTGTCCAGCAGAAAGCGACGCCGCTAGCGTCGCGACCGTCGCCCTGGCCAGCTGGTGGGCCTCGTTGTAGGAGTCCAGCCCGGCACGGTGCTGTACGCCGCGCACGAACTGCTCCAACTGCCCGCTGTCTTCGAATGGGACCGAACTCACCTCATGGCCTCCCTGCCTGTTGGCCTCACAACGCTTCGCTTCACCGTTTCAGCTCTGCCCGGCGAACAGCAACCTGCCTGGCCGCCGGGCCGGGGTTCCAACTAGACCGTGCATACCCGCTACCGGAAACGGGAATGCCGCCGGGCGTGACTGTTTCCAAGCCCTTGAGAGGGAAGGCAACCATGCAGTATGAGGAGTTCGTCAATCGCGCCCGGGACACGGCCGACGTCGATGACTTCCTGCGCAGCCTCGCCGACCAGGAAGGCCTCGGCTGCACCCTAGAGCAGGCGCACGAGCATGCGCGTACCGTGCTGTCCACCCTGACGCGCATGATCAGCGCCGGAGAGCTGGACAACCTACGCTCGCAGCTGCCTCCCGGCTACAAGCCCCTGTTCGACCAACCCAGCAAGAGGTGAGCGTGATGGCATACACCGCACACGTACCAGGCCACACGGGCGGACCCGAGCCGGAGCTGATCATCCGCGACGACCGCGGCACCCCCGCAGTGCAGCGCACGCTGGCCGCACCCGTCGACCAGCCCGAGGACGCCGAGGGCATACTCCGCGACCAGGGGTGGGAGACCACCGCGGCCTGGACCATGACCGACCAGGGATGGACGGCACCGGTGCAGCCCATCAATACGGAGACTTCGTAACGAGCACGGTTCGCCTCACCTTGCGGAGGGCTCAGTGGGAATGCCGTCAACCGGGGCCGTGTGAAGGTTACGTCCGGGCGAGGTGCCGCTGCAGTTGCTCCTTGGTCATCTTCGAGCGGCCCTTGATGTCGGCCGCCTTGACATCGGCGTACGGCTGCGCCTTCGTGCGACCGCCCCCGTGTCGGTTCCCCGAGCGGATGCCGCCACGACGCGGCGCGGAAATGTCCTCGATCGAGGTCTTGCTCGCCTGTTCGCTCTGCCCGGAACGGGCACGTTGCTTGTTCACGGTGCGGGCCGCGATCTCCTCCGCCGCCTCACAGCTGGCGCCGAGGCCGTCTAGCTCGCGGAAGTGGCCTCCTCGTCGTGACGCGACCAGGGCTGGATCCACATTGACCCGACTTAGC
>JBOHBN010000291.1:0-2098 GCA_050698355.1 Streptosporangiales bacterium | reverse complement strand
CCTAACCTCGATTCCCGGTGCGGTAATTGAGTTGAAGTTTCTCGTCTCGGGCCGGCTGTTCAGCGTGGTGGGAAGTGGAAGCGTAGGGTTCGGTCGCCCCACCAGGGGATGGGGACCTCGACGTCGGCGTAGCCGGCGTCGATGAGTGCGGGGTGGTGGCTGCGGAGGTTGAGTGCGCAGGTGAGGCCGCCGTCTGGGTCGATGTGCAGGGTGCCGGTGGCGTCGAGGAAGTGCCGCCAGATCTTGTCGGGGGTGGCGTGTTCGTATCGGTCGAGGGTGCGGGCGAGGAGTCGGTAGAGGTTGCCGGCGATGACGGTCAGCGTGGTGTCGAGGTCGACGTTGAGCGGGACGCCTGAGGTGAGGGCGTCGAGGTGGAAGCCGCTGATGTAGGCGTCGAGCTCGTTTTCCACGCCCATGCGTTCGGCGTAGCGGGCGAAGAGGTCTTTGGCGGGGGTGGTGAGGTTGTTGGTGATCAGCAGGGTGGGCTGGTCGCGGCCGATGTTCTTCACCGCGATCTGGCGGACCTTCGCGTGCACGCCTTTGAGTTTGATCATGTCTTCGTGCAGGCGGGGCCGCCGGTAGCGGCCGGTCCTGTGGATGGTGACGATCTTCCACGCCTGGGCGGGGAGCGCGGACAGCCGGTCCAGTTCGGTCTTGCCGCGTTGGCGCAAGGTGAGCCAGTCGATGCCGCGGTCGGACAGCTGGTCGAGGACGCGGTAGGTGGTCAGCTGGGAGTCGAACACCAGCAGCCCGGGGTCGGCGCCGGTGGCGTGGCGCCAGTAGTCGGCGAAGGCGATGATCTCGGCGGCCTGCTCGGCCTTGGTGAGATCGGCGTTCGCGTACACCATCTCGCTGCTGGCGTGGTCTTGGGCGAAGAAGGTGAGCACCGCGCGGGTGCGCTGCGAGCGCCTGGGCACGTAGTGTTTCTCCAGCACCGCGTCGTCGCCGTGGTGGCGGATGGCGTGGAAGTCGCAGTTGAACCCGGCCTCGCCGGTCGCCAGCCCGAGCCGGCGAAGCTCGCGGACCACGCCGGTGAGCAACGCGGCGTTGCAGTCGCGGCGGACCCGCCAGGAGTAGCTGCCCAGGTGGGTGGCCTTGGGCAGGGCGGTCAGCCCGAGGCAGAACGCCAGCCCGGTGTCGTCGGTCAGCGACCCGACGTGGTGGATCCGGGGGCGGCGGGCGCACTTGGCCAGCAGCAGCGACCCGATCGACTGCCAGGCCGAGATCGCCTTCGTGGATGGGTAGCCGGCGGAGCGAATCAGCTCGGGTAGGCGGAGGTCGGCGATGGCGGGCAACAACAGCAGCAGCCCGGCGTGGTCGCACGGCAGCGACATCGGGGCCTGCGGCCAGCCGGGCAGCGCGGTGGCCTTGACCACATCCAGGCGGGTCGGCGGGCCGCGGCGTCCCTCGTCGCGGCGCGGCAGCCGACCGATCCCCTCGGCGTCCAGGATCTGCCACACCGTCTGCGCCGAGATCGGCAGCCCCCGCTCGGCGAGCGCGTCGGCGATCTCGGTGACCGAGTGCCCGTCCGCCCGCAGCCCCAGCACCTGCTGACGCAGCTGCCCGGTGGCCTTGCGTGGCCCCTTCGGCCCCGGCTTGACGTCGGTGAACAGCCGCATCCTCCCCCTGCGCAGCAGCGTGGCCATCTGGTGCACGCTGGCGGTGGAGTACCCGAACCGGTCGGCGACCTGCGAGGCCGGTTCCTCGCCGACGAAGTAGGCGCGCAGCGCCTCGTACCGGCGCTGCGCCGCGCCGGTGGGCTGGAGGAAGTACCCCGCCCCTGACCTCAACTGATCTCCCGTAGCATCTCAACAGTACGGTAGACCCGTATCGCCTCAGCGGAGGACAGCAAGGCACCGCGACACGCCGACAAATATCAACCGTGTAAGTCTCTTCGAGGCGGGACGTAGAAACGTGAGAGCCGGACAGCGCGGCGGATCCCGCTTCGCTCAAGGACACAGGCAAGTTCAGCTAGATCCATTGAGGTACACAGCGCCAATGAACACAGCAAGGCAGCTGACCAGCGTGTTCGGGCGACACCATCACGTCTGCGTCGCACACGAGCGGACTCAACCCGCCCACCGGGAATCGAGGCTAA
>JBOHBN010000290.1:0-24026 GCA_050698355.1 Streptosporangiales bacterium | reverse complement strand
GAGATGGGCTCGATCGGCAGCCGCTGCACCTTGGTGCGCTGGCTGTAGCGGGAGATGCGCGCGGTGCCGGGATCCACTACGTACCTGATGCCAGGCACGGTGAGCGACGTCTCGGCGATGTTGGTGGCCAGTACGATCCGGCGTCCCGTATGCGGTTGGAAGACCCGGTGTTGCTCGGCGGTCGACAGTCGGGCGTACAGCGGGAGAATCTCGGTGTCGCGCAGGTCTTCTCGTGCAAGCAGGTCGCCGGTGTCGCGGATCTCCCGCTCCCCGCTCAAGAAGACGAGGACGTCTCCCGGTCCCTCCGCGGCGAGCTCGTGTACCGCCACCCGGATCGCCTGGGCCTGGTCGGTGTCCGCGTCGTCGTTCGGGCTGTAGCGGACCTCGACCGGGTACGTACGACCGGTCACTGAGACGATCGGTGCCCCACCGAACTGCTCGCTGAAGCGCTCGGGGTCGATCGTGGCCGAGGTGATGATGAGCTTGAGGTCCGGCCGTTTCGGCAGCAGCCGCTTCAGGTAGCCGAGCAGGAAGTCGACGTTGAGGCTGCGCTCGTGCGCCTCGTCGATGATCAACGTGTCGTAGCGCTGCAGCCGGCGGTCGTGCTGGATCTCGGCCAGCAGGATCCCGTCTGTCATCAGCTTGACCAGGGTGTCCTCGTGTAGGCGCTCGGTGAAGCGGATCTTGTAGCCGACCTGGGCGCCTCGCTCGGTGCCGAGCTCGTCGGAGAGGCGCTCGGCGACCGTACGGGCGGCAAGCCGGCGCGGCTGGGTATGGCCGATCGTGCCGCGCACGCCCCGCCCCAGCTCGAGGCAGATCTTCGGCAGCTGCGTGGTCTTGCCCGACCCCGTCTCGCCCGCGACGATCACGACCTGGTTGTCGCGGATGGCGGTCAGCAGCTCCTCGCGTGCCTGGCTGACCGGTAGCTCTTCTGGATAGCTCAGCGTGGGAACGCTGGCGCGTCGCGCCGCGATCCGCTGCTGAGCGTCCAGATCCGGGGGAGTAGGCATACCTCCGCCAGGATAGGCAGTTCTCGGAATCAGTCAGTAGCTCAGCTCGCCATGGCGGGCTGAGCTACTGACACGTTATGGGTGACCAGCGGTCGACCCGGTGGTGTTGTGCCCGCCACACAACCGGGCCGGTCGCGAATTTGTGTCGGAAGCCGACTATTGCCAGGGCGGTACCGACGGGATCATGGACGCACACGCAACGGGGCGTGGACGCAATGTCTGGCAGGTGATCTGGATGGCCGAGCGGCACCGATGCCCACGGTGTTCGTACCCCTTGACGATGCCGCAGACGCAGGGGGCGGACGTCCATCCCGAGCTGGTCGAGTCGCTCTTCCGCGAGATACGGGATCTGCGCGAGACGGTCGCCGCGCTGCGCAGCGCCGGCAGTACGAGCGCGCCGCCCGCGCCCGTACGCGTGGTCCCGCAGCCGGTGATGGTTGTGGCGAGCGGATGTGGTGACCGGCATGACCAGGACGGCCGCAAGGCCAGCTGAGCGGATCGTCGGTGCGCGGCCGATCTCGCCGCGCCCGGTCGTGCCCCGGTTCGCCGCTCGCTCGACGTACCGGTTGCACCGGGCGCTGCGGCCGAACCCCCTGTACCGCTGGCTCGCGCGCACGCTGGAACGGCACGCCGCTGCCTACCGGCCGTTCACCTGGGCGGAACGCAAGGTCAAGGAGGCCGGCTTCGGGTGCCGGATGTGCGCCCAGTGCGCGCTGCCGGCGACCGGGTACGCCTGCCCGATGACCTGCCCCAAACAGCTGCGCAACGGCCCGTGCGGCGGCGTCACCCCCGAGGGCAACTGCGAGGTCTACCCGGACACCCCGTGCGTGTGGGTAGTCGCGTACGAGCGGGCCGAACGCGAGGGCCACGCCCGCGACCTCACCCTGCTGCAGCGGCCCATCGACCACCGCGAGTGGGGCCGCAGCTCGTGGGTGAACTACTGGCAGGGACGCGACGACGACCTGTGGGCCGCCGCCGACGGCGGCAAGTGATCGACGTGACGAGCAACGGGCGGGATCCGAGCAGCAAGGGGCGGCTCGCGGACGCGCTGGCGTCCGGGCGGTTCGCCGTCACCGCGGAGATCGGGCCACCGCGCGGCGCGGATCCGGGAGCGATCGCCCGCAAGGCGGCCCTCCTGCGCGACTGGGTCGACGCCGCGAACATCACCGACAACCAGGGCGCGCATGCGCGCCTGGCCAGCTGGGCCGGCAGCGTGCTCGCGCTCCAGCACGGCGTGGAACCGGTGATGCAGGTGACGACGCGGGACCGCAACCGCATCGCCCTGCAGTCCGACCTGATCTCGGCGGGCGCGGTCGGGATACCGAACGTGCTCCTGCTCTCCGGCGACCACCCCTCCTACGGCGACCACCCGGACGCCATACCCGTCTTCGACCTGGACAGCACTCAGCTCGTCGGGGTCGCCAGCCGGTTGCGCGAGCGCGGCGAGCCGCTGTCCGGCAGGCCGATCGCGCACCGCCCGTGGTGGCTGATCGGCGCCGTGGAGAACCCCGCCGCCCCACCCGTACGGTTCCGCGCGCAGCGCCTCGGCAAGAAGGTGGCGGCGGGCGCCGACTTCGTGCAGACCCAGTACGTGTTCGATCCCGACGGCTTCGCCCGCTGGATGGCTGACGTGCGCGACCTCGGGCTGCACGAGCAGTGCGCCATCATCGCGGGCGTCGGCCCCATCCAGTCGGTGCGCACGATGGAGTACATGCGCAGCAAGGTGCCCGGCATCTACATACCCGACGATGTCGTGCGGCGCATCCGCGGCGTTCCGAGCGACCGCGTACGGGAGGAGGGGCTGAAACTCTGCGCGGAGACCATCGAGGTGCTCGCGCAGCTGCCGGGGGTCGCCGGGACGCATGTGATGGCGTTCGGGCACGAGGACGCGGTCCCCGAGGTGCTCCAGCGGGCCGGGATCGAGCCCCGGTCTGCCCGTACGCGCCCGGCCCTGAGCGCGCGGGAGACGCCCGGTGATCGTTGACATCAGGCCCACGACCAGGCTCCGCGGCAACGGCCGGCTCGACGTCGCCGGCTCCCTCGCACCGATCGTCGCTGCGCTGCGTGACGACACGATCGACCTGTCCCGGCTGCGCGTGGTCTGCGACTGGATCCAGTACAAGAACAACTTCCGCGAGGCCATCGACCTGCGCGCCATCGGGTCCACCGTGGAGGGCGCCATGAACGGCGCCGGCGCAGAGCTGGCGATCGACCTGCGGCGCAGCGGCGAGGTGTCGCTCGAGCGGGCCGTTCGCGAGCTGCTGGCACAGCGTGCACGGTCGGACAAGCTCGGTCGCGTCTACCTGGAGCCGTGGACGCCGGCGACCTCCAGTCGTATCTGGGAGTTCAACGCGCTGTACTGGCGCTTCCTGCAGGTATGGGAGCAGGCCACCGGCCGCCGGTACGAGGAGTCGCTGCCGGGCGGCGAGAGCGACGCGCGGAACGTACGCGCCGTACGCGAGCTGATCAGCGGGCTGTTCGCCGTGTGGGACGACCTGGCGGTGCGGGACGCGCTCCCCGAGGAGCTCTACATCGTGGAGCTGGGCGTGGGCAACGGCAACCAGGCGCGGACCTGGCTGGACGAGTTCAGGCGCATGGATCGCGAGCACGGCCGCGAGTACTACCGCCGGCTCAACTACCTGATGTGCGACTACTCCGAACACGTGCTCAACACCGCGCGGAGGGCGGTCGCGCACCACTCCACGCACATCAGCTCGTTCATCCTCGACGCGACCAAGCCGGCGACCGCGCTGGGCTTCCTGCGGTCGAAGGTCTTCCTCGTCTACATCTCGAACGTGTACGACAACCTCCCCACAGAGGAGGTGGCCAGGATCGACGGCCAGGACTACGGCACCGAGGTCCGCGCGTACGTGCCGCACGCGGACGCGGGGCGGCTCGCACGGTCGATCGGCGTCGAGCCCGAGGCGCTCTACGGGTTCGTCGACAAGCTCCTCGTGCTCGGTCCCGAGCTGCTCCCGGAAGTAGCGCCCGGGTCCTTCCCCGACGTCGCGGGCGCGACTGCCTTCTGGCGTGCGACATGGGACGCGGTGAAGCTGGAGGAACGGTACGTGCCGCTGATGGGCCTCGACCTGCACCCGGTCGCGCCTGGCATCAACGGCGAGGTGCTGCGTCCGCTGCTCGAGGCCGACGGCGACGTACGCATGCACGTCAGCAACGGTGCCGTGGCGAGCTTCTCCGACACGCTGCCGCTGCTGCACCCTTACGGTCGGCTGCAGTGCCACGACCTGTTCGTCACCGACACCCACCAGTACCGCACCGGGTTTCGCGGGCCGGGCAAGTACGACGGTTCGATCGTGAACTGGGTAAACGGGCCGCTGCTCCAGCACGTGGGCAGCCGGAGCGGTTTCGACGTCTGCTACGCGTCGTTCGCCCACCGCGCCGGGACGAACGTCGTCACCCTCATCACCCAGGTGAGGGACTGACGTGGGCGCGTCCGTACCGATCCTGCCGACCACGGTCATCGGCTCGTACTCCGTACCCGAATGGCTGGAGCGGCTCAAGACCGACTACCACCAGCACCGGATCAGCCGCAGGCACCTCGACGAGATCCACGACGTCGCGATCAAGGCAGCGATCAAGGACCAGGAACGCGCGCGCATCGACATCGTCTCCGACGGGGAGCTGCGCCGCGACAACGACATCGACTACCTGCTCGCGAGGATTCCCGGGGCTCGCATCACCGACGCTGTCAAGGCCTTCTACTACGACTACTACCAGGCGGAGGTCGCAGCTCCCCTTCCGGAAGGGGAGAAGGCGGCTCTGGGACTGGTCGACGACTTCTCGTTCACGCGGGAACAGACGGACCTGCCGATCAAGTTCTCGTTCACCGGCCCGTTCTCGCTGTCGCGCAGGCTCTCCGACCACGCGTACGCGGACAAGGCCGACCTCATCCGCGCGCTCGCCGCGATCCTCAACGCAGAGGCCCGCGAACTGGTACGCGCGGGCGCGACCCTCCTGCAGATCGACGAGCCGTTCCTCGCCGGCTACCCGGAAGACGTCGACGTCGCCGTGGAGGCGGTCAACATCGTCACCGAGGGAGTGGACGCGGAGTGGGCGCTGCACGTCTGCTACGGGAACCGCTACGCGCGCCCGTCCTGGCAGGGCCACTACGACTTCCTCTTCCCGGCCGTACTCGACGCGCGGATCGACCAGCTCGTGCTGGAGTTCGCCCGGAAGGGGTACGACGACCTCGAGCTGTTCCGCCACCACGGCTGGGACCGCAAGCTCGGATTGGGTGTCATCGACGTGAAGAGCGGCGAGATCGAGCCGCCCGACCTGGTGGCCGAGCGGGTGCGCAAGGCGCTGCAGGTCGTACCGGCGGACCGGTTGGTGGTGAACCCCGACTGTGGTCTGCGTCACCTGCCCCCACCGGTCGCTCGCGCAAAGCTGCGCGCGATGGTCGCCGGCGTGGCCGCCGTGCGGGACGAGCTCACGCACGACGCCGTACGTGACGAGCATTACGCCCGGGAGTGAGCACCAGGCGCCGGACCGTTACACCGGTGTTAGGGAGAGGTTGGGATGATGGGTGCGTGATCGCACCCCTCATCGACCCCGACTTCAACCCGCCGCCCGCGGATGACATGTCCGCGGCGCTGTTCGACCGCGCCTGCGGGATCGTGCCGGGCGGGGTCAACTCCCCGGTCCGCGCATTTCACGCCGTGGGTGGCACGCCGCGGTTCATGGTGTCCGGCGCCGGCCCGCTCATCCGGGACGTGGACGGCAACGAGTACGTCGACCTGGTCTGCTCGTGGGGTCCGCTGCTGCTCGGCCACGCGCACCCGGCCGTGGTGGACGCGGTACGCGAGGCGGTCGGCAACGGCACGTCGTTCGGCGCCCCCACGCAGGGGGAGATCGACCTGGCCGAGGAGATCGCCTCCCGCGCGACGCAGGTCGAGCGGGTACGTCTGGTCAACTCCGGCACCGAGGCCACGATGTCCGCGGTGCGGCTGGCGCGCGGGTTCACCGGCCGGCCGAAGGTGGTCAAGTTCGCCGGCTGCTACCACGGCCACGTCGATTCGCTGCTCGCCGCGGCCGGCTCCGGCGTCGCGACGTTCGGGCTGCCGGACTCGCCCGGCGTGACCGGTGCGCAGGCGGCGGAGACCGTGGTGCTCCCGTACAACGACCTCGACGCCGCCGAGCGGGCGTTCGCCGAGCACGGCGACGAGATCGCCTGCGTGATCGCCGAGGCGGCCGCGGGCAACATGGGCATCGTCCCGCCCGCCCCCGGCTTCAACGAGGGCCTGCGCGCGCTGTGCGACTCGTACGGTGCGCTGCTGGTGCTCGACGAGGTGATGACCGGGTTCCGCGTGACGCGCTCGGGCTGGTACGGCATCGACCGCGTCGCGGGCGACCTGGTGACGTTCGGCAAGGTGATGGGCGGCGGCTTCCCTGCCGCCGCGTTCGGCGGGCGCGCCGACGTGATGGCGTCGCTCGCGCCCGAGGGGCCGGTGTACCAGGCCGGCACACTGTCGGGGAACCCGGTCGCGGCCGCGGCCGGCCTCGCCACGCTGGTCGGGTGCACCGCGCAGGTGTACGAGCACGTCGACGCGGTCTCCGCCAGGCTCCAGGGGCTCGTCAGTGAAGCGCTCGACGCCGAGGGGCTCGCGTACCGCATCAACGCCGCGGGCAACATGTTCAGCGTCTTCTTCACCGACCAGGACGTTGTCGACTACGCGAGCGCGCGGCGACAGCAGGGATACAGGTACGCCGCGTTCTTCCACGCGATGCTGGCCGGCGGGGTCTACCTGCCGCCGAGCGGCTTCGAGTCCTGGTTCTGCTCCGCGGCGCACGACGACGCGGCGCTCGACCGCATCGCCGACGCGCTCCCGGCCGCTGCGCGCGTCGCGGCCCAGGCCGAGCCCGAGACGTCCGCATGACCGGCACCCGAACGGTCGTGCACCTGGTGCGGCACGGCGAGGTCGAGAACCCGCGCCGGGTGCTGTACGGGCGGCGCCCTGACTTCCACCTCTCGGCCACCGGCAAGGAGATGGCCGAGCGGGTCGCGGACTGGTTCGCGGGCCGCGACCTCACCGTCCTGCGGGCCTCGCCCCTGGAGCGTACGGTCGAGACCGCGACGCCGACCGCGGAACGTGCCGAGCTCGAGATCGACGTCGACGACCGGCTGATCGAGCCGTGGAACCGCTTCGAGGGGCTGTCCTTCGGTGTCGGCGACGGGTCGTGGCGGCACCCGCGGTACTGGCAGTACGTGATGAACCCGTTCAAGCCCTCCTGGGGGGAGCCGTACCGCGAGGTCGTGGAACGGATGCTCGGCGTGCTCTCCACCGTGCGCGCCGCCGCGGCCGGGCGCGAGGCCGTCTGCGTCACCCACCAGCTGCCCATCGAGGTGACGCGGCGGGCGCTCACCGGGCAGCGGCTGTGGCACCGGCCCGACCGCAGGCAGTGCTCGCTCGCCAGCGTCACCTCGCTGACCTACGCCGACGACAGCGTCGTCGACGTGAGCTACGCCGAGCCCGCGCTCGCGATCCCCGCCGACGAGGAGGAGCGCGGCGCCTGAGCGTTTCCCTCGCGTCCCCGTTCGTCACGGGGACTGACCACCCTCGGTTTACCTGCGCAACTCGGCGCCGCCGATGAGTCCCGTGGGTGGTGTGGGTCTAACCATCGGCCGCTTGGTGACCGCACGACTCCGCGGAACTGACCGTGCGGCCGGTGCCCTCCGCGGTGCACGCGTGGGCACGATGGGTCATGCAGAACATGGAAGGTGAACGCGCGTGGATCAGCAAGACATCGACAAGGAATTGTGCGCACCCGGGGCGCGGAAACTGCTCGGGTCCACTTCGGCGGCGCACCTTGCCTACACCGGGAAGGACGGGACACCGCGGGTGATTCCGGTCGGATTCTTCTGGACAGGCGAGCAATTCGTGGTCGCCACGGCCACGACCGCACCGAAGGTCGCGGCTCTATCGGCTCGCCCGGATGTTGCACTAGCCATCGACGCGGGTGACACACCCGAGCAAGCGCGGGCACTGTCGATACGAGGGCGGGCGAGCGTGCAGATCGTCGACGGCGTCGTCCCGGAGTACCTGGCCGCAGCCAGGCAAACCATGGACACCGAAGCGGCGGACGAGTTCGAGCGAAACTGCCGTCAGATGTACGACCAGCAGGCGCGCATCGCGATCACACCGCACTGGGTTCGCTACTACGACTTCGGCGCTGGCCGTATGCCGCGATTCCTGCAGGACCTGGCCGAGCAGAGCTCGTCGTGACAATCGGGCCGGTCCGCATCCCGTGACGGGTCCTTCATCTGAGGATCCCCCCGCGTACAGGAGCGGTTATTGGTCAGACTGTGGGGATGGTAGTGATTCGACCGGCGCGGCCGAACGACGCCGCAGCGGCACGCACGTTGGCGCGCGCTGCCTATGCGCACTACGTCGATCGTATTGGCAGGGAACCAGCCCCGATGAACGCCGACTACCGGTCGCTCATCGAAGCCGGTCAGGTGTGGGTCGCCGACCAAGGCGGCCTGCTTGTAGGGCTACTCGTGCTCGAGTTCGAGCGCGACTACCTGCTGCTCGACAACGTCGCTGTTGCACCTAACGCTCAGGGCACCGGTGTCGGTGCACAGTTGTTGGACTTCACCGACGAGCAAGCCCGTGACCATGACCTGAGCGAGGTCAGGCTCTACACCAACGAGGCCATGATCGAAAACATCGCCTACTATCCCCGCCACGGGTTCGTTGAGACGCACCGCGCGGCTGACCACGGGTACCGTCGCGTGTACTTCACCAAGTCCCTCTGACTCAGGTCGCCCAGTCGACCGCACCACGCCCAGGGAGGTACCTCCCGTCATGGGGACGCCCCGTGCTGAACCGTTCGGAAGGCGGTGTTCACAATGGACGGGTGCGCCGTTCCCCCAACCGCCTTGGCATGCTCGTGGCCGCGCTCTGCGCGGCCGTGGTCGCGCTCGCCGGATGCTCGGGGGCGGGCGCGTCCAGCGGTACGGAAGGCAGCGGCCAGCAACGCTACGTCGCCGGCGACGGTGAGGTCCAGACCGTGCCGGCCAGCGACCGGGAGAAGGCGCCCACGCTCGCCGGCCGGTCGCTCTCCGGCGAGCACGTCTCCAGCAAGTCGTACGAGGGCAAGGTGCTCGTGGTGAACTTCTGGGCATCCTGGTGCGCCCCCTGCCGCGCCGAGGCGCCCGCGCTCCGCGCCGTCCAGAAGAAGACGAGGGCCGACGGCGTCCGCTTCCTCGGTGTCAACTTCAAGGACAACAAGAAGAACGCCGGCATCTTCGTCGACCATTTCAACCTCGGCTACCCGAGCATCTACGACCAGCCGGGCGAGCTGGCGTTGCGGTTCCGCGGCGAGTTGCCGCCCGCCGCCGTGCCGAGCACGATCGTGATCGACCGGAAGGGGCGCGTCGCCGCGCGCATCATCGGCGAGACGACCTACACCAAGCTGCTCTCGGTCGTACGCAAGGTCGCGCGCCGATGAGCGGCGTCGCCGACACGTTCGTGCGTATCGTGACCAGCGGGTCGCTGCCGCTGGCCCTGCCGGTCGCCTTCGTTGCCGGCGTGGTGTCGTTTCTCTCCCCGTGCGTGCTCCCGCTCGTGCCCGGCTACGTGTCGTACGTCACGGGCCTCTCCGGCGCCGACCTCACCTCGGGGGCGCGGCGCGGCCGAATGCTGGTCGGCTGCGTGCTGTTCGTCGTCGGGTTCAGCCTGGTGTTCGTCAGCGCCGGCGCCCTGTTCGGCGGGGTGGGCAACCTGTTGCACGCGTACGCCGACCCCATCTCCCGGGTGCTCGGCGTGGTCACCATCCTGCTCGGGTTGGCGTTCCTCGGCGCGATCTCCTGGCTGCAGAAGGACTTCCGCGTCCACCGCGTGCCGACCTCGTTCGGTATCGCGGGTGCGCCGCTGATCGGGATCGTGTTCGGGCTCGGCTGGACCCCGTGCATCGGACCGACGCTCGGCGCGGTGCAGACGCTGGCGTTCAACGACGGCAGCGCCGTCCGCGGCGCGGTGCTGGCGTTCGCTTACTGCCTCGGTCTCGGCCTGCCGTTCGTGCTCGCCGGCCTCGGGTTCCGCCGCGCCCTCGGCGCGTTCGGCAGGCTCCGGCGCTACCGGCCCTGGGTCATGCGCATCGGCGGCGCGATGCTCGTGGTCGTCGGCGTGCTCCTGGCCACCGGCGTGTGGGCGCAGGTGGTGATCGCGACGCGCGGTCTCGTGAGCGGTTTCGTGACGGTGGTGTGATGAGCGCGCGTACTGACCAGACCGAGCCGGCCGACACCGAGGAGGTACGCCAGGACCTCGACCTGGAAGCGCAGCCCGCCGAGCCGCCGCAGCTCGGTGCGCGTGCCGGGCTCGTCGCGACGCTGCGCTGGGCGTGGCGGCAGCTCACCTCGATGCGCACCGCGCTCTTCCTGCTGTTCCTGCTCGCGCTCGCGGCCATCCCCGGCTCGCTGCTGCCGCAGCGGCCCGCGAACCCCAGCAGGGTGCAGCAGTACTTCGCCGAGCACCCCACGCTCGCGCCGGTGCTCGACAAGCTGTCGGGCTTCGACGTCTTCGGCTCGCCGTGGTTCGCGGCGATCTACCTGCTGCTGTTCGTGTCGCTGCTCGGCTGCGTCATCCCGCGGTCGCGCGCGCACCTGGCGGCGATGCGCGCGCGCCCACCGAAGGCGCCGCGCAACCTGTCCAGGCTGCCGAAGAGCACGCGGTTCGAGGCTGCCGCGCCACCCGAGGACGTCATCGCCGCGGCCCGGCGGCTCCTGCGCGGCCGCCGGTTCCGCGTCGACGTGGTCGAGGGTGACGAGCCGTCGGTCGCCGCGGAGAAGGGCTACCTGAGCGAGACCGGCAACCTGTTCTTCCATGTGGCGCTCGTCGTCCTGCTCGTCGCCGTCGCGATCGGCTCGCTGTTCGGCTACAAGGGCAACGTCGTGGTCACCGAAGGCGACGGCTTCGCCAACACGGTGATCTCGTACGACTCGTTCCAGCACGGTCGGTTCGCGAACAGCGACGACCTGGCTCCGTTCACCGTGACGCTGGACAAGTTCACCGCCTCGTACGTTGCCAAGGGTCCCGAACGCGGCACGCCGAAGGACTTCCGGGCCCGGCTGCACTACCGGGAACGGCCGGGAGCGCCGAAGCAGAAGTACGACCTCCGGGTCAACTCCCCGCTGGATGTCGGCGGGTCGAAGGTCTACCTGCTCGGCCACGGCTACTCGCCGCAGATCACCGTGCGCGACGGCGACGGCAAGGTCGTGTCGTCCGGCGCGGTCCCGTTCGTGGCGCAGGACAAGAACAACTTCGCGTCCAAGGGCGTGGTCAAGGCGTACGCGACCAAGCCCCAGATGGGCTTCCAGATGTTCTTCCTGCCGACGTTCGCGGTCACAAGACAGGGCCCGACGTCGGCCTATCCAGCGCCGCTCGACCCGGTCATCCTGCTCATCGCGTACGAGGGCGACCTCAGCCCCAAGAACGGCGCCGCCCAGTCGGTCTACACCCTCGACACGAGCAAGATGAAGCAGGTGCGGCTGCCGCAGAAGAGCCAGATGCTGCGCCCCGGCCAGACCGTCAAACTGCCGGGCGACCGCGGCAGCGTCACGTTCACCGGCTTGAAGGAGTACTCCGCGCTCCAGGTCAAGCACGACCCGGGCAAGGTGCTCGCGCTGGGCAGCGCCGCGGTGGCGATCGGTGCGCTGCTGCTGTCGCTGTTCGTACGCAGGCGACGGGTGTGGGTACGCGCGAGCCGTGCTGGCGGCGGGCGTACGGTGGTCGAGTTCGGCGGCCTCGCCCGCAGCGACGGCGGCGACGGGTTCGAGGCCGAGTTCGACGGTTTGGCGGGGCGGCTACGCGAGGCGCTGCCGACGCACCACGACGATGCGGAAGCGAAGGGGAGCGAGCGATGACCGCTGCCGGGTACGCGGGTCTGTCCAACCTTCTGATGGACGGCGCGATTGTCGTCTACACGGCGGCGATCCTCGCGTACGCGGCGGAGATGCTCACCGCGCGGATCGTCCCCGCCCCCGCCGCCAAGGAGCGGGTGCTGGTCGGTACGCCCGGCGCACAGGACACCGAGCGAGCCGACCCAGCGCCCCAGGAGTCGGACGCGGAAGCGCCCACCGGTCCGGGCGCGCGCTCGGAGTTCCTCGGCCGGGTCGCGGTCGTCGTCACCGTGCTCGGCTGGCTCACGCACCTCGCTGAGATCCTCACCCGCGGCCTCGCCGTCCACCGGTGGCCGTGGGGCAACATGTACGAGTTCACCTCGACGCTGTGCTTCGCGGCGGTCACCGCGCTGCTGTTCCTGCTGTGGCGGTACAAGGCGCGGTTCCTCGGCATGTATGTGCTGGGGGTGGTCGTGCTCGGGCTCGGCCTCGACGGCGCCGTCCTGTACGAGAGCGCCGGCCCGCTCGTTCCCGCCCTGCGTTCGTACTGGATCGCGATCCACGTGACCGCGGCGACGCTGGCGATCGGGCTGTTCACCGTCGCCACGGTCGTGTCGGCGCTGTACCTGGTCGCGGAGCGCTACCGGCAGCGCGTGGACGCGGGCGTGGAGGTCGGGCTCTCCGGGATCGCCCACCGGCTGCCGACGCCGCGTGCGCTCGACGCGCTCGCGTACCGGGTCATCGCGGTCGGGTTCCCGATCTGGACGTTCGCCGTCGTCGCAGGCGCGATCTGGGCGGAGGCGGCGTGGGGTCGCTACTGGGGCTGGGACCCCAAAGAGACGTGGTCGTTCATCATCTGGGTGATCTACGCCGGGTACCTGCACGCCCGGGTCACCGCGGGCTGGCGCGGGCGCCGCGCCGCGGTGATCGCCCTGGTCGCGTTCGCCGCGATCCTGGTGAACTACTTCGTCGTGAACATCTGGATCGTCGGCTTTCACTCCTACGCGTGAGGCGGCGCGTCACCCCGGTCCGGTCCGTTCGCCGGTGATTCGGCGCCCTGCGTCTCCTCAGCGGCCCCGCTCTCCTGCGGCTCTACACCGATGCCCTCGAGCAACGCCAGCACGTCCTTCTCCGGAAAACGCCGGTGGCCGCCCGGGGTGCGGATGCTGTGCAGCCGCCCGGAGACTGCCCAGCGGGTGACGGTGCGCGGATCCACGCGAAAGAGCGCGGCGACCTCCGCAGGGGTCAGGAGCCGATGATGTTCAGGATCCACAGGTACCTCTTACTTCGGGGACGATTGCATGAACAGTGTCTTTCGTGGGACTTTCCCGGACACAAGAGACGGCCAAATCTCGCGCCCTGCTGTCACGGAGCGTGGCGATATGCGCGGCTTGGACCGGTTGCGTAACCGGGAAAGAGGTGTCGTTCACCCGTGGGTCGGTCGCTCAGTGTGAGCAACGTCATGTCCGCGCGGGCCCGGGTTCCCGGCACACAACGCTCGTCTAGGGTGCGCTGCGTGGACTGGATCGACCTGCGCCTCGTCGACGCCCTGCGAGCCAACGGCCGCGAGTCGTACGCCGAGCTGGGTCGGCTCGTCGGGCTCTCCGGCCCGGGCGTGCAGGACCGGGTACGCCGGCTCGAGGAACGCGGTGTCCTTACCGGCTACCACGCCGCGGTCTCCCCGGACGCCGTCGGGCTCGCGGTGAGCGCGCTGGTCAGCGTCTACCTGTCCGATTCGGCCGACCAGGAGGTCGTCGCCAAGCGCCTGGAGTCGGTGCCCGAGATCGAGCACTGCTGGTTCGTCGCCGGTGACGAGTCCTTCGTCGGCCTGGCGCGTTGCGCGGATATCGACGCGCTGGAGAAGACGCTCGGGCGCATGCGCGGGATCAAGGGCGTGTCGCGTACGCGGACGACCGTCGTCCTCTCCACCCGCTGGGAGAACCGGTCGGCCCCGCTCGGCGAGCCCGACGAGTGAGCCCTGAGGGCATAGGCTGGCCCGCGTGCCCGAACTGGTTTCCATCGACGACGTACGCGCCGCCGCGAAGCGGCTGTCCGGAATCGCCGTACGCACCCCGCTCGTACCGTGGCCGCGTCCCGACGACCGCGACATCGCGATCAAGCCCGAGTCGCTGCAACCGACCGGAGCGTTCAAGCTGCGCGGCGCGTACAACGCGATCGCGTCGCTGACCGATGAGGAGCGCGCCGCCGGCGTGGTCACGCACTCCAGCGGTAACCACGGTCGCGCCGTCGCGTGGGCGGCCCGCGCGTTCGGCGTGCGCGCCTGCGTGGTGGTGCCGGACAGCGCTCCCACGGTCAAGGTCGACGGCATCCGCGCGTTCGGCGGCGAGGTCGTCCCGGTCCCGGTCGCCGAGCGGCTCGCCCGGGTAGAGGCGATCGCCGCCGAGTCCGGCGCGACGGTGGTGCCCCCGTACGAGCACCCGGCCGTGATCGCCGGCCAGGGGACGGTCGGTCTGGAGATCGCGGAGGACGCGCCGGACGTCGCGGCGGTCCTGGTGCCGGTCAGCGGGGGCGGGCTCATCTCCGGCATCGCGCTCGCGATCGCTGCCACCTGCCCCGAGGCCAAGGTGATCGGAGTGGAACCCGAACTCGCCGCCGACGCCGCTGAGAGCCTCGCCGCCGGGGAGCGCGTCGCCTGGGACGAGGAGCGCACCGGGCGAACCGCGGCCGACGGCCTGCGCGTCCCGGTGGTGGGCGAGCTGACCTGGCAGCACATCCGCGCGTACGTGCACGACGTGCTCACCGTGACCGAGGACGAGATAACCGCCACCGTCCGCGACCTCGCCCTCGGTGCGCGGCTGGTCGCCGAGCCGAGCGGAGCGGTGGCACCGGCAGCGGCGATCTACCGGTCCGTCGAGCTGCCCGCCGGCAAGATCGTCGCGGTGCTCTCCGGCGGCAACGCGTCTCCGGATGCGCTGGCGCAGGCGATCGACGGCGATCGCCGCTGATTTAGCCGAAACCGCCCAATTACGGCGAAACGTGATCAGTCGGCTACCTTCCGCGACATTCTGTAACTCCCGCGCAGCCAAACCGTGACCATCGGGTCCATAGGTTTGCTGGAGCAACGAAGTGTGCGCTGAAAACGGTTGCGTCACAGTCCGTACGTCGGGGAGCGGGAGGTGCGTCCGTGGCACGAATCCGGACCTGGTGGCACGCCACGCTCCTCGGGCTGGCGCTCGGGACGGCGGTGGGGGCCGCGTACGGGATGCTGCTCGCGCTCCTGCCGGGCCTCGCCGGTCGGGTGTGGATCGCGTCGCTGCCGATGGGCTGGGGACTGCTCGCCGGTGCCGGCCTCGGGCTGTGCTACGGGGCGGCTTCCGGGATCGCGGGTGCGATCACGCTCTCGGTGGACGCGCGGCTCGCTCGGCAGTCGGACGCGTGGCGGCGTCTCGGCGTGCGCACGAGCGCGGCCGTGTCGGCGGCGATCGCCGTCATCGTGGTGTTCCTGCTGCTGGCGCTCGCCGTGTGGCTGGTGCAGGACGGCGTCGACCTCTCCAACAGCAACCTGCTCGCCCTCGTCGTGATCCCGGACCTGTTCGCCGCCGGTGCGGCCGCGCTGGTCGCCCAGGTGATCTTCGACCTGAAGCCGCCGGGCCTGGCGGAACGGCGCCGCCGCGGGCCGGCCATCTGAGCGGGGTACGGCCAGGCGTACCCTCGAAGAGATGCGCGCGTTAGTCGGATACACAGGTGCACGGCTGCTCCTGTTCGCGGCCTGCTGGGGTGGGCTGTGGCTCGTCGGCGCCAAGAGCTGGCTCGGTGTTTTCCTTGCACTCGTCATCAGCGGATTGCTCAGCTACGTGCTGCTCGACAAGATGCGCACCCGGCTCGCGTCCTCGGTGACCGGTGGCTGGCGCAACTTCAAGGGCCGCTTCGCGGCCGGCGCGGCGGCCGAGGACGACGACCCAATCCGGTGATCATGAAAAATCGTTGTAGCTATAGCTACGACGATCCTTCATGATCACGGGGTGGGATGGGCCCGATCAGTAGTACCAGGGGTACGGCGACCAGTCCGGCGATCTCTTTTGCAAGAACGCGTCCCTGCCCTCCGCGGCCTCGTCGGTCATGTACCCGAGCCTGGTCGCCTCGCCGGCGAACAGCTGCTGCCCGACCAGACCGTCGTCGATGGCGTTGAACGCGTACTTGAGCATCCGCTGCGCCATCGGGCTCTTCGCGTTGACCTCCGACGCCCACTGCAAGGCCGCGCTCTCGAGTTCCGCGTGCGGCACCACCGCGTTCACCATGCCCATCTGGTGGGCGTCCTCCGCGGTGTACGCGCGGCCCAGGAAGAAGACCTCCCGGGCGCGCTTCTGCCCGACCTGCCTGGCGAGGTACGCCGAGCCGAACCCGGCGTCGAAGCTTGCGACGTCGGCGTCGGTCTGCTTGAAGCGTGCGTGCTCCCGGCTCGCGAGCGTGAGGTCGCACACCACGTGCAGGCTGTGCCCGCCACCTGCCGCCCAACCGGGTACGACCGCGATGACGACCTTGGGCATGAACCGGATCAGCCGCTGTACCTCGAGGATGTGCAGCCGCCCAGCGCGGGCCGTGGCGGGGGTTCCGGGATCGGCGGAGTGGACGCGGTCGATCGTGTCGGCGCTCTCGCCCGCCGCATACCGGTAACCGTCACGCCCGCGGATGCGCTGGTCGCCGCCGGAGCAGAACGCCCATCCGCCGTCCTTGGGTGACGGCCCGTTGCCGGTGAGCAGTACGCAGCCGACGTCCGCGGTCATCCTGGCGTGGTCGAGTACGCGGGCGAGCTCGTCCACGGTGTGCGGACGGAACGCGTTGCGCACCTCCGGCCGGTTGAACGCCACCCGCACGGTGCCATGGTCGACCGCGCGGTGGTAGGTGACGTCGGTGAGGTCGCCGAACCCGTCGACCTCCCGCCACACACCCGGGTCGAACAGTTCCGACACCTGCCGCCTACCGCTTGCGTCCGAAGGTCCGGTCGTCATGGCGACAAGTTTCTCGGATGCAGGCAGTACGTGTTCGACGGACCCGGTATCACGTTACGTATCAGCCGATCCGAAGCACGGCGCTGCGGTGATCATCTCCGCTACGCTCCTCGGGCTCGCCGCATCGCGGCGCGGACGTGTTTCGCCAATCCGGGGGTACGAGGGAGGAAGTGTGGCAGTAGGCAAGCAGCTCTGCGCGCGGCTCGGTGCCGCCGCCCTGATGGCAGGAGCCTTCGGACTGGTCGTGAGCCCGTCCGCCGCGGCCGACGGCGGAGCGACCGCGACCTACCACGGGGCCAAGCCGGGCACGGAGGGTCACGTCTGGCTGAAGGGACGTGGCACCTGGGACTCGACGAACGTCAAGCTGCTGGAGTCCAGCAGCGGCGGGCACACGTCGACCCTCGAGACGTACTGCATCGACTTCGACGTCGAGATGGCGGATGGACATCCGAAGTACCAGGAAAGCGACTGGGACGACTTCTTCAAGGATTCCGCGTCCGCGCCCAGGGTGAACTGGATTCTGCGCAACTCCTACCCGGCGCTGAGCATCAACGACCTGCGGAAGCGGGTGCAGGATGCTCCCGAGTTCGCGGGCGACGACGTGGCAAAGCTGAACCCGCGCACGGCGGCTGCCGGTACCCAGGCCGCCATCTGGCACTTCACCAACGGTGCCGACCTGGCTGGCGGTAAGAACCCCGAGATCGTCGTGGACCTGTACGACTACCTGACCGGCAAGGCGAACGGCGGGGTGAGCAACGAGCCGCAGGTTTCGCTCGACATCTCGGCCAAGGACGACGGTGAGCTGACCGCGAAACCCGGCGAGCCGTTCGGACCGTTCACCATCGAGACCACGTCGTCCAACGCGGTCGAGGCCAGCATCGAGAGCCAGACCGACGGCGTTCATCTGGTGCGAAAGACCGATGACGGGTACCAGAAGGTCACGGAGCTGAACGACGGCGACGAGTTCTACGTCGAGGTGCCGGCCGACGCCAAGAAGGGCAAGGCCACCATCACGGCGGAGACGATCGCGACCGTCCAGGTCGGGCGGGTCTTCCAGGGCGTACCGGAGCCCGACAAGACCCAGACGCTGATCCTCGCCGGCTCCGCGCAGGTGCACGTCGCGGCGCGGGCGGAGCTGACCTGGAAGCAGCGGACCCCGAGCTCACCCACACCGAGCCCGACGCCGAGCGAAACGGGCTCCAATGAGGCGCCGGCACCAACGCCGGTGCACACCAAGGCACCGGTCACCGGCTGACGTCCCTCACGGGCCGTTCCGGCGGGCGCTGCGAAGCGCCCGCCGGTCCGGCTTGCCGGAGGCAAGCAGTGGGAGCTCGTCCAGCAGCACGAGCTCCCGCGGCGCCCAGGTACGCGGCAACGTCCGCGCCACATGATCGCGTAGCTCGTCGAGCGCAGGCGCCTCGCCCCGCGGTACGACGTGCGCGACGACCCGTTCACCCCACTCGGCGTCGGGCACGGCGACGCAGGCACCCGCCGTGACGTCCGGGTGAGTGGCGACGGCCTGCTCCACCGCGTGCAGCGGCACGTTGACGCCGCCGCAGACGGCGACGTCGTCCGCGCGGCCGAGCACCTCCAGCGTGCCGCCGGCCCACCGGCCCAGGTCGGGCGTCACGTGCCACCGCCGCCCACCTCGCATCTCGAACGCGGTCGCGGTGAGGTCCGGTCGCAGCCGGTACCCGGCCGCAAGCACGGGTCCGGACAGCCGGATCCGGCCGTCGTCGCCGACCTCGGCCGACACACCGGCCAGTGGTACGCCGTCGTACACGCACCCGCCGCACGTCTCGCTCATCCCGTACGTGGTGAGCACCGTGGTGACAGCGCGCGCTCGGCCTACCAGGCTCGGCGGCGCGGCGCCGCCACCCAGCAGGACCGCGTCGTACGACGCCAGCGCATCACGTCCGGCCGCATCGGAGAGCACGCGGCTGAGCTGGGTCGGCACGAGCGCGGTGTAGCGGCGCGCGCCCGGGTCGAGCCGGGCGGTCGCGGCGGCGAACGCCGCGGCGGTGAACCGGCTCCCGTCGGGTACGACGGGGTCGGTGCCGGCGACCGATGAGCGTACGAGGACCTGCAGCCCGGCGACGTAGTGTGCGGGAAGCGCGAGCAGCCACTGTCCCGGCCCGCCCATCCGGTCCAGGGTCGCGGTGGCCGAGGCGCGCAGCGCGCCGGCCGGCAGCAGCACGACCTTCGGTTCGCCGGTGGAACCGGACGTCGTCACGGTCGCGGCGATGCCGTCCACCTCGATCGGCACCTCCGCGCGCAGCACGTCCGCGCCGGTGCCGTCTGCCGGAAGCAGCCCGAGGGGTGGTCCCGTACCGGCCAGTGCCGCGTCGAGCGCCGGTCGGAGCGTGTCGAGCGCGGTGGCGCCTGCTGGACACTCGATCGGCCTGATGCGGGTACGCGGCACGGGTGCGAGTTTTTCAGTCGTCTAGGGTGCTGGGGTGGCCGACCCCGAGCCGGTGTGCTTCGCGATCCCGTTACGGGAACGGTTCCGCGGCACTTCCGTACGCGAGGGCATGCTGCTGCAGGGGCCCTCGGGGTGGGGTGAGTTCTCCCCGTTCCTCGACTACGACGCGGCCGCTTGCGTGCCGTGGTTGGGTGCCGCGCACGCGGCGGTCGGCGGCGAGTGGCCGGCGGCGGTCCGCGACCGGGTGCCGGTGAACTGCACCGTCCCTGCCGTCGGGCCCGAGCGCGCCTCCGAGATCGTACGAGCCAGTGGCGGCTGCCGTACGGCCAAGGTGAAGGTCGCCGACACCTCCGAGGCCGGGTCGGAGGACGTGGCGCGCGTCGAGGCCGTACGGGACGCACTCGGACCCGGCGGCCGCATCCGGGTGGATGCGAACGGTGGCTGGGACGTCGACGGCGCGGTGCGCACGGTGCGGCAGCTGGACCGGGCGGCAGGGGGCTTGGAGTACGTGGAGCAGCCGTGCGCGACGGTGGAGGAGCTGGCGCTCCTCCGGCGGCGGGTGGACGTCCCGGTGGCCGCGGACGAGTCGATCCGCCGTGCCGAGGATCCGTACCGCGTGGCTGCGCTGGAGGCGGCCGATATTGCGGTGCTCAAAGTGCAGCCGCTCGGCGGGGTCGGCGCGTGCCTCGCGATCGCCGAACGCATCGGGCTGCCCGTCGTCGTGTCCAGCGCGGTGGAGACCAGCGTGGGCCTTGCTGCGGGTGTCGCGCTCGCCGCGGCCCTGCCGGAGCTGCCGTACGCCTGCGGGCTTGGCACGGGGCACCTGCTCGCCGGCGACGTCGTTGCCGACGGGCTGCTGCCGGTGGACGGTGCGTTGCCGGTACGCCGGCCCGTCCCCGACGCCGACCGCTTGGCCGCCTGCACGGCGGACGCGGCCACCGTGCGACGCTGGCGGGGAAGGATGGCCGCCGTGGCCGAGCTGATGGCAGGGGAGGTAGCCGGGTGAACCCCTCTACCGCCTTCGCGCGTGTTTTCGTCGACGAGTTGACGCGGTGCGGGGTGCGCGAGGCGGTGCTGGCACCCGGCTCGCGGTCGGCTCCGCTGGCGCTGGCGCTCGCCGCCGGTGACGTACGGTTGCACGTCCGGCACGACGAGCGGTCCGCGGCCTACCTCGCGCTCGCTCTCGCCAAGGTGTCCCGTCGTCCCGTACCTGTGGTGTGTACCTCGGGCACCGCGGTGGCGTGCCTCCACGGCGCCGTGTTGGAGGCGTCGCACGCGGGCGTACCGCTGCTCGCCGTGACCGCCGACCGGCCGCCGGAGCTGCACGAGACCGGCGCCAACCAGACGACCGACCAGGCGGGCATCTTCGGTGCCGCCCCGCGGTGGGCGTGCGACCTGGGCGTACCCGAGGAACGTGCCGGGGCGGTGGCGTACTGGCGTTCGGTCGCCGCGCGCGCCTGCGCCATGGCGCTCGTGGCGGACAATCCCGGTCCTGTGCACCTGAACGTCCCGCTGCGTGAGCCGCTCGTACCGGACGGCGACGAGCAGTGGCCGGAGGACCTGGACGGGCGGCCCGAGCGACGGCCCTGGGTCTTCGTGGACGAGCGCCCGCCTGCCGCGTCCGTGCTGACCGAGCCCCCGGAGCGCGGTGTCGTGCTCGCCGGCGAGGGCTGCACCGACCCCGATGCCGCGCGCCGGCTGGCCGAGGCGCTCGGCTGGCCCCTGCTGTCCGAGCCGAACGGTGACGCCAGGGACGGGGCGAACGCGGTAGGCACCTACCCGCTGCTGCTCGCCGACGAGGCGTTCGCGGGCGCGCACCGCCCGGACCTCGCGGTGGTCATCGGCAAGCCCGGGCTCAGCCGCAGCGTGCTGGCATGGCTGCGTACGGCCGGGACGCAGGTGGTCGTCGGGTCGACCGACCGGTTCGGCGACCCGACCCGGACGGCGGTACGGGTGCTGCCGTCGATCCCGGCGCCGGAGGTACGCCGGCCGGTCACGGCGTGGTTGCGGTCCTGGCAGACCGCCGACGCGGCGGCGCGTACGGCACTTGATGCGGTGCTCGACGAGACCGAGGAGTTGACCGAGGCCCGCATCGCCCGCGACCTCACCGCGGCGCTGCCGGACGGCAGCGTCCTGTTCGCGGGATCGAGCCGGCCCATCCGCGACCTGGAGGCGTACGCGGTGCCGCGCGCAGGCGTCCGCGTGCTCGGCAACCGTGGCCTGTCGGGCATCGACGGCTCGGTGTCCAGCGCCGTCGGTACCGCGCTCGCGCACCAGCGCGCCGGAGGCGGGCACGGGTACGCGCTGCTCGGCGATCTCGCGGTGCTGCACGACGTGAGCGGCCTGGCCGTACCCCGCGAAGACCCGCGCGTCGACCTCACGCTGGTGGTGGTCGACAACGACGGCGGCGGCATCTTCTCGATGCTCGAGCAGGCGAGCGAGCCCGCGTTCGAGCGGGTGTTCGGAACCCCGCACGGGCTGGACCTGTGCGAGGTCATCAGCGCGTACGGAGTACCGGTCACGCCGGTCGCGAAGGCCGACGACCTGCGCGACGCGCTCGTGCCCGCGCCCGGCCTGCGCGCGGTTGTCGTCCGTACCGACCGTGCCGACAACGCCGCCACGCACCGGCGGTTGCAGGCCGCCGTCAGCGCGGCGCTCTCCCGCCCGTAACCGCACCCAATCCCGCGATGTCGGCAAGGAGCGGTAGGACTGTGTCGCGATCCCGCTAGAACGGGACAGCGGCGTGCTGGACAATGGACGCATGCCCCACGCCGTGCTCCCGTCGCCCGTTGGCGCGCTTGGCATACGAACCGACGACGACGGCGTGCGCGAGATCCGGTTCCTGCACGACGCGCCCACCGACGACGCGGCCGTGGCCGGCGATCCGGTGCTGCGATCGGTGCGCGAGCAGCTCGACGCGTACTTCGCCGGCGAGCTGACCACCTTCGACGTACCTTTCGCGCTCGCGGGCTCGCCCTTCCAGCGCCGGGTGTGGGAGGCGCTGCTCGAGGTGCCGTACGGCCACACATGCACGTACAAGGAGCTCGCGACGGCCGTCGGCGGGTCCGCCAACCCGCGTGCGGTCGGGTCGGCGAACGGCAGCAACCCGATCTCCATCGTCGTTCCCTGCCACCGGGTGGTCGGGTCGGACGGCACGCTCATCGGTTACGGCGGCGGTCTGGACAACAAGCGGACCCTGCTCGAGCTCGAGGCCCGCGTACGCATCACCCGCGAGTTCGCCACGTGAGCGTTGCCACCGACGCGCCGATCGTGCTCGGCCGTGCAGCCGGCGCGCGCGGCAACGAGGTGGTGCTGCGCGTACGTCGCGCGCCCGGCGGCGAGCAGGACGTACACGAGCTCATCGTCGGCGGCGTGTTCGCCATCGACACCGTCGACTCGTCCACCGAGCGGCTGCTCGCCACAGCGGCGCTCGACCGCCTCTCCGGCGGCCGCCTGGCCGTGCTCGTAGGCGGCCTCGGCTTCGGCTACACCGTCCGCGCGCTGCTCGCCGATCCGCGCGTACACCAGGTGCAGGTCGCCGAGCTGGAGCCGTCTCTCGTGGAGTGGCTCGGCGCCGACCTCGTACCCCCGGCCGCCGGCCTGCTGGACGACCCGCGCGTGACAACCCACGTCGGCGACGTGCATGACGTGGTATGCACCGCCGAGCCCGGGTCGCTCGACGCGATCCTCCTCGACGTCGACAACGGCCCGTCCTTCCTCGTACACGGCACGAACGCGCGGGTGTACGAGGCGGCGTTCCTGCGCTCCTGCCTGCGTCGGCTGCGCCCTGGCGGTGTGCTCGCGATCTGGGCGGCCGACCGGTCACCGCAGCTGCGCGATTCGCTGGAGGCGCTGGGCGCGGCCTGCGAGGAGATCACCCAGCGGGTCGAGCGCGACGGCCGGAGCGTCGAGTACGTGGTCTACCTCGCCAAGCGCGCGGGTCACGGCGCATGACGCGCGCCCAGCTCGACAAGCGGCCCGAGGAGGTCGCCCGCATGTTCGACCAGGTCGCGGAGCGGTACGACATCACCAACCTGGCCATGTCGCTCGGCCAGGACCGGCTGCTGTGGCGCGGAGCGGTCGTACGCGCGATCGACGCCGGGCCAGGGGAGAACGTGCTCGACCTGGCGGCGGGCACCGGCCCGTCGGCGGTGCCGCTCGCCCGGCGGGGCGCCGTCGTGGTCGCATGCGACTTCTCGCTCGGCATGCTGCGCGTGGGTCGCAGGCGGCACCCGGAACTGGCGTTCACGGCCGGTGACGCGTTGCAGCTGCCGTTCCGCGACGCCGCGTTCGACGCGGTGACCATCTCGTTCGGGTTGCGCAACGTCGTCGACGTGCCTGCCGCGCTCGCCGAGATGCGGCGGGTGACCAGGCCCGGCGGACGGCTGGTGGTCTGCGAGGTGAGCACGCCGGCGTGGGCGCCGTTCCGCCGCGCGTACGGGCTGTTCCTCGACACCGTCATGCCGGCGGCGGCGCGGGTGTTCGCCAGTGACCGCGACGCGTACGGCTACCTCGTCGACTCGATCCGCGACTGGCCGGACCAGCCGAGCCTCGCCAGGGAGCTACAGCACGCCGGCTGGGAGCGGGTGGCCTGGCGCAACCTCTCCGGCGGCGCCGTCGCGCTGCATCGCGGTTTCCGCCCCTCCCCGTAGGTTGTCAGTGCGTGGTTGAGCCATCGCTCAACCACGCACTGACAACCTACGAAGTCACGGCTCGGACGGCGAGTGGCGTTGCAGGAACTCGTAGACCTCGGTGTCGTCGAC